>CAZIWX010000193.1:0-2566 GCA_964543125.1 uncultured Lentisphaeria bacterium | reverse complement strand
CAGGTTCAACCGAACCGGCGGCGCTCATCCAACAGGTTGGATCAACCCCATCACTGATCATACTTACCGGTGCTCCCGGCGCCGGGAAAACAACCTACCTGACGCGCCTGACAGCCGAGCTAACAAGACAACATATCCGGGTGGACGGACTCCTATCCATCCGGGAAACGCTGGGAGCTGAAAGCTGGCGTCAAATCAATCAACGCATTGCCGGCGGTAAACAGCATCCGCTCAGTTCCACGGAATTCCTGGCTCGGGGTGAACAATTAGGTAAGTACTATTTCCACCCGGACGCGTTCAAATGGGCGGCTGAAGCTTTAACAGCCGCAGCTTCCACCAGTGATTGGTTCATTGTGGATGAGATCGGGCCGTTGGAAATGAGCGGGAAAGGGTATCTACCGGTTTTGACACGGATTTTCAGTGGGGCAAATTTCCCCTCGCAGGTTGTTTTCACCCTGAGACCGGGGTTGCTGGATCAATTGGATGATTTTCTGAACCGCTGGCTGCCACGGCTTAAAGATCATCCCCGGATCATCATTCGGGTCAAATCAAAAACTGGCGCCTCGCCGACGTAATTTTAGGTACCCATCAATATCATCCGGGTCATTCAGGTTCGGGATGATCACGCCTGATTTCAATTCAAGTCGTGTATGCGGAACCTGTGCGAATAGTCCGTGAATATGACGCTGTCCGCTTTGCAGACAGGTTTGAATCGTTGAACTTATCTCCGGGCGGTAGATTGCGAAAAGCGGCTCAAATTCGCCGGCTGCCGTAACCGGCACAATTGCCTGGGATTGAGGATTATCAGCAGCCAGCCGTAGAATTTGGCTTAGGATGTTCCCGGGCAGGCGCGGAATATCGGTAGCTACAACAAATATGGGCTTTTTTAGCGTTTGCAAGACAGAGTAAATAGCCATTAATGGCCCTTGATCCGGTTCCTGGTCCGGGATAACCGGACACTTAAGAAAGCTATATTTCCCGGGGTCATCGGCACTGATAATAATTTGGTCAAACCAGGTTGATAATTGCCTCTGAATGCTTTGAATCAGTGGAATCCCCTCAATATTCAACAGGCTTTTATCCCGCCCCATCCGGAGGCTTTCACCTCCGGCGAGAATGACGGCCGCAATGTCTTGAATTGATTTGGCGCCGAGTGGGTTTGACATGGCGTTAAGTTATCCGAACCGAGATAAAAAGCAGTGCTTTTAAGCTCTGAAAAGGGTTTGTTGGATTCTTCTGAATTCTATCTTTGGGAATAGCGTTCAACGACAATCGGGAGCAAGCGAGGTCGGCTTATGACACCAGTGATGATCGGTTTTATACTTTATCTGCTAATCGTGCTAGGGGTTGGATTTTACACAATCCGAATTACCAAGGATATAAACGATTTTGCTTTGGGCGGGCACAAACTGGGTCCCTGGGTGATTGCCTTTTCCGAGCGCGCTTCCGGTGAATCGGCCTGGATCATTCTGGGTTTGCCCGGGGCTGCCTTGGTTGCGGGTCTGTTGGAACTATGGACCGCCGTAGGTTGCATCCTGGGGATCATTTTTTCCTGGTATGTGGTGGCCACTAAATTGCGCTTGGCGACAACCGAGTACAATGTGTTGACTCTGCCGGAATATTTCGCTAAACGATTTGGTGATCCGGGTGGT
This sequence comes from uncultured Lentisphaeria bacterium, assembly GCA_964543125.1. GTDB lineage: Bacteria > Fidelibacterota > UBA8477 > UBA8477 > UBA8477 > CAZIWX01. Next base: position 914 of record CAZIWX010000193.1, on the reverse strand, counting down.
TATATGCGCCTCCTGGCGTCCCTGATCATCACCTTTTTTTTCACATTTTATGTGGCGGCTCAATTTTCCGGCGCTGGAAAAGTTCTGAATGTCACCTTTGGCATGTCGCAGATGACGGGTATGCTCCTGGGTGCCGTGATTATTGTATTCTATACCATCATGGGCGGTTTTTTCGCCGTTGCCTGGACCGATCTGGTACAGGGCATCATCATGATCGGTACCCTGGTGATTTTGCCAATAGTCGGATTCATCGAATTCAGGGAATTCACCGGCCACAATATCACGCTGGATATCAGTAATTTATATGGCGGTCAACCGGGTTGGGGCGCCTTTGCCGGCGTAGTGGGAGGATTGAGCTGGGGCTTGGGTTACATGGGTCAGCCGCATCTGGTGTCGCGCTATATGGCTATCGATAAAACCAAACATATCAAAACCGGGCGCCGGATTGCTATTGCCTGGGCCATACCGGCATTTTTCGGATCACTGTTTATCGGAATTATCGGCGGCCAATTGTTGTTTTCCGGCCATATGACGCTCCAGGGAGAAACCATTACCTCGCTGGCGAACTTGAAAGAATTGATCGCTTCCAAAGTGGTGGATTCTGAAAAAATCATGCCCGAGATGGCTGCGCATCTCATGAACCCCTGGCTGGCCGGGATTATGATTTCAGGCGCCATTGCGGCTATGATGAGTACGGCGGACAGCCAATTACTGGTTACTACAACCGTTTTAACTCAGGATGTAACCAAACGCTACATCAAACGGGCTGCATCCGGTCAGCAATTGTTACGGTATGGACGTTATCTCGCCGTCGCCATCGGATTGATCGCATTTTATCTGGCTTGGAGATCCACCAATCTGGTATTTGAAATGGTTTCCTACGCCTGGGGTGGATTGGGTGCGGCGTTTGGTCC
>CAZIWX010000192.1:0-2583 GCA_964543125.1 uncultured Lentisphaeria bacterium | reverse complement strand
CGGCAACAGCTCCGGATATTTGGGTGTGTGTTTGGCCAAAACAACCGTTGTTTCCGGATAGGTAAAAACCAGATTCGTATCAGCGCTGGTAAAAATCTGATAGCCCTTTTTCGGTTCCAGATTTACCAGGGTATTAATGGCTAAATCGGGGATATAAACGCCTCCGGCATCGTCTTGAACAATGTCGATCAGGCTATCCAGTCCGTTCAGGGCAATATCAACCGGGAGAGCCGTTTTCCCTAAGAAGGCGATGGAATTAAACCGGTGGGTCCACACCGTGATCGGATAATTCGGCGGATGAATATTCAGGGCCTGGATCTCTACGCTTGGTGTGGGTGCGTACGAAAAAACATGATAACCGCGGGTGATATTCACATTCCCCAGAGTATTGATCCCGAATTGGGGGATCAGCGCCTGTCCCTGATCGTTGTAAGCTATGGCCAAACTGTCCACGCTGCCGAAAATGCTCGCCGCCTCGGTGTAGCGCGGATAGGCATTAAAAGAAATGAGGTTAAAGCGTTGTGGGGCCAGGGGAATTGTCAGCGCCTGATACGCACTGCCCGCCAACCGCCCCACGGTGAAAGCGTTGGTCTGGAAGTCCGCGGCGCCGGTGACGCGGATAAAATCCGGCTCGATGAGCTGGTCCTGACTCATATCCCAGATCACGAAATCGATATCATCACCCGGTGTGGCGCCCCAACAGGTAATAAATATTGGGAAGCCCCAGGCCACAGTGGCTGAGCCCACCAACTCCCCGGTGTCATACACACCGATCTCGTCTTCGATTTGGAGTTGATTCCCGTCCAAATCCGCTGCATTTATAACCACCGTGAATGAATCCGGACCGGTAAGGACGCTGCCAAAATGGCTGCCAACCAAAGCCCGGTATTCATCCCGGCCAAAGAGCACCGCCAGGGTATCCAGTTGGGACACGGAATCCGTGTTAAAAATCCTCACGGTCCGGGCCTGCCAATAATCGACATTGGTGAGGGTGTCGATAATGGTGAGGGCGCTGTCCGGGGCCACCACGCCTTGCGGATGATTGATGTTTGTCTCAGCAGGAAAGACAAACGCACCATCCCTGGTCCCCGGGTTCACGATCTCGAATTGAACGGATGGCTGCTCGCCGGGCGCCAAGTAACGAACCAGTGAGTGGGGATTGGCCCGAAGCTCGGGGATGCCCGGCCGAGCCGTGACGGACCGGGAGCGTCCGGTTTCGTGTCCCGGATAACGGCAACTGACGGCCAGCTCGTAATCGCGATTATTTTCCAGACCGGTGTAGACATAGGTTAACTCTGTGGTGGAATCGGCCATTAGCCAGGTAGCGCTGCTTACCAGCCGGTAATAGGGCAGAAACGCCACAATGGAGTCGGACGGGAGGACATCCCAACTCACGCTGATGGATTGTTCACCGGTGGCTGTAACAGCTAAATCCAGCGGCGTGACGCCGAAATTGTAGAAATAGGCGCCGATGTCAGCCACGCTGCCATCCAAATCCAGCGAGTCAATGTCACCGGCATTGATGGCGGGTGAACCGGCCTGCAGATGAAAATCATTATTTGCCGGATCCACAAACAGCGGATCCAGGAAAATGTTGCCGTAAATATCTGCCGGATCGTCATTGGCATTGACCGTGACCACCTGTCCCACCTCCTGGGGTAGGGCAGCGCCGGCAAAATAGGTCGTGTTATTATAGAGCAGCGAAGTTTGAATATAATTGGGCGCATCGGCCTGGATCGCGGTCTGAAAACCGGTGATGATATTGCTGTTGGTGGTGATATTGGAGTTATTGGTGCTCCAGATGCCGTAGCGGCTGTTATTGCCCGCCAGGGTATTTTGATAGAGGTTAAAGGTACTGTTGTTGACAAGTTGCAGCGCATCGTTACCGCTATTCAGCACCCTGATTTCCGAATTGCGAATCGTTCCGGCGGCGCCGGTGGCATACACGCCTTGGGTGGATTCGATTTTCACACGGTCCAGGTTTAACGAACCCCCGGTGCACTGGACCGCCCAGTTGTTGTTATTGTGTTGCGGGGAGCGGATGACCACATCCTGCAGGGTCAGATTGCTGCCGTAAAAACCGCGGGTGGTCTCGCCGAGGCTGAGGGTGTCGCGGATGAAGGTATTACCGTTGCCCGAGCTTGCCGACCCCTCCCATTCATTTCCGTTCCGGGCTGTAATATCGAGATAGGAATCTGAAATTAATGAATTGTGAACATAAGAAAATGCACCGGCATATCCACTTGAGCTATGTTGGATGAAAACCCGGTTTCTCGAAAAAGTACTGTTGGATATGTAAGCGAAGGCAAACCAACCATTTTGATCTCCATTTTCACTGGTTGCTCTAAAATAAATATCGTTGAACCGGTTTTGACTGCCAAAAGCGAAGCCTATAACCCAGTCATAGGGCTGATTCAAGATACAGGTATCGCGAGTGAAAAAGGAATTGGTTGTGTTATCCAGGTAGAAAGAGTAATCATTAGCATTGACTATTCGATTATCCAGTACGTGCAGCTCATTACAACCATCTAGATGAAAACCTATAGACAAACCATTGCCGGATACAAAATTGGAATCCAATAC
>CAZIWX010000191.1:0-2596 GCA_964543125.1 uncultured Lentisphaeria bacterium | reverse complement strand
CGGGTGATTTTACCATAACTGTTTAATCCTAAGTCCAAAAGATGTGGATAGGTGGCGTCGCAAAGTGGTTTGGCGCTGGGCCAGGTGAAATAGGTTGAAGTTCCCTGACTCGCCAGGGGATCGCTCGTTTCAGCAGGTGCATTATTATGAGCCATCACGAATATCTGAATGCTATCCTTCCGGGCGATTTCAGCCCGTTCTGACAAACTCAGGCGTTTATCGAGAGTGCGAGTCAGGTAAACCGTGGCTCCGGCAGCGCGTAGTCGTTGCGCAAGTTTTAATGAATACCGCAAATTGGCATCGGCTTCGGCATAACCGGTGACGCCAATCGCACCCCGTTCATAACCGCCGTGACCCGGGTCAATTTCGATGGAAATATGGTTGAACAGACTATCGGGTTTGATGACCGGGGGTTTTCGAATATCCACCACAAAATAATCCCCGGCGTAATATCCCCGCCAACCCCAGAATTGCCCGCGTTTGCTATAAAAATTCATCTGCCAGATCTGATTGGAAAGCTGCTTCCGCTCCAGATAAGCAATGTCGCCCTCCGGGTGGGGAAAAGTTGTCCACTCCCAGCCTTGTTCAGCACCGTATAGCGTTAGCTCCAGGCGATCCGGGCCGTAAACTTCATTCAATGTAAAAGGTGGATGGATCGGCCCGACGTCCATTCGGAATCGTTGCCAGTCACCCACATTTTCACCATGCAGGGGTCCCACCCGAAGCGGACTTAGAATTTGCGGCCGCGGCAATAATTTTACCTTCCGGCGCTGGACATATCCCTGTAAGTCAGCACTAAGCCAGACTTTGTAATAATCCTTCTCCCGGCCCACAATCTTTAGGGAAATACCGGCCTGCAATGGCATAAACAGACCGTCACCGAGCTGATGATAGATGCGCGTGTCCGGATCAATTGTCAGCCCCCCCAGGGGAGTGGCCAGCATGCGGATTGGCGCTACCGCAAGCGAATAGGCGCTGAGGAAGCGATGATGTTTTACCATGTAGCGGATTCGAAAGGCCTTCTGAGTGGGGATATTTATCACCAGCCAGGTGTCCCGATACACCCCCGGTGAAACCTCATCCAGGGCAATCCAGGCAGTAGAACCGGGCAATTGATAAAATGCTCTTTGGCCGGGTTTTCCGTCAAAACCAACAGCCACAACATCATCCTTGCTGATCCAGCGCTCATCTGCCGGGAGTTGGGTTCCGGATGTAAAATAATGGTTTTCATCCGGAGCAGGTGGTGGCGGGCGAACCAGCGTAAGCGTATCGCTTATACTTTGATTCTGCCATTTTGCTTGAAAAATGTATTGGTTGATGCCGGGATCCAGCATTAAAAGACCCGTGAAGCCGCCTGAAGGCCAAACCGGCAACGTATCGCCGTTTAAAAAAAGAATGGCATCCGGCCGCGTCCAACCGTTGAATGAAATTTGACTTGTGTTTAATTCACCCGGGCGAGGGCTTAAAACCTGAAGCCATAAGGTATCGGCAAGGTTGTTATTCACAAACCGGCCGTCCGGGTCGAGGTGATCCGGAAGCATGCGCCAAAGGGTCAGGGATGTGTCCCGGCTAACGGTTTTGCTTTGGACCTGAATGTGCAAAATATTTTTGCCGGCCGCGAGTGTAACCACTTTGCGGATCAGACCGGTGGAATCAACCTTTATTAAAGTGTCATTCACCCAAACTTGGTTCCCGGGAGCAGTATATCCCGAAAATTCGAGCTGCTTGACCCAGTGCCGGCTGTTATTTGACGGATATAGAATATTTAAGGGATTGTCCGGCTCACTTGCCAGGGCAGTGGACAGGAGTAACCCGGATAACACGAGGGCGCCGGAACGCTGAAATCGTCTCGGAAGAGAGAGAGGAAGCGGGTGGAAGTGCATGCCCGGATCTTACGGATGTACCGGAGGCGTAAGTGCCACCAGGCACGTGGTCCAAAATTCTGAGGTCAGATTTATTTGTTGAAAACGGCCCTGGCAATTCCAGGCGGTGGGGAACAGGTGGGCATTTACAATGCTCCGGATCAAAATTGGATTAGTCGCCTGCAGAGCGCTTGTTTCAGGAAATTCAGCCATTCGCCGCAAGGCGATTAATCTGAAGTAATCCAAACTATAGGCCAGCGTATCCGAGGCTTCATCCAGGAAACCCGGTATCCGCCAAATGGCATCATGTTCCAGGTAAAGAGATTGGGTAATATCGGGATAAGCCTGGAGCAGTTGGGGATTGATTAGCAATTCCGGCATTAAAGCAGTTGGAATTTTCGAAAGATTCCCGGATAATGAATTACCATAAGTGTTTATTAATTGGTTACTTAGACGCTGGAAAACATAAGCCGTGGCTGGAATACCCAGGTTGTCCGCCAGGTCTCCCAGAGCCTGAATGCCGGCCAGAATCATTAGTTGGTCAGCGCTGATACTACCCGGCCTTTTCAACCAGGCAAAATCCCGGATCACTTTTTCACCGAAATTATTGAGAATCATCCGCCAGTTGGATTGAATCAGATGCATGTATCCCAGTTGGTCCGCGGTCAAGCGGGCGATTTGTAAAAATTGTCCCCACTGGGCCAGGCTCAGACTATCGCTGAATTGATCCAGTA
>CAZIWX010000190.1:0-2600 GCA_964543125.1 uncultured Lentisphaeria bacterium | reverse complement strand
ATCCGGGGTCAATTTATTTTTCTGCCCCAAAGTGACCGATCCTCAAACCGGGATCCGTCACACGGTGAAACATCAGTTGATCCGCAAATTGGGAATTCAGTTGTTTTATGGTGATTCGGATACGGATATCGTGGCGGCGTTGACCGGTGGAGCTTATCCGGTGCGGGTAGTGCGAGATCCCAAATCGCTGAAAGCGTACAGTAAAAATCATTTCGGAGATCTGCTGAAACCGAACGGACCGGCTAATCCATTCACCCGGGAAGATTATAAACGATTTATTCTGGCCGGGGTCGGGCCTTATGGTGAAACGATTTATCCGATCTATGATTTTTCCGAACCCGTGCCGGGTTTTGGGACGGATTCAGTCTTAATCCGGTGAATTATCTCAATCGCGTGGATAGGGATCAGGCATGATCTCCAGCCCGGCCAACCGGAAATGATTCACCCGGCCATTCATGTTTTTAAGCGGCCATTTTTGTAGATCGAACTGAAAAATGTTAGAGCCTTTACTTAGCGTAACCGGTTGCCATTCCGTAACACCCCAGGTATCCCAGGAACCCAATTGGGGAAACGACCACATGAATTGCGGCCGATCGCTATTCGCGGCCATGAAGGCCACGCCGCATTTATTTCCGGTCTCCACCGGTCCTTCACCATTGGCATAAATAAAACGAATGGCAAATTGACCGCCATTGGCCATTTTAAATTGAATTCGGTAAGTCGGATTTTTCGCGCCTAAATCAACATAACCCCGGTTGCCGCCTGCCAATTTCACATAAACCGATGGACCACGCGGAAATCCGGTGGTGGGTAATGAAACGAGTCCATTGGAATCCAGTGCCATAAAGGCCAGATAGCCCAACAAGCTGTCCGGAATCTGCCAGGGAGAACTGGTAATCGTGTCCAGGATCGTACTGTTGATGGCAGCGATCAACCGGGAAGTGGACGCCGTCCAGCGCAAAGTATCCTGGACTACCGTACAGTTCGGAGCCGGCGGCAGCATCAGATCCGCACCCTTCAAATTGATCCGGGTGGAATCGGGGGGCGATCCGGCCAGTGTTATAATAACTGTATAATCTTTGGGAAATTTCACCGGGATGGGATCAGCGGGATTCCAGACCCGGTCATTCACCCGCATTTCCTGAATACGTGAGCCCGTACCTTTGAGTCGCAGGTCGAACGTACAACCTTGGATTTTCAGGTTGTTCAACCGGAATTCGGACCATTTCCAGGGGTTATCGGGCTTCAGCATTAGGCCAAATCCGGCATGGGTATCGAGATAGACCAGATTAATTCCAAACAGCCCCCGATAAATGGAGCCCAAATAGCCGGCAACACTCCACAACTGGCGATCGGAGTTGACGGCTGTTCCGCTGGGTGAACCCGTGTCGTAAACAAAATTTTCCTTGTGGGTAAGGAACAGGGCCGCCGCCCGGGTTATGGCTTCCAAACCATGTTTATAGGCTGCCTGATTACCCACCTTTTTAGCCGCTAATAATTGATAGGTCTCTACAAAGGGCCAAATCGCCCGGTTATGGTAAGGACTACGGTCCGGTAGTTGAGGCGAAAGAATCGGCGTTCCGAAGTCCGTACGGGGATAAGAGGTAATGAGCCGTTGCATGAATTGGGTGGTATCCGGTGTTAAGAGGATCGCCAGCGCTTCACCCAAGGCGTCCCGGGTCGGGGCCGCCCGGAGTGACGGATAGGCCTCAAAATAGTCGATCAGGGCATCCTCATCGGGATTGGAAAAGCTATCCCAGATTAGGCGCTCGTAAATGCCGGCCCGCTGGGACCAGATCAAGCCGGCGTCTGATCCGGAAGGTAGCATGAAAGCCATTAGTTTCATGGCGTGCTGAAACAAAACATTGGTGCCGAGCGCTTGTGAACCACCGATATCAGTTGGCGTCATCCAGAACGGATAGGATTGCGAACGCCAGTCTTTAAATGAGGTTTCACCTTTGAACAGCCATGATTTAGGCGCCCGGTTCCAGTTAAAGTCACGCTCCAGGGCAGCTAGAATGGGCGGCCGGATTTGGGTCAACCAGGTGGAATCTCCGGTAGTTAAGAACACAGACCAAGCCCCCAGGCTCCAGGCAATCCGATCCGTGGAAACCGGCCAACTGCCGCCTGAACCGGTATCCTGAATAATGCGCCGGCCGGCATCGATTTTGGCCAGCAAACTGCGCTTGGCAACTCCAGGCCAGGCGTAAGCCAGACCGAGATCAATGGCATAACTAATATCCCGGGTCCAGACGCCGGGCCAGGCCTTGCCGGCCATGAAGGTGGAATCCTCCCGAATATCCAGCAGTGCTTCCTCCGCGGCGAGATTATATAACGCTTCCAGCAATGGCGCCTGGTTACTGTGAAAACGTGGGAGTCCGGTCAGGTCACGGCTTAATGACCAATGGCGGGTTTCAGTTTTGGTTTGACCGGCTTGGAATTGGACCACCAAAGTATAAATGGAATCACCATCGGTATCTTCAAATTTAAGGTTCTCCGGTAGGGTAGCTGCATCCCAAATCCATTTCAGCGGAGGCGTTCCGCCAGCTAGCCAGAGTCCTTTAAAATCACCCGCCCGGATGGTGTCGCCGGTGGGCGTC
>CAZIWX010000189.1:0-2613 GCA_964543125.1 uncultured Lentisphaeria bacterium | reverse complement strand
GGTTGGCATCGATCGCCGGCGAACTGCCGGCCACGGGAGTACTCGTAAAAGTATTACTCAAATTTCCGGCACTGTCCGCCAGAACAATGCTGATGGGTATGGTGGCGCTTTGAGCAACATCCGTATCACCGGCTACCACACCGTATTTTATCCGGTACGAGCCACTGCCCAAATCGGTGAGAGCACCGGTTACATTACGCCCATTAACGGTGACCGTTGAACCGGTGTAATCGGCCTCATCGGCCGTGATATTCACCGTCAGCGTATCGGCTATCTTCAGAGTACCCGTCGTCGGACTGAATGTAGCTGTCAGCACCACCGGCGAATTGGCATCGATCCCCGGCGAACTGGAAGCGGATGGTGGAGTAGTATAAACACTGCTGGTATTGCCGGACGCGTCCTCTAACTGGACGCTGATGGGTATGGTGGCGGCATCGGATATGTCCGTATCCCCTTCGGAAACGGTATAGGTCACCGTATATATCCCACCACCCGTGGCACTGAAACTGGTATCAACCGCTACACCATTCACGGTGATGGCCGTGGCAACGAGTCCGCTTTCAGATGCCGTGATGGTCATTGTAAGGGATTCACCCGGAATTAATACACCGGATATTGGCGAGAAACTCACACTCGTGATGGTGGGCCGGCCCGGATCAATCGCCGGTGAACTGCCGGCCGCGGGCGAGGTGGTGTAGGCGGTATTGCTATTCCCGGCCGCATCCGTCAGCACAATACTGATGGGAATTTGCGAAGCATCCGCAATGCTGTTATCGCCTTCGGAAATCACATAAATCAGGGTGTAGGTGTTATCGCCCTTGTCAACCAAACTTGAGGCCACATCCACGCCATTAACCGTGATGGCTCCGGCCACGAGACCGGTTTCACCGGCATTCACCGTTACGGTCAGGCTGTCGCCAATCCCTAAACTGCCGGATGTAGGATTGAAACCAACGCCGGAAATTACCGGTGCATGGGCATCAATTGCGGGAGTAACACTGGCAGTAGGTGCTGTAGCAAAGGCCGAACTGATGTTGCCGGCGGAATCTTCTAAAACTACGCTGAGTGGAATTGTGGAATTGTCGGCAATATCGGTGTCGCCTTCGGCAACACTGTATTTCACGCTGTATGTATTATCGCCATTGTCCGTGAAATTTGTCTGGGAATTACCATTAATCGTGATTGCCTGCCGCAGCAATCCGGTTTCAGTGGAATTGATTGTAAGTGTCAGTGTATCTCCAATAACCAACGTCCCTACCGTCGGACTATACGCCACCGAGACAACAACCGGCGAGTTGGCGTCGATGGCCGGTGAACTACCCGAGGCGGGTGAGGTGGTGTAAGTATTAGTGGTATTCCCGGCAGTATCCGCCAGCGTAATACTGATGGGAATGGTAGCACTGCCGGTAATGTCGGCATCACCTTCCGTTACAGTATAGGTGACTGTGTAAGATGTACCACTGACATTGGATAGGGTCCCACTCACATCCCGGCTGTTAATGGTTATGGTATTGGCTGACAAACCCGCCTCACTGGCGGTAATGGCGGCAGTCAGGGTTTGTCCCACCTTGAGAGTCCCCGAGGTTGGTGAAAAAGCAACACTGGTAATGCTGGGTGAATTGGCATCAATTCCAGGCGAATTGTCAGCCGTAGGCGAAGTGGTATAGGCTGTACTTTCATTCCCGGCCGCATCCGCCAGGATTAGGCTAACCGGAATCGTCGCGGAATCCGCAATGTCACTATCGCCTTCCGTCACGGAGTAGGTCAGGGTATAACTCCCACCGCCGTTATCCACTAATGTACTAGCTACATCAACGCCGTTAACGGTGATTGCACCGGCAGTCAAGCCGGCTTCTCCGGCCGTAACGGTGACGCTTAGATCATCTCCCGCAGTGAGCGTACCGGATGTGGGCGAAAAACTGACGCCCGAGATTGTAGGCCGGTTGGCGTCAATCGCCGGGGCGGTTCCCGAAGAGGGGCTGGTGGTGAAAGCAGAGTTGGTATTGAGTGCCGAATCCTTGAGCACCACATAGACCGGAATCGTTCCGGTGTCAGCCACATCATTGTCGCCGGAAGCCACAATGTATTTGGCGGTGTAATTGCCGCTGCCCGCATCGGTAAAGGTCGATTTGACCGATTTCTGATTGATTTTCAAAGTATCGGCCGTGTAGCCGGCTGCATCGGCCGTGATGGCCGCGGAGAGCGTGTCGCCGATTCCCAGCGTACCCGTGACCGGGCTAAAGGTTACCATTGATACCGCCGGCGAGTTGGCGTCGATGGCCGGTGAACTACCCGAGGCGGGTGAGGTGGTGTAAGTATTAGTGGTATTCCCGGCTGCATCTTCCAGGATGAATGAAATCGGAACCGTCGAGTCATCGCCAATGTCATTATCCCCTTCCGTCACGGTGTAAGTCACCGTGTAGGAGGTTCCGCTCACGTTAGATAAAGTGCCACTCACGTCCCGGCCGTTCACGGTCATGGTATTGGCTGCCAAATCCGCTTCGCTGGCGGTGATGGCGGCTGTCAAGGTCTGCCCGACTTTAAGAATCCCCGCTATAGGTGAAAAAGCAACACTGGTAATGCTGGGTGAATTGGCATCAATTCCAGGCGAAT
>CAZIWX010000188.1:0-2617 GCA_964543125.1 uncultured Lentisphaeria bacterium | reverse complement strand
TAATCTCCTTTTTCAGATCGAATCCAATCAACACCAGGTCACTTTGATTCAAAACTTCCCGCAGCCGCGATAAAAACACCCGAGCCTGCCGTGTATCAAGATTACCAATATTTGATCCCAAAAAAAGGACGATTGACCGTCCGCCGATTTCTTCTTCCAACCAGTTTAGCCCTTCAAAGTACTCACCTACCAAGCCCACCATATCCAGTTCCGGACAGCAGGTCCGAAGTTTTTGTTGGAGCGTCGCCATGGCGGCTTCACTAATATCGATGGGAACATACCGCACGGTTTTATGCTCCCGGGCAAAATGGTCTAACAGGACTCTGGTTTTGTGGCCATCACCGGCGCCCAGTTCCACCAGATTAAAAGAACCGCTCCCCATCTGCTCGGTTAAAGCAGCTTTATGCTTTTCTAAAATTGAATACTCAGCCCGGGTGAGATAATACTCGGGTAATTCCATGATTTGTTCAAATAATTGACTGCCATTTGCGTCATAGAAATACCGTGAAGGAATGCGTTTGGGTGAACCAGCTAATCCTATCCGGACATCCCGTTTAAAAGTCTCTATTTCAGAACCTGGGTCGGTAGAGTGATTCAGTATACGGTAGGTTATAGGCATGGTAGGGTAATTTAATTTCGGTTAAAGTGTTTAACAGCCGGAAGCAAGACGAATTTCCATGAATTGCCGACGGTTGTCCGGCTGAAAGAAATGGCCCAAATAAGAAAAAATATGGCCGACCGATGGGGCGCGGGATTTGGCACCGGAATATATTTCAAAACCCTAATGAGCAATTCCCGGTGTTGAGGTCTCGGTCAGGTTGCGAATGTACCGATAATGATTGGCCGGTTCTCTGCTATGCATGCCGTTCCCGCATTGTTCCGAAAGTAGACGAATTGAGGCACTGATTCAAGCTTGAGAAACACGAAAATTGAGTCGAGACTAATAAGCTGTTAACTGAGATTTGTTATTATCCGAACCAGCACCTAATTTTTATAAATGCTTATCCTCAATAATATTTCAAAATATTTCGGCGCCTTCCCCGCCCTAAAGTCACTTGAGATAAATTTCACTCCCGGGAAAACCACGATTCTCATTGGCCCCAGCGGTTGCGGTAAATCGACGCTGTTAAAACTTTGCATCGGACTCCTGAAACCGGATACCGGGTTTATCAAGATAGACTCAAAAACGCTCTCCACTGAAAATATTGATTCCTTCCGGCATCGCATGGGCTATGTGATTCAGGAAGGCGGCCTTTTCCCACACCTTACAGCGTTTGACAATGTAGCACTTTTGCTCCGCTATCTGAAATGGCCACTAAACCACATTGAGCAGCGGATTCTGGAATTAGCTGATCTGACACAGTTCCCCAAAGAATTGTTGGACCGATTTCCACGTGAATTGTCCGGCGGGCAGCGTCAACGAGTCAGTTTAATCCGCGCCCTCATGCCTGATCCGGAAATCTTACTGTTGGATGAACCTCTGGGTGCGCTGGACCCCATGATTCGGGCGGATCTGCAGCAAGACTTGAGATCAATTTTCGCGCGACTCCATAAAACGGTCATACTGGTTACCCACGACATGGCTGAAGCAGCCTATTTCGGTGATGAGATCATTCTCATGCGAGCCGGCGAAATCGTCCAAAAAGGGCCATTATCCGAATTGATGGAGTCTCCGGCATCCGAGTTTGTGCAAAAATTCATTCAAGCCCAACGCCACCGCGTTGATTTTTCCGGGAAAGACGCATGAAGCGCGGATTTTTTTACGGATTGATCCTGATTGGTCTCATTCCCGGAATGCTTCCGGCGCAAGCGGATCGGCCCATTTTCAAGGTCGGTTCCAAGAAATTCACGGAATCGGTAATTTTGGGTGAAATTATTTCGCAGTTAGCCCAAGCTAATGGATATCAGATCATTCATCGGCAGGAACTCGGCGGCACTCGCATATTGTGGAATGCACTTGTCCATGGCGATATTGATTGCTATCCGGAGTACACCGGCACGATTCACCAGGAAATTTTAGCGGATAAATATCTGCCGGATCGTAAAACGCTGCTGGATACTCTGAAACACTATGGGCTGGGCTTGTTGCCGTCACTGGGATTCAATAATACGTATGCGCTGGGATTAAAACAGCGGTTGGCCGATTCACTTGGCGTAAACACAATTTCGGATTTAAAGCGATACCCCGATTTGGTTTTCGGCTTCACCAATGAGTTCATGGATCGCGGAGATGGTTGGCCGGGACTCAAACAAACTTACCAATTACCCCAAACCCGGGTTCGGGGACTGGATCACGATCTGGCCTACCATGGACTTGGTAGTGGCGACATAGATGTGATAGACATGTATTCCACCGATGCCGAAATCCAATATTATGGACTAAAAAGCCTTAAAGACGATCGCCATTATTTCCCTGAGTATCAGGCAGTTATCATATATCGCCTCGACCTGGTAACGACACACCCGGGGCTGGTTTCGGTTTTAAAAGGATTGTCTGATAAAATCGATGAACAGCAAATGATTGCCATGAATGCTCGCGTAAAGCTCGCTCGCATCCCGGAAGCCATGGTTGCCGGAGATTTTTTGAATAATATTTTTAAAATCGGCCGAACGAACA
>CAZIWX010000187.1:0-2899 GCA_964543125.1 uncultured Lentisphaeria bacterium | reverse complement strand
GATTGGGAAAAACATTTGCTCGCTGAACCTCCTTCCGGGCTAAAATTCTATTATTGCCAATGACAGGTGGCGCAGTAAACGAGAACAAATCGAATTCCGAATTCGGTTTGGTCGTCGTGATACGAAAGATGGTACCTGGTTCCGGCAATTCCTAATTGTACGGCGGCGCCGAACCGCCGTTCCAGTTTATCAGCACTGTCCGGGCCAGAACCAGAGTCAGGTGACTGCCGGTGTAAATTCCTCCGGCCATTGAATCGGCGGCCGCCAGATAGCCCACCCGCCCCGGCGCTTCATCGGGACTGTTTGTCAGCGGGTTATACCAATACACCCAGTCGGTAAACGGATCGTTGTTGCCGCTCGAACCGCTGTGATCGGGTGAGCTGAGATTGAACGTGCCATCGCCATCCCAATCCCGCAGAATCGGCACCATTTCAAAATCATCCGAGGGATCGTCCGGGGTGGAGACACCGATGTTCCACAACTCGAAGGGAACCTGAAAAAAGCGCCCGGTGTTAAAGGCGTCCCACGCCCAGCTTTGGGTTCCCAGAAATCGCCACTCAAAATCGAACGGAATTATTTGTGACCAATTTTTGCCGGCTAAAGTGGTTCGGTTTAAAAAAGACTCATAACTCCCCAGCGTCTGCGCGCTATCCGCCGTATGAATTGCCCAGTGCCCCGCCCCTACTTGCTGAAGATCTGTTGGCCGGTAAGAAGGGAATCCATCAAAGTCTAGGGCGCCGCCTTCCGGTGAATTCAGCCGGCCATTGGCGTTGGAAACAACTTCAAATCTTTTGAAGTTTACCTCGGGACTCCATACGGCAACTTTAAAGCCATCGGCTATTGCCTGCGCCAAATCAGGATTCGCGATGTTTCCTGCCTGCGATTGATTCCGGATAACCACCTTACCAGTAGTAACGTCCCGCACATTCCAAACCAGTTTGGATGAATCCCCCGGATCCGCGGTGAAGAATATTTCGTAGCGGTCCCCGGTTAAGGCCGCCGGATCTACTACGGACACCCGAACTTTACCATTGCTGCGGCCGGCGGTATGGGTAACGGCAATTTGGCTGTCGATTTGAGCGGAAAAACGGGTACCGGGTGGAGCATCCTGCGGAGTTGCTTCAAATACTTTGAGCGGACTCTCCACCGAATGTTGCGGCAACCCGGGATCTAAATTGTAGCCGTACGCGGTAACAGCAAAGTAATAGGGAGTGCCCATGCGTAAATATCGGCTGTGTAGTGAATCCCAGCGCACCACAAAACTTCTCTGGATTCCGTTATCGGAACCCTCCTGATCCAGCACCTCCACCACGTTGCCCGCTTCGGGCACGTATTTTTTGGAAAAAATTTTCCGCACGCCATCCAACCTGTCAAAAGTAGCAATTTTAATGGCCTGGTCTTTCCCGGCGTTCAGGGACGGCAACTGGTAAACATTGTAACCTTCAAATTCATACAAATCTTCCATTTCAGTATTTTCTATGGCGGCCACGGAGCTTGCATCCGAACCCCATTCCAGCGATATTTCGTCCCGGAACGGCGTTACCTTAACTTCCGGCGCGGGCGGGATGTTGACTTTCTTTTCAAACAGATTGTCGTACATAAACTGGGCAAAATCGTCGTTAACTTTCATCTGCTCGATGGCGTTCAAATTATCTCCGCCCTCCTCCGGCACAATGCCGCCCACCAGCGCCACTACTACTTCCTGAGTATCTCCGTTGGCAAAAGTGAACGGGCCTGAAGACAACAAAAACCTGCGGTCGCCGGGCCCGGAATTGGTTCCCACGCCGTCAATATCGCCGGTTCGAAAAAAAGGGTCTCCATCCAATGGGAATTTGGTAGGCAGGCCGGCTGCCGGGCCGGCGCCGTGCACATACGGCTCCGGGTTATTGATGTCTTTTGTGGGCTTAAAACCGTTCAACCAATTATAAAATCTGAACGCATCTTCATAAGTGGGCTCAGCAAATATAGGTCCCGGGATCGAAAGTCCGAAAGACGTCAGCGGCAAGTTCATATATCCCGACATTCTTTTCAGGTTAAACACCGCTCGATTCCGGGGATTATGGGTTTGAATAATCGGACCTTGCAAGAAATCATACCCCACACAAGCCGGGTGGCTCCCAGCCTTGCTAAACGCTTCATCAGTCGGAAAAGCGGTGTAGGCATAGCCCATTGAACGCTGCCGGTCCACTCCGGCAAAATCGTCGGTAAAAGTGCCGATGTCCGGGTCCACCCACTGACCAATAAACATCGAATCCACCCGCACGCCGGATTTGTTAATCCACCGGTAACGTTTAAACAGCGTCTGCCCCAGAATATTGTCCGGCTGATGATAGGACCACACAGTGCCCTGAAATTCCAGGCCAATTCCCGGCGATCCGGTCGTCATTTCACTGACCGAATTATCAACATCATTGGCAATGAACCAGATTACCTGGTCCGCATTGGCGATACCGGGTTCATCGATGCCCGGATCCCAAGAACCGTCGCCATTTTTGTCCACAAACGGCGCTCCCAAATCGCCCGGCCATTCGGCCCAGTCCTTGGCATACTGGTCAATGACCACCTGCGCCATTTCGGCAGTCACTTCGGAAACATCCACGCCGTTTAATTCGGCAGCGTCCCGCCGTACTTCGGGCATGTCTGCCCGCAAGGATTGGAAATCTTGCCGAATACGGTAAATACGCACCCGGGAATCCTTGGGATCGATAGCAACCGGGTTGTTCATTGAATCCCCCGGCGTTACAATCCAGCCGGCTACAGTTCCAGAAACATATTGCTGGCCACTCACTCGCAATGGGGGAAGATTCCAGTTGCCGATTCTTTGGTCATTATTCAGCCAACCGCCCCACAGTACCCCGTCACGAAAAACGACGTTGGCAATGCCCCGGGGATACTGGCT
>CAZIWX010000186.1:0-3015 GCA_964543125.1 uncultured Lentisphaeria bacterium | reverse complement strand
CGGATGTCACACCGGATATCGTCATTCCGGCGCCATCCACCGCCAATACGGCGGCTTTGTCCATGGCGCACAAGCTGGGTGTCAGGTATTCGGAGGGCTTATATAAGAATCCGTTTATTGGCCGCACCTTCATCATGCCCGGACAGCAGGAACGTAAGAAGTCAGTGCGCTATAAACTGGTTCCACAGGAGATCGAGATCCGAGGGAAAAAAGTGCTGATCGTGGATGACAGTATTGTGCGTGGCACTACCAGCAAAGAGATCGTTAAAATGGTGTGGGAATTTGGCGCCAAAGCGGTCTACTTCGTTTCGGCCTGTCCCCCCGTGAAATTCCCCTGTTTTTATGGTGTGGATATGCCTACAAAATCCGAATTGATTGCTTCCCAAAAAGATGAAACGACCATCGCGAATTACATGGGCGTTGATATCCTTATGTATCAGGAATTGGCCGGTCTGGAAGAAGCCGTAACCCGCAAGGGTGATCACCATATTGACCGCCCCTGCATGGCTTGTCTGGATGGGGTTTATATCACCGGTGATGTGGATGAAACTAAAATGCGCGCGGTGGAAGTGATGCGTAATAAACATCGAAATGGAGATGGTTAATGCCCCCGGATGAAAAAATCCTCATAATTGGATCGGGCGCCCGGGAACACGCAATCGTCCGTGCGTTACAACGCTCGCTCCGGAAACCCGAACTTATCGGACTGGGAACCAACCGTAATCCGGGTATTATGGTCCTGTGCAGTACTTTTGCGGTGGGAAATATCACTGAACCGAAAGAGGTTATTAATTTTGCAAAAGAACAGGGCATTACCTTAGCGGTAATTGGTCCGGAAGCTCCCCTCGAAGCAGGCGTGGCCGATGGTTTGTGGGAAGCCGGGATTCCCACCGTGGGGCCGCGGCAAAATTTGGCGCAAATCGAAACCAGTAAGGCTTTTGCCCGTCGGCTGCTGACACGCTACGGCATTCCGGCCTGTCCTGAATTCAAAGTTTTTCAAACCCTGGAGGGGGTCCCGGAATTTCTAGCGGAACTGGGTGAAGCCTATGTAATTAAAGCCGACGGACTGACCGGTGGGAAAGGCGTTAAAGTCGCCGGAGATCATCTTAATTCCCATCCGGAAGCGATTCTGTATGCAAAAGAATTATTGGCAATGACCGGGCAGTTTGTCATCGAGGAAAAGCTTGTGGGCGAGGAATTTTCACTCATGAGCTTTTGCGACGGGAAAACCTTATGTCACATGCCGCCGGTGCAGGATCACAAACGGGCTTATGCAGGGGATAAAGGCCCCAACACGGGTGGAATGGGTAGCTATACCGATGCCTGTGGCCGCTTGCCGTTCCTCACCGGAAAGGACCTCAAACAAGCCCGTCATGTCAATGAACGCACAATTGCGGCTCTCAACCGGGAATTTGGTCAACCCTATCAGGGGGTTCTTTACGGCGGTTTCATGGCCACTGCCGATGGTGTAAAACTGATCGAATACAACGCCCGGTTTGGCGATCCGGAAGCCATGAATGTTCTGGCGCTGCTGGAGACGGATCTGTTAGCAATTTTTCGGAGCATTACACAACAAACCCTCGCCCAAACCGCCGTCCGGTTTGGATCGCGGGCCACGGTTTGCAAATACGCCGTCCCTGAAGGATACCCGGTGCAACCGGTCAAAGGGGAGCCGATTGATGTTTCCGAAATCGAGTCAACCGAGCAACTCTACTTCGCGGCCGTGGAGGCTGAAGATGATGTCTTGCGGGAAACCGGGTCACGCACCGCGGCGGTAGTGGGAATCGCCGGCAATTTGAATGACGCGGAGGAACAGGCGGAGCACATGGTTTCCGCGATCAAAGGTCCGCTGTTTCATCGCACCGATATTGGGACCGCGGCACTTGTTCAGCGGCGGATCAATCATATGCGGGAGCTGCGCGGGAATGGCTGATAGCCCTATTAAACTGGGTGTATTAGGCTCCACCAAAGGGACGGATTTAGGGGCCATTTTCGCTGCCATCGACACCGGTGAATTGAATGCCGCGGTGGAAATCGTCATCAGCAATAAACGTCAGGCAACCATCCTTGAACGGGCTCGGCAACGGGGAATTGCAACCCGGTTTATCGGTGCTAAAACCAGGACCCGGGAGGAATTCGATGGACAGGTCACGGAAGCACTGGAAACAGCACAAGTTAACTTGGTGTTATTAATCGGATTTATGCGGATTCTGTCAGCGGAATTCTGTGAGCACTGGAAAAATCGCATCATGAATGTCCATCCGTCATTGCTGCCGGCATTTGCCGGAAGTATGAATCTGGATGTTCACCGAGCTGTTTTAGACTCAGGGGTTACGGAGACCGGCTGCACCATCCATTTTGTTACGCCGGACGTGGATCGAGGCCCCATCATCATCCAAAAACGCTGCAAAGTGGAACGGTCCGACACGCCGGATTCGCTGAAATCCAAAGTGCAGACGCTGGAAGGCCGGGCTTTCATCGAGGCTATTCGCCAATATCAAAAACACGAACTCAATCATTTATTTCGTTAATCAAATTAGACGGGAGTATTATGCATACCGAATCAATCCGCGTGAAGCGTGCCTTGGTGTCGGTCTCGGACAAGACCGGCATCGTGGAACTGGGACAGGCGTTAGCCGGTCTGGGTGTAGAAATCATTTCTACCGGGGGAACGGCCAAAATGCTGAGCACTGCCGGTGTGACCGTTACCAATATCAGTGAAGTCACCGGATTCCCGGAGATTATGGACGGCCGGGTCAAAACACTCCATCCAAAAATCCACGGAGGAATTCTGGGGCTGCGAGACCTGCATGCCCGAGTTGCTGATGAGTGCGGAATAGGTTGGATTGACCTGGTAGTGTGCAACCTCTATCCATTTGCCGCAACGATTCAAAAAGCGAATGTAACGCCGGATGAAGCCCTGGAGAAAATTGACATTGGCGGACCGTCCATGATTCGGAGTGCCGCCAAGAATGTGGGTTGGGCCGGAGTGGTGGTGGCTCCGGAAGATTACCC
>CAZIWX010000185.1:0-3095 GCA_964543125.1 uncultured Lentisphaeria bacterium | reverse complement strand
CATAGCATTCCAAAGTACGGATGGTGTCTGGCAGCGATTCACCTTTCGCTACCGAAGAATAATGGACTTCATTAATGGGAATCACACTCCCACCCAACCGTTCCATGGCGGAGGTGAAGGATGAACTGGTGCGGGTGGAGGGCTCGTAAAACAAATTAGCCAGAATTTTCCCCTTCAGCAGATCGAACGATCCCACCCGGAAAACCATTTCGCGCATCTCATGGGCCACGCCGAAAATGTACCCCAGATCTTTGCGGCTCATCTGTTTCACTGAAATGATGTCATGTCCGTACCAGGGGGCGCTGCGTTGGTCGCCAAAAGGGAGATGCGGATTGGATTCTTTTACCGGCGGAACAAAGCTGGTCATACGGATTTCTCCTTTATTAAAGTAGATTGTTGGCTGGGAAATATTGCAGAAATTGAACAATTGATCCGGTTGAGGAACGAATAAGCGGCTCGCAGGGCTAAAGTCCGCCTCACCGGGCTGCGAACTCCGAAACCTTCACGGGTTGGCCTGATCCGGGTTCAGCCAGAACCCGGCCGTTTTCAAACGCGGTTTTCCCACGCAGGACCACTTTCTCAACCCGGCCCCGGACCTGCCACCCCTCGAAGGGTGTCCATTTACATCTGGTGAATTGCCGGTCACCGCGGATCGTCCATTCGGCGGTTTCATTCACTTCAATCCAGGTTTCGGACTGTTTCGGTAAGTGAAAAAGCTGACCTGGATTCGTATGGTAACGCTGAACAATATCTTCTAAAGTAAGCCGGCCCTGATCCGCGGCAGTCAGCAGCAGGGGTAATGCCGTTTCCAGCCCCGGGAATCCCGGTGGCGGATTTTTACCGCGTTTTTCGGCAGCTGTGTGGGGCGCATGATCAGTGGCGAAACAGTCAATAAACTCCAGGTTATCCCACAAGGCCCGGCTGTCTTCCGGCGATGCCAGCCGCGGTCGGACTTCGCTGGGGCCGGAACCCAGCTTTTTAATAAAATCGGTGGATAAGAACAGATGCTGGGGCGCCACTTCGCAGGTGACCGGGATGCCGTGCTCTTTGGCTTTACGGATGAGGATGATGTCATCCGCCCGGGACAAATGGGCGATATGGACGGGTCGCTGGAAAAGGTCCGCTAACAACACAATGGCGGCCACGGTTTGGCCTTCGGCGTGGGCTACTATTGGAAGGTCGCGGGGCCAGGCTTCGAAGTGCGCCAGCCAGTGTTGCAGGTTATCCAGCCGCAGTGGCCCAAAGGTTTGATTTAAATACATTTTAAGCGCCACAGCCTCTTTTGCCAACGCCGGAACGGTTTCAGCGTTGGTTTCTCCCGCCCCTACATACAGGCCCCAATCGCAGTGGGCTTTTGTTTCGGCGGCTGACCAGACCTGCCGGAAACTGGCGAGATCGGTCACCGGCGGCTGTGTATTGGGCATGGCCAGCACCGTGGTGATCCCACCCGCCAAGGCAGCCTGCGTACCGGTGTCCCAATCTTCTTTGTAGGCCGCGCCGGGTTCCCGCAAGTGGACATGGACATCGATCAAACCGGGGAGTTTCAGCATGAAAATCTCATGGAAACACCGAATTTAGCCGAAGATAACCAAAGTATGTTATTAGTTCTGCCGTGTTCAGGTGTTCTCAGGTAGGGATTTCCATTGCCACGAACCCTAGCTCGTGAATCAACGGAACCCAAGGGAATGAGAGTTTTAGCCCAACAATTCTTGAAAAAACAGGGGACTGAAGCAACAATTTTCAATTTGATTATTACCATCGGTCTGAAGCTCGATGCTACGGATAAATACCGGCTTTTAGATAAAAAAATTTCCCGAAAACGGGAAATAAATGCAAGGCTACTTATTCTCTGCTGGCACTGCCGACGGGGTCTAAACATCGGGGACTTATTTAACGCCTTATTAATCAGCAGTCAAGCTGAAATCGGCTGACCTGTTAAAAAACCGTCGCTTGAAGTCATTTTTTCTTGGTGCCAGGGAGTTGTCAGGTTATATCAGCCGGCAACCGGACGGGAGGACTGAAAATGAATGGAAAATTGATGCTAATCAGCGGTTTATTATTTTTTATCAATCTGGCAAGTGCGTTTGGCCAATATTTGGAACTGAACTACGACGCCGGGCAACAGTCTGATGGCACTCAGCGCCATTACTTCAACACCTACATCGAGTTTTTCAAGCCCGACACTTATGGCAGTACCTTCTGGTTTGTGGACATGTCTTATGACCAACCGGGTAATCGCAGTGTGTCCGTCGCCTACTGGGAAATCGCCCGCTATTTCCGGATGCCCCACTGGCCGACTCAATGGTCGCTCACCCTCCAATACAACGACGGCACCGCGCCCTGGGGCAGCCTGGGACAAGTCTGGCTGGCGGGAGTCAACTATCCCTTCCATATCGGTTCGTTCGATCTGCCCATCGATTTTCTCTACCGCTGGCTGTACGAATCAAAAGCCCCCGATTTTCAAGTTACCGTTGCCTGGTACGAGGATTTATTCAACCGTAAACTCACCGTCAGTGGTTATCTGGACATCTGGACCCAGGACGCCGGCCCCGGCGGTGGGAAAAATACGGTGGTGCTGACCCGTCCCCAGTTCTGGTACAACCTGAATCCCAACTGGGGTATCGGTGGCGGCAGCGAGATCAGCCACCATTTTCTGCCTACCACCCACTGGGAATTCATGCCCCAGGTGGGTGTGAAGTGGACGTTTTAAATCAATAGTTATTAAGCCGGCGGGGCATAATATAATTCCTAGCCTTCGCCGGATTATCCCGAGACCCCTGGAGGACTTTAGAGTGACAATCCTCATAAAGGTGGCTCTTCCCGTCGAAGGTTGGCACCCGCCGGTTCTCATTATTATTATTCGCCACTTTAATAACAATCTGAAGAAATTCTGATTACAACCGGGTGTTTTTAAAGAACCGGCTGGAAATCGGCGGGTTTATTCCTTAGATTTCATCCGTATTTGGTTTGACGAGACAATTCGGGAACATGAATTAACAGAATAGATTTTCTGTTTCATTCCTGTTTGACCGGAGATAAGGCGCTTCACGTGCAGGACTAATGATTGGGGTAAAAAACTGAACGATGAGAGCGTC
>CAZIWX010000184.1:0-3180 GCA_964543125.1 uncultured Lentisphaeria bacterium | reverse complement strand
AGGGCTTAAGTGGGTTTAAACGAGCAAAATTTCCGTTTATCATTGCTGTGGTGACAATCGCCATATCTCTAACCCTTATAGGCGTCAGCATTATTATCGGCGACAACATATTTTACTTTTTTAGACATCTTCAGGCCGATTTTGATGTCCAGCTTTTTTATTATCCCGACGCAAGCCGTAGCGAAAAGGCAGCCGGTCTGGAATTTTGCAATACCTATCCGGGCGTCATAAAAACACGCTTTATCTCTAAAAACGAGGCAGTTGCCGTATTTCAGGAAGAATTTGGCGAAAATATCTATAATATCCTGAGCCACAACCCATTTCCGGCTTCTGTTCGGATCCGCTTTGATCGCTACCACCAGAATGCCGGGTATATCTCCGGCTTTATCGCCAGTCTGGAACAATTGCCGGGGACTGATACGGTCACTTTCCACAAAGCGCTATTTTTACGCCTGACGGGAATATTTCGCGTTCTGACTATGGTGGGAGGTGTTTTTCTTCTGATCCTGTTTGTGGCTGCGATGTTACTTACATCCAATACTATCAAATTGATTATTCTGTCACGATTTGATTGGATTGAGACTTTACGCTTGGTCGGAGCTTCGGATTTTGCGATTCGAGGACCGTTTTTAGTGGAAGGTGCATTTCAGGGATTACTGGGAGCTATCCTTGCTCTGGGTGCCGTTCATGGCGTTGAAGAAGGCATCATTCAATTGGCTGATGTTACTTTACCCAGCCGCTTGATTGCATTTCCCGAAGTAATTTTTCTCATCGCACTTACCGGAATAGTGTTAGGTGTGCTGGGTAGCTATCGTGCCGTCAGACGATTTATGTACCTGGTTGCATAAAATCGAATAACTTCCCATCTATCAAGCATTTACCGATTTATACCTTGACCTCCGTGAGGGCTAAAATTATTTTTTCCAGCCATGAAAAACCACCTGCCAAATCAGCCGCTAAACCTTACTGAGCGCGAAAAATTGGTTCTCGACTGGGCCGTGCGGATTTACGTGCAAGATGGGCTTCCGGTTGCGTCACAGCGCCTTTCCGGTATACCCGGACTGGAAGTGAGCAGTGCAACCATTCGCAAGATCTTATTCCGGCTTGAAACGTTGGGACTTCTGACTCATCCCCATACTTCGGCGGGACGCACTCCCACTCAGGACGGATATCGATATTATGTAGATCATATCATGGCCCAGAAAAGTCCGGATGCAGCGGTTCAGCTTGAATTCGAGCTCCTGGTTCAACGGTTCGCCCGCGATTTGGAGGCGCTCATCGAGCAAACTTCGCATTTTCTGGGTGAAATGTCCTCGACTTTGGTCCTGATCAGCATGCCCAATTATTTGCAAGCCACTGTTCGGTCCATCAATTTAGTGGAATTGGATTTTCATCAGATTCTGATCGTGGTGCAAGTACAACCGGGACCCATAAAAACGGCTGCGATCCGG
This sequence comes from uncultured Lentisphaeria bacterium, assembly GCA_964543125.1. GTDB lineage: Bacteria > Fidelibacterota > UBA8477 > UBA8477 > UBA8477 > CAZIWX01. The sequence goes on along the minus strand of CAZIWX010000184.1, from coordinate 1,729 downwards.
GTTCATAATCGCATATCGCGCCAAATGCTCAAGGATGCTGAAATTATTCTGAATGAACAATATTCCGGTAAAAAACTATCCGAGATTATTACACCAACACCTGTAAACAGAGTTAAAAATCTGACTCGGACCGATTTTGTTCAACAACTGTTGGACAATGCCATTCAAATATTCAGATCTTTGAATGATTTCAGCTTTAAATCTTATGGGACGCACCAGTTGTTCCAATATCCGGAATTTGTTGGCTCACATGAATTAGAATCAATTATGGAAGTGATCGAAGCAGGTCAGGTTTACCGATTATTGCCTGCAATGCGGTTGGGAATCGACACGAAAATCATGATAGGTGATGAAATCGGACGCCAAATGTTGGAGCATTTTTCTCTGGTTTCTCATCGTTATCAAAATTCACTGATTGAAGGCACTATTCACTTGCTGGGGCCTACCCGCATGGCCTACGAAAGAATTTGCGGCCTGGTCGAGTTTACGGCGCAGGAAGTAGGGAAAAACATAGGAGTTACCGTCTTCTAATGACGATGGAAAAAGACCTTAAAACTGATCAAGAACCTGCTGCGGATAATTTTTCCGAGGCAGTGAACACCGGCTCATCCAAAAATAAAAATAATAAACCGGAAAAAAGAAAATCTCCCACTACTAAAAAGCTGAAAAAGCTGCAAGAAAAAATCGATGCGTTGGAGACTGAATTAATACTTGCCGTGGAAGCAAAAATTCAGTCGGAAGATCATATGAAGCGGGTAGTGGCTGAGTTTGAAAATATGAAAAAAAGGCAGCAGCGCGAGTATAGTCGTGCCCTGGCATTTGCCCGCGAAAATTTGATCCAGGAACTGCTGCCCATCCTGGATGACCTCGAGCGTTCGGTACAATTCGATACAGCGGGTCCCGGAAAGAAACCGCAAACCGAAAATCATTCCCATCGGATTGGTATTAAAATGATTTATGAACGATTCCTAAAGTATTTACAGGGTGCGGGCGTGGAACGTTTCGAATCGGTCGGAGAATTATTCGATCCGGAATTACATGACGCGGTGATGACCCGCTCTGATGATTCCGTTGAATCGGGGATTGTGCTGGAAAGTTTTCAGCCGGGCTATAAAATGGGGAATCGTATCTTACGGCATGCCAAAGTCGTGGTGAGCGAGTAAAGCGTGGCGAAGCGTGATTACTATGAAGTACTGGGGGTGGGACGCGATGCGAGTAAAGACGCAATAAAAAAAGCCTACCGTAAGTTAGCGGTTCAATTCCATCCTGATAAAAATCCTGGTAACCAAGAAGCCGAAGCCAAATTCAAGGAAGCCGCGGAGGCCTATGCGGTCCTGAATGATGAGCAAAAGCGCGCCCAGTACGATCAATTTGGACATGCAGGTATGCAGGGCGGCGGTGGCGGTGGATTCAGCGGCTTTGGCGGCGGAATGACCATGGATGATATCTTTGAACAATTCGGTGATATTTTTGGCGGGCATTTTGGAGGTCTCGGAGACCTTTTCGGCGGTGGCCGCCGCGGATCACAACGCAATCGGGGTACTGATCTTAAAATTCAACTCAAACTGACCTTGGAGGAGATCGCTACCGGCGTTAGCAAAAAATTGAAGATTCGGCGCTGGGAAGTGTGCGACGTCTGTCATGGCGATGGAGCCGCACCGGGGGGTGAGATGAAAACCTGCCCAGCCTGCCGGGTAACCGGTGAAATTCGTCAGGTGCAAAGGCCTCT
>CAZIWX010000183.1:0-3212 GCA_964543125.1 uncultured Lentisphaeria bacterium | reverse complement strand
GGTTTTGAAAAACCAATCTAAATGTAAGACTTTTTTGGCTCTTTGCAATTGTATTTCCCTGGTACAGATCGTATAAGTAGCTTTCTTTTAGGAAGTTACCGCCTTTTCCCTCAATCACTTTCTGAATTTGTGCATGACTTATTTGGTCGCTGATTACAATGGATAAATCTCGCTCAACTACCGGATAAGGCGAAAATTGAGTGAACTGTTTTTGACGATCCCAGAAGGCACGCTCCAGATCCGCTGTCTGGAGTTCAGCATAAAATACTGACTCGGAAATATCCAATTTCGCCAGTCGCGGGGGAGCTAATTCTCCCATAAACCCGATGGTCTGCCCCTGTGATTTGATCGCAAGTGCATGGTTTAATTCAGGGTGCCGGGCGGGCTCTAACCCGGGCCTTCGGCCGGTCAAGGAATTCCAAAAGTTGATGATGTCTCCCTTGAGGTGAAACAAGGTGGATTTTACGGGTGAGACATTCCACTGCTTGGTTTGGGCTAAACCCTGTTGCATAAGTGCGATGTGCGTACGTTCCCGAGCTTCCGTGTCGGAAGTGGCGGCATACCGGCTGACCTGGCCGACTTCGAATAATCGAATATTGGTCTGACGATGACGCAGATTGAAGGCCAAAGCTGCTTCAACCCCGGGCAGAAGGCTGGATCGTACGGTAGTCATTTCCTGACTGCCGGGGTTCAGTAAACGGACCGCTACCTCGTCACCGAAAATCGCCGGATGCTGAGTTTCAGTGACCAGACTTACGGCCATGATCTCGTGATATCCCAACCCCACCAATGATTCCCGAATGCGATTACGAAATTGATGGGGCGGACGATGCTGCAACTGATTGGCAATTATAAATTGATCGTTAACCGGAATGTTAGCTTGCCCGTAAACTCGTAAAATTTCTTCGATCAAATCAGCTTCCCGCGTCACGTCCGGACGAAAGGTTGGGATACTGACGGTGGTTGCCTGCTCCGAGTGCTCGAGGACTTCAAACTCCAACCGGTGCAAGATATCCCGCTGCGTTTGGGCCGGAATCTCGACCCCTAACAGATCATTACACCGCTTATGACGCAGGGTGGCTTGTTGAGGAGCAATTGGCTGGGGATAGACATCTACCGCACCCGGACTCGGTTCACCACCGGCCAAATCCTGGACCAGAGCCGTCAGCCGTTCCAGGGCATAAAGCACACCATTAGGATCGGTACCCCGTTCGAATCGTTTGGAGGCTTCGCTGGATAACCCCAGATATTTGGATCCACGGCGAATGGTTACCGGATCGAAATAGGCGCTTTCGATCAAAATATTGGTCGTCCGGGGTGTGACTTCGGAATTCTCACCGCCCATGATGCCGGCAATCGCCACGGGCTTTTCACCGTCACAAATCAGTAGTATTTCTTCATTAAGCTGGCGATTTTTGCCATCCAGCGTAGTCATTTTCTCGTTTTTATACGCGCGGCGCACAACAATTTCATGACCGGTCAATTGATCATAGTCAAAAGTGTGCAGCGGATGGCCGGTCTCCATAAGAATGTAATTGGAGGCATCCACCACATTGTTGATGGATCGCAGACCCACGGCATACAATCTTTCCCGCAACCATCCGGGTGATTCACCAATCGTCACATTACGCAGTATGCGGGTAGCGTAACGCGGACACCCGCTAGGATCTGCCAGGGTTACTTTGACCAATGTTGAGGTTGATTCTCCGGACTCCCGAAATCGAGGGTGGGGTTTTTGAAGTGGCTTACCAAGCAGAGCAGCGATATCGCGGGCCACGCCAATATGTCCTAATGCGTCAGGGCGATTGGCGGTAAGATCAATTTCGATGGTTGTATCGCCACCCGTCAGATAATCCACGTATGACATCCCGGCCGGAGCGCCGGGACTCAGGACCAAAATGCCCGCATGACTATCAGACAAACCAAGTTCCCGTTCGGAACAAATCATTCCCATAGATTCCACACCACGCAATTTGACGGGTTTAATGGTGAAATCACCCGGCAGAACGACGCCGGGCAAAGCAACCGGTACCCGCTGACCCTGCGCCACATTGTTTGCACCACACACAATCTGCCGCGGTTCATCATCATCGATCCTGACCCGGCAGATCGATAGATGCTCCGAAGCGGGATGCGGGATACAAGTCACCACCTCCCCCACCACAATCTCCTGCAAAAACGGCTCGTACAGGTTGGTGACATAAGCTTCCAACCCCAGGTTGGTCAGCTTGACGCACAAATCGGAAGGTGTCAGATCGCAATCAACATATTCACGGAGCCACTGGTACGATATGATCATCAGAATTGCCTCAGGAAGCGCAGATCGTTCTCATAAAACATACGGATATCAGGAATACCGTAGCGTAATAAGGCCGGCCGCTCAATCCCGATACCAAAAGCATAGCCGGTTACCGCTTCGGGGTCGTATCCAACGGCGGTAAAGACTGCCGGATCAACCATCCCGCAGCCCAATATTTCCAACCAACCGGTGTGTTTACAGATACGGCAACCGTCACCATGACACAGAAAACAGGAAATATCCACTTCACTGCTGGGTTCGGTAAACGGGAAGTAACTCGGTCGAAACCGTAGCTTGACATCTTCATCAAAATATTCCCGGCAAAATATTTCCAGGGTGCCTTTCAGTTCGGCAAATGATACTTTTTTAGCCACATATAACCCCTCCACCTGGTGAAACATGGCATGGCTGCGGGCGCTTACAGCTTCATTGCGGTAAACCTTGCCCGGCATGATGCTGCGAATTGGCGGTGACTGGGCTTGCATGACCCGTACCTGAACGGGGGAAGTGTGTGTCCGCAACACCTTACCGCTTTGGGTGAAGAAGGTATCCTGCATATCCCGGGCCGGATGATCGGGCAGGATATTCAGAGCGTCAAAATTCCGCCATTCGGTTTCAACCTCCGGACCTTCAGCCACCGAAAATCCCAAGCGGCTAAAAATGTCAATCATGTCATTCAAAGACTGAGTGATGATATGATAACTACCTGCCAGGTTAGTTACACCCGGCAGTGTAGGGTCAATATTATTTACAGTAACGGCTTGATCCGCTTGAGCCATTTTTGCGGCTATTTCATCCAGCGCAGACTGCAGGTCTTCCTTTAGCTGATTAAGCACCAATCCGATTTTGCCGCGGTCCGCGGGCGGAACCTGCCCGATGTGCTTGAACAACCGGGTGACCTTGCCCTTGCGAC
>CAZIWX010000182.1:0-3390 GCA_964543125.1 uncultured Lentisphaeria bacterium | reverse complement strand
AGAACCGATTTAGTCCGCCGGCCCGGCCGGGCAGGTTGGCGGACGGAAATCGGTTACAGGGTTGAATTCAATTGGTTGAGCAAGTCCCGTCAGGGACGGGCGAGAGTAGCGTGGCACTTAAGTGCCGAGAAAAACCAATCATCAGGCTTGTTTTAAATTATTTTGAACCTGGTCTGATATTTCCTAAGTTCAATTAACCGTTTTAACCCAGGGGGTTCCATGGAAATTAAGCCCAGCCCGCGCCTAAAAACCAAGGGCTATCTGGTTTTGTTGACCATCACCAGCTTCATTTTACTGGCCGCTTTGATTCTGCACTTCACTCTACCGCTTTTGCCGGATGTGACTGGTAGCGAAGTACGCTTTTACATCTGGCTTAGCACTGCCCTAACCATCTTGGTGATGTGGGTAATCTCGGTTCCCTCCATGATTTTGTGGATCAATAACCTGGCCTATTACATTGAATCTGACCGCATTACGGTTCACAAAGGTATTTTAACAAAAATCCAGCAAAACATTCCTTACCGGGCAATTACCGATTTTCAGCTCCAGCGCACTTTGTTCGATCGGGCCTTGAGAATCGGCACTATCCGCATCCAAACCGCGGGTCAGTCGCAAACTCCGAGTGGCTATGAAGGGAAACTGAGCGGTTTGGCCGGCTGGCAAAAACTTTTGGAAGATCTGCGGTCCCAGGTGAAGCAATTTCATCCGAAACAGTCGGAGCAGTTTTCAAAAATAACGACCGGGGATAACCAGCTGCTTTCCGAATTACTGGCTGAGGTTCGGGCAATTCGCCACCGTTTGGATAACCCGCTCCCTTAAAAAATAACGCTCTGAAAAACCTGCCTTACCACCCGTAAAATCATGCTGATCGGTTTGTTGCCGTCTCAAGGCGGGGCAGCGAGGTGATCAGCACCAAAGCCGCAAAAAACAGGATCAGCGCCCCGATCCAGAATGGACTGGATTTACCGTTGCTGTCGTAAAAAAAACCGGCTAAAGGCGGTCCCACAACCCGCGCCAGACTGGACATACCCTGGGCCACGCCGAGGACACCGCCCTGCGTATCGGCCGGAGCCGATTTACTTATTAGACTGCTGTTGGTCGGTTGAATTAAGCCATTGCCCACGGCTAATAATGCAATGGCCCCGAACAGGTACAACTGGGTCGCGGGAATCAGGCTGATAAAAAACAGACCCAGGCCGAGGATGAAGATGCCGGACACCAGCAGCAGCTTTTCACCGAAGCGTCTGGTGAGCCTGCCGATGAGCATACCCTGGAAGATCACCATGATCACCCCTGCATAGGCGAATACATACCCCATGGACCGGCTGTCGTAGTTGTAATAAGTCTCGCCGAAAACGGCAAACACGGTTTCAAACATGACAAAGGCGAAGGTGCTGAGGAAAAAGACGCCGATGAGAATTCCCAGGACCGGGTGGCGCAGAGTTGCCACCAGATTACTTAAGTTGAACCTGCGAAATGATTTTTTACCCGCTCCAGCGGAAGGTGTATGACTTTCATGGAGGAGCAATGTTGCCAGCACAATATCAATAAATACCAGTACCGCCGCTCCCAGCGCCGGGGCGGTGAAACCCCAGATACTCAGGATTCCGCTCAATGCCGGGCCCAGGATGAATCCCAGTCCAAAGGCGGCGCCGATCAGCCCCATGCCCTGGGCCCGCTTTTCCGGAGGGGTCACATCGGCAATGTAGGCCTGAGAGGCGGATATATTGGCGCCGGTTATACCGGCTAAAAAACGGCTGAGGAAAAGCACCCACAGGTTGGGCGCAAAAGCCATGATGATATAGCTGATAAAATTACCGCTTAGACTCAGGAGAATGATGGGCCGGCGCCCGAAGCGATCCGATAAACGACCCAAGATCGGGGCAAAAATGAATTGCATCAGTGAATAAATGCTGAACAATAATCCTAATACAACCCCCACGCCTGTTCCGGCGGGAGTATAGAATGGCAATATCTGTTCGATGACTTGCTTTAGGGTGGCAACATCGTGGGCAAAGGATTCGGCATAGTAGGGCAGCAGCGGCAGCAGCATCCCGAAGCCGATCATATCAATGAGTACCGTGAGAAAGATAATCAGCAGGGGCATGCGTTTAGTATTCAACCAAATCCTTCCTTACAAGTTCGGCAAATATAGATTGAAATCAATCCGGCGCAATTTCAGTTTTGGATTATTTGGCCGTATAATCAGCACACTGCTTTAATAAGATTTGCCTGGAAAAATTTCCCTTGGTAATTTGACGGTGGTTTCCGTGATTCCGCCTAGCCATGCAAATGCAAAAGCAAACCCAGATTCCGTTGAGCCTGTATTTTCATATCCCCTTCTGTAAAATGAAATGCGTCTATTGCGATTTCTATTCCCTTCCCGGGCGGGAAGCTACAATTCCTGTATTTGTCCCGGCGTTGATCTCCGAATTTCAAAGGACCATTGACGGACTCGACCCCAACGATTTTCAGCTCTCCACTATTTTTTTCGGTGGCGGTACACCCAGTTTATTAGCGCCCGCGGATTTGGAAAGAATTTTTACGGCTATTCATAAATATTTTCCGGTTTCTCCGGAAATAGAGATTACACTGGAAGCCAATCCCGGCGAAGCATCATTCGAAAAACTCCGGGCCTTTCGGAAACTGGGCGTAAACCGGTTGAGCTTGGGCATTCAAAGTTTGCAGCCGGAGTTGCTGCGCTTTATGAGCCGGATTCATACCGCCGAACAGGCCCGGCAAACATTTAAAGCAGCTCGGAAAGCGGGGTTCACCAATATCAATACGGATCTGATCTTTGCGATTCCGGGACAGACTAAGACCGTATGGCTCAGCGACTTGACAGAGGTTATTAAATGGGCTCCGGAGCACATTTCAGCCTACAGTCTAACCGTCGAAGAGGGAACCGCCCTGCATCGCTGGGTGGCCAACCAGCAGGTTAAAATGCTGCAGGAAAACGATGCTGCCGAGATGGTTCTGGAAGGTCGCGCTTGGTTGGCCAACCATGGGTATCAACCCTATGAAATCTCCAATTATGCCAAACCCGGTTTTGCATGCCGGCATAATCTCCATTATTGGACTCAGGTGCCGTATCTCGGTTTTGGTCCGTCTGCCCATTCGTATTTAAATGAAAAACGCTGGTGGAATGTATGCAGTCTGGATGGATATCTGCAGCACATCGCGAACGGGCGCACTGTGGTGGCGGGTGAAGAATCTTTAACGACCGAGCAATTACGCTCTGAATATATCTTTACCCGCTTACGCCTGTCGGATGGAATTTCCCGGAGTGATTATCGCCGGCGGTTTGGCGCCGACTTCGAAACCCGGCACGGGAAGCGCCTGGAAAAATGGCTGGCGCAACACATAATCCTTTGTGATGATTATTACCGC
>CAZIWX010000181.1:0-3506 GCA_964543125.1 uncultured Lentisphaeria bacterium | reverse complement strand
TGGGCCGGGTGGAACACAACCCCGGCTCCGACCTGGTCTTCCTTCAACCGGGTGAACGGGTGGTTATCATCTATAAAAGCGGCTATGAGCCGCTGAAAATCATCCTGGCGGGCCGGGGAATTCACCTGCGCAGCCGGGAAATCTGGGAATTGAAGATAACGGCGGAGAAGAAACCGATTTATATCAACATTATTAGCGACCCAGCGGATGCCGAGAAGTTTATTGACGGAGATTCTCTTGGCAAAGGCCGTAATTTTAAAGTAATCCCCGGAGAACGCACGCTTCGGGTAAGCAAAGAAGGTTATCGCCCGGTAGAAAAAACGATCGTTGTGAGTGAATCCAAAACCCTGTTTGACGAAATTGTTCTCACCCAAATTGATGTTGTCCCCGTCACAATTAATACGACCCCGGACAAAGCTGATTTATATATCAACGGAACCATTAGAGGAAAAACTAATTGGTCTGATTTTCTGTTACCCGGTAGCTATGACCTTAGATTAATCAGGGAAGGCTATTTTGAGAAGGATACCGGAATTACGGTAAAAGAAAAGAGCCAGAATCAATTCCAATTTAAACTGATTAAAAATAGTGCCACCTTGGCGGTCTCGGTGACGCCGGTTGATGCGGCCGTCATGCTTAATAACCAACCGGCAAGTACGGGCATACAAGAGTTGGTTCCAGGCAATTACAAACTCACCGTGCTGAGAAGTGGCTATTTGAGCCACTCTGAAGACCTGCTTCTAAAAGCCGGTGACAAGATTGATCGAAGCGTTAATTTGGAAAAAAATACCGGCAATTTGAACCTTGTGACACGGCCTGAATCCGCGGACCTGATCCTGAATAAACATAATTACCACCAAAAACGAAATATTGAAATAGCGCCGGGAAATTACCGCCTGGAGCTACAAAAGGAAGGCTGGTTCCCCTTCAGTGAAAATATTGTAATTGTGCGGGGGGACACCGCGCGGCGCCGGGTAGAATTGAAGCCTAAAACCGGCGAGCTTCAATTGGTTGTTGAACCCCCCGTCGCTCAGGCAGAGCTGCGGACGGAACAAGGCAAGCAATATCAAACATGGAACGGGCTCAAACTGCTGAAAGGTGTACCGGTTGGAAACTATAAACTGCAAGTGTCATTCCCCGGGTTTCTCACAGCGTCAAAATCACTTAGGATTGAATATAACCAGCGAAAAGCGGTCAGTGTAAAGCTGCTGACTTATACCGGTAGTTTACAGCAACGCATCGATCACTATAAAAAGATTCGTAACTACAATCTGGCCGGAACCTTGGTTTTAGCAATTGCCGCCGGCGGCCTGCAGGCTTACAGCCGGTCTGTTTATGCTGATTACACAGCCGCGGCCACCACCAGCGAGGCGGGGACGCTTTATAACCGAGCCAATAATTTAAACAAGCTCTCCGGAATATTCGGGACGGGGGCCGGTGCCTCCACGCTCCCGTTGATTTACTGGCAGGTTAATCTGAAAAAGCTAGCGGAAAGTCTTAAAAAATGAAGATTCGGACTTATCCTATCAAAGACCTTATAAAACGCGCCCTGAAAATTTGTTTGATCGGTTTGGTCGTCCTTTTAGTCGTGAAGTGTGAGGATAAAGCCGCTACCAATCCTTACCAAAAAGGCGTATCCATTACCCCGCCCGTTCTGACGACGATCGAGGTGCTCGATGATCAAGCGCTGCGATTACACTGGACCTTTTCCGGAACCGGAACCCCGCGCTTTGTGATTTACCGGAGCGTGGGGACCGCTGTTCCGGTTTTGTGGAAAATAACCACGGCCAATATCCGAACCTTCGACGATGAAGGGCTGGCGATGGGTACGCACTACGCTTATCAGGTTGCGGCCCAATACGATGAGAATGTATCCGCCCGCTCAAACAAAATTACTACCGCTGTTAATATCCCAACACCCACGAACCTGACAGCCTCGGCCATTAGTGACGCTGAAATCGAGTTGAGCTGGACCGACAACTGTAGTTTTGAAGCGGGCTACCGGATAGAGCGCGATTCGGGATCAGGTTTTGAGCAGATAGCGGAGGTCAATGCAAATGTGATGAGCTATACAGATACCGGTTTAGATTATGGAGCAATCTACTCCTACCGGGTTGCTGCATTTACCACTCAAAATCAATCTGATTATTCAAATATTTTTATATCTGCATTGGTTGTAGATATTGACGGTAATGTTTATCAGACCGTAAAAATCGGCAACCAGTGGTGGCTGGCGGAGAACCTGAAAGTAACTCATTATCAAGATGGCACAACAATCCCCAATTTGACAGCAGATGGAGATTGGACGAGTACCTCATCAGGAGCTTATTGTTATTACAATAATGCACCAAGTAATGGAGCTACCTATGGGGTATTGTACAATTGGTACGCCGTTACGGACGCCCACGATATAGCTCCTGCAGGCTGGCATGTTCCCACGGATGCTGAGTGGCAAACCCTGGTTGATTATCTTGGAGGCGGCGCTGTCGCAGGCGGCAAGTTGAAGGAAGTGGGGACGACTCACTGGGCCAGCCCAAATACGGGAGCTACGAATGAGAGTGGTTTCACTGCGCTGCCTGGTGGTTACCGCTACGGCGGCAATGGTGGTTACGGCAGTATGGGCAACTATGGTTATTTTTGGTCCGCGACTGAGGGCGGTAGTGGCAGCCCGCGCTACCGTGTACTGCATTACAACGATTCAGGTATCTACCGGGACGACTTCAGTAAGAGGACCGGGTTCTCGGTTCGTTGCGTGAGGGATTCCCCGTGAAATCCGCGCTACCGTTACTTTACTGGCAGGTTAATCTGAAAAAACTGCTGGGAATTCTTAGTAAATGAAGATTCAGCTTTACCCTGCCAGAAGCTTTATAAAACGCGCCCTGAAAATTTGTTTGATCGGTTTGGTCGTCCTTTTAGTCGTGAAGTGTGAGGATAAAGCCGCTACCAATCCTTACCAAAAAGGCGTATCCATTACCCCGCCCGTTCTGACGACGATCGAGGTGCTCGATGATCAAGCGCTGCGATTACACTGGACCTTTTCCGGAACCGGAACCCCGCGCTTTGTGATTTACCGGAGCGTGGGGACCGCTGTTCCGGTTTTGTGGAAAATAACCACGGCCAATATCCGAACCTTCGACGATGAAGGGCTGGCGATGGGTACGCACTACGCTTATCAGGTCGCAGCCCAATACGATGAGAATGTATCCGGCCGCTCAAACAAGATTAACGCTGCTACGACCTTCCCAGCCCCAACAAACCTAACGGCTACTTCACTGACAGCTAGTGAAATCCGCCTGACCTGGCAGGATAATAGTTCCTTCGAAGCGGGTTTCCGGATCGAAAGGCAGAGCGGCAGCGGTGCTTTTGTTCAGATCGCTGAAGTTGGAGCGAATGACACCACCTATACGGATACCGTTTTAAGTGATGGATCAACCTATACCTATCGGGTTGCGGGCTTTACAAATGCTAATACATCCGACTGGGTAACCAGCAATTCCACAAATACC
>CAZIWX010000180.1:0-3678 GCA_964543125.1 uncultured Lentisphaeria bacterium | reverse complement strand
CCGCCGGCGAAGTTCGATGAATTCTCCGATTCTGGATCGCAGATCATCCCGGGTTGCCCGATAACGGGGGATAAACCGTTCTTCCACCGTCCAACCATGAAACGGGTCCTCAATACTCCAATGGATCCGCTCCACCTTTCCGGGAAAAGTTGGACAGGCTTGAGCCGCATAATCACACACCGTGATCACAATATCAATCCCCGTATCCAGATAATCATCCACCAGATCCGAGCTTTGGCCGGAAATATCCACCCCCAGCTCCTGCATGACGAGAATTGCCATGGGATGCACCCGGGAAGGTGCCACGCCGGCGCTGTAAACGGTGTATTCGTCACGTGCCAGCCAACGTAAAAGTCCCTCCGCCATCTGGGAACGGCAGGAATTACCGGTGCACAGGAAAAGTACTTTTGGTTTGCGAGGTTTATCGGACATCGGGTGAATATGCGTTCTGTATAATATTATCCAAGGTTGAATTCAGCGGAAAGGTCTCTTTTTTGGCTAATAACCGGCCCCGTCCCTTGCAAAAACTCGCCCCGCAAGGCGGGGCTCATCAAGGTTTTAAACGAAGTTTACTTCGGTTTTTGGGGGAAATCCTGTCTTAACTGTTCATTCGGCCGGCTTGCCGGACCAGGCCAGGCACGCACAGCGGCGGCCCATTCATCCACGGGCGGGCCTCTAGTCTTCCGTGGATTATATATTCTTTGATAATAACAATTACCAAAATATAATGCTTTGAATTTGATTGTTTACCAAATAAAATTCTGTAAACAAACTGGATGTAGCAATGAAGATCGATTCTGCCGATGCTAAAATCTTGAATGAACTCCAGGTGAACAGCCGGATTACCAATCGGGAATTAGCCCAGCGGGTGGGTATTTCGCCCTCGCCTACTTTGGAACGGGTTAAAAAATTGGAGCGGGAGGGTGTGATTGAAAAATATGTCACCCTGGTCAATCCAAAATCAGTGGGGTACGGCACCTTCACCCTGGTTCAGGTTACGCTGGCCCGGCATGGCAAGGCCAGCCTGCTGAGTTTTATCGAGTCCATTAAGGCCATGCAAGCAGTTTTGGAGTGTTATCATGTAACCGGCAGCGCGGACTTTGTGCTTAAAGTCGCCGTGCGGGATATTGAAGCCTATGAGTCTTTTGTGGTTCATCAATTAACGGAAATCCCGGGTGTCCGGCAACTGCATACCATGGTGATTCTCTCCACTATAAAACACGAAACCCATTTACCCATTCAACCAACGGAAAATTCAAAATGAAAAGTAAAAAATTCGATCCGAAGCACGGTTTTAACACATTATCCATTCACGCCGGTGAACCGGACCCCGCCTCCCAAAATGCCCATGTGGCGCCTATTTTTCAGAGTTCAACCTATTCTTTTCCTTCAGCGGAAGAGGGTGGGAAAATATTTATCGGTCAACAGGAGGGGTATGTTTATGGGCGAATGGGCAGCCCCAATATGACCCTTATCGCTGAAAAGGTCGCTACCCTGGAAGGCTTCCGGTTGATGCGGCGGAAGCACGCTGCCGGAGACACCGATTTCAGAGTTGTGGGCCAGGCTTTTTCTTCCGGTTTGAATGCGATATCAACACTCATGCTCACCTTGCTGCAGCCCGGCGATACCGTTGTTGCTCAGTCCTCACTGTACGGCGGAACCGTTGGCCTGTTCAATAACCTCCTCACGAAATACAATATTCAGGTAGTCTGGGTTGACCATGGGACCCTGGAAAGTTTTGAGCAGGCCCTCGCTGAACATCCCCACGCCAAAATGGTCTATTGTGAAACACCGGCTAATCCCACCCTGGAAATTGTTGATCTGGCCGGACTGGCGCGACTGGCGCACAGCCGGGATATCCCCCTGATCGTGGACAACACCTTTGCCACGCCCTATTTGCAGCGGCCGTTGGAGCTGGGAGCCGATTGGGTGGTTCACTCAACCACCAAATATATCGGCGGACATGGCGTCGTGGTGGGCGGAATGCTTGTCACGCCTCATGCGGACCAAATGGAGAACGAAATTCTGCCCAATATGCATGTCATCGGCGGTACCCCGAGTCCCTTCGATGCCTGGTTATTGAATATGGGTATTAAAACCCTGCCGTTACGCATGGATCGCCATTGTGATAACGCGGAAAAAGTTGCCGACTATCTGGCGGAGCATCCTAAAGTAAACCATGTGTGGTATCCGGGCTTAAAAACCCATGCCGGCCATGAAATTGCCAGGCAGCAAATGCAGCGTTTCGGGGGGATGATCTCATTTGACCTGAAAGGCGGAATCAATGCCGGAATGAAACTGATGGATAGTATTAAAATGATGGTATTAGCCGTGAGTCTCGGCACGGTCGATACCCTGATTCAGCATCCGGCGTCCATGACCCACGCCAAGGTCCCACCCGGGCAACGCCACGCGGCCGGTATTACCGACGGACTGGTTCGGGTCAGTGTGGGGTTGGAAAATATCGAAGATCTCATTGCAGACTTTGACCAGGCCCTGGCTAAAGTATAAACCCGGTCGCAACGGAGACAACCTGATGCCTTTGGTTCCGCGCTATATTAACGCCCTTGAGTCTTATAAAGCCGGCAAACCCATTGAAGAGGTCAAACGCGAATACGGACTTGAAAAAGTTATCAAGCTCGCGTCCAATGAAAACCCCCAGGGGCCACCCCGGTCTGCTATCGCGGCCGCCAACGCCGCGCTGGCAAATTGCCATCGCTATCCCGATCCCCGCGGGTATAGCCTGCGAATAAAATTGGCGGAACGGTTCAATGTGAAGCTGGGAAATGTCATCCACGGCGCCGGATCGGAAGGCATTATGTCCACTATCATGCGCACTTTTTTACTGGATAGCGACGAAATCATCACGGCTGCCGGCACTTTTATCGGATTTCGCGTCCTGGCGGAAGCCTCCGGCAACTTAATCCACTGGGTTCCTATGCGGAATTACCGCTACAACCTTGAGGCCATGGCCCAAAAAGTCAACGACCACACCAAAATCATCTATATCGCCAATCCGGACAATCCCACCGGCTCTTATGTAACCACAACCGAATTTGATACTTTCATGAACCATGTGCCGGAACGCGTTTTAGTGATCCTGGATGAAGCCTACTTCGAGTACGCTCAAGCCACGCCCGATTATCCCGATTCCATGCACTACCGCTATGATAATGTCATCACGCTGCGCACCTTTTCAAAAGTTTACGGCCTGGCCGGTATGCGCGTAGGATATGGTTTCGCGCACGAAGCGCTCATCGGTAATTTGTTCAAAGTGAAACTCCCCTTCGAGATGTCCATCCCGGCTCAGGCGGCGGCCCTGGCGGCGCTGGATGATCGCGACTACCTTCAGCGCAGTCTGAAATTAAACCGTATGGGGATGGCATTGTATGAAAAAACCTTCTCAGATTGGAAAATCCCCTACATACCGTCTGTGGCGAATTTCATCACGATCGTATTCGACACGCCGGACCAGGCCACGGCCTTCGGCCAACAAATGCTTGTGGAAGGCGTGATCGTCCGGCCACTGGGCGGTTTTCGTCAACCCCGGGCCGTCCGGATCACGGTTGGTTTGCCGGAGGAGAATGCGTTCTGTCTGGAAGCGATTGGTAAGGTGCTGTAGATTGGAGTTCCTACATTTTGGAGGACAGATAGAGAAGTCATAAATTAGACCCTAAC
>CAZIWX010000179.1:0-3772 GCA_964543125.1 uncultured Lentisphaeria bacterium | reverse complement strand
CGCGAGTTTCGTCTCTTTGGGGACTTACTCAAACAATGGAATGCAAACTATAACCGATTTCCGGACCCGCCCGCTGTAAAGTAATTATCGCCTTGGAAATCCAAGCCGGACTTAGCACATTTATTATCTGATGGAAACTGACTTTCGACTCGAAGCTGCTGACCAAAAGCCCACCCCCCGGAGACCTGCCACCCTGTCATTCCGGGCTCTGATGCAGTTCCGGGTTCACGAAATCATGATCGTGGCCAGTCTGTATGATGCCTTCAAACTGGAAGAGGGCGGCCACATCACCGAGATGGTTTTCATGGAATACCATCAGCTCAATCTTAACAATCCACCCCATGTGATTCGCGTTTCAACTGCCCGGGAAGCCCTGGAATATCTCAAACACCACCGGGTTGATATGGTCATCACCATGTCACACCTGGCGGACCTACCGGTTGAAACTTTTGGCCGGATGGTCAAAAAAGTATCGCCGGAAGTACCGATCATTCTCCTGGCGGCGGGTAAACGCATTCTGGAAGCCGTCCCCCTGGCGGAATCACCCTTCGAATTCGTGTTTGTCTGGGTGGGTACACCCGCGCTTTTGTCGGCCATCATCAAGGTAGTGGAAGATAAGTATAACGCCGAACGGGACATTCTTCAAGGTGGCGTACGGGCGCTCATTGTAGTGGAAGATTCACCGCAATATTACTCGATTTTTCTGGCCATGATCTATCGCGAAATCATCCAGTATACCCAAAGGCTCATGCGCAGTGAATATACCGATGCGTTACGGTTGTTACGGATGCGATCACGACCAAAAATTTTGCTGGCTACAAATTATGAACAAGCACTCGCCTACTTTGAACGCTATCAACAGAATACCCTGGCGGTTATTTCGGATGTGCGCTATCCCCGCAGGGGGGTTCTTGATGGCGCAGCCGGGATATCCTTCCTGAAAACGGTCCATGCCTGCGACGAAGACGTGCCCATGGTACTCCAATCCAAGGACCGGCGCAATCGTACTAAAGCCCGGCAGATCAATGCCTATTTCCTCGATAAAAACTCACCCCGCCTGGTGAAAGACCTGCGCGAATTTGTTGTGAAACACTGCGGATTCGGGAACCTGATATTTACGAGCCGGGATGGCTCCGCTATCACAGAGGTGAGCGATCTGAAAGGTCTGGAACAGGCACTGAAGGTAGTGCCGGCTCAGAGCATCGAATATCACGCCCGGCGAAATCACTTCAGCAACTGGCTGGCTACACGGGGCTATTTCCAGTTGGCGGATTTGATCAAACCGCTGCGGCTGGCGGACTATCCCGAAATTGATGTTTTACGCAAGGTAATCATTCAAATGGTAGCCCGGGAGCGGCAGACTCAGTATCAGGATAAAATCCTGGATTTTGTGGCCGAAACCTATGATCCGGCATTTCGTTTTGTGCGCTTCGGAAATGGTTCACTGGGCGGAAAAGCACGCGGCTTGGCCTTTATTTCAACCTTTCTGCGCCGGTTCGGATGGCATACTAAATATCCCCATGCGGTTGTGGATATTCCCCATACTTCCGTGGTTGCCACCGACATTTTTGATCAGTTCATGGAGCTGAACCAACTCCAACAAATCCTGCCGGCAGCACAGTCCAATGCTGAAATCAACAAATCCTTCAGAGCCGGGCATTTCCCGGAAGAATTTGTGAATGATCTCCGTGCTTACCTGGAATATCACACGGTCCCGCTGGCGGTTCGTTCATCATCATTATTGGAAGACTCTCTGTTTCAGCCATTTGCGGGTATTTACGCCACGTTCATGTTGCCCAATAACGATCCGGTCCTGGAAAATCGACTCAATTTGGTTCTGGATGCCATCAAAATGGTTTATGCCTCCACCTTTTACCTGGGATCTCAAAATTACATGACGGCGACCGGTAACCGGCCGGAAGACGAAAAAATGGCGGTAATTATTCAGAATCTCGTGGGTGAACGCTATGGCGATTATTTTTACCCCACCTTGTCCGGAGTGGCCCAATCTTACAACTATTATCCATTCAAAAGCATGCGGCGCGAGCATGGTATTGCCAATGTTGCCCTGGGATTGGGGCGCATGGTGGTATCGGGCGGAAAAGCGTTGAGCTTTTGCCCGAAATTCCCCGGTGTTTTGCCTCAATTTTTCGACGCCCGCTCCGCACTTAAAAATACCCAGAACACCTTCTTCGCCTTACCCATGGCGGGTGACCGCGATCCCCTGGCGGGTGGCGAGAGCGGTAATCTGGAACTCCTGTCCATTCAGCATGCGGATGCAGATGGGGTTCTGGAAGCCGTGACCAGTGTTTACGACGCCAATAACGGCATCTTTGTGGAGGAACCCGACCTAAAGGGACCACGGGTCATCACTTTTGCTAATATTCTTAAATGGAAGGTATTTCCCCTGGCGGATATTCTACAGAATCTGCTCCATTACGGCCGCCGGGGTATGGGCTGCGAAGTGGAAATCGAATTTGCAGCCAATGTAGGCATGGATACCGCTGCCGAAACCGTCTTCAATATCCTCCAGATCCGGCCCATGCTGACCTATTCCCAGCTAACCATATTGGAACCGGAAAAACTCCACCCGGATGAACTCATCTGCACCAGTGATCGCTGTCTGGGACATGGCACAACCCATGAGCTACGGGATATGGTCATTGTAAAGCCGGAAGCTTTTGATATTGCAAAAACGCGAACTATTGCCGGTGAGATTGAGAAACTCAATCGTTCCTTAGATCGAACTTATCTCCTGATGGGTCCCGGCCGTTGGGGTACGGCTGATCCGTTTTTAGGCATTCCGGTAACCTGGGAGGAAATTTCCCTGGCCCGGGCGATTGTGGAGGTCGGTCTGCCCGACCTGTTTATCGAGCCCTCATTTGGCAGCCATTTTTTTCAGAATCTGATTTCTTTGGGGATCAGCTATTTTACCATCCCACCAGATCGATTTAAGAAAGACATCGCTTGGGAGTGGCTAAATGGTGAGACTTCAGTTATTGAAACCAACTATCTGCGCCATCTGCGCTTTAAAAAGCCCCTCCCCGTTCGAATTGATGGCCGCACGGGGTATGGCGCGATTTTCAAACCCGGTACCTATTGATTCAAAAAGCTCGCCGGATTTTTAACCGTTCAATTAAAAATTGCTTTTTAGTAAACAACCACCCTCAAAGGACGCGGTATTGTTTTGCCCACCCGGAGAGCTTAAAGCTTATTCCTGCTTTTTGAATATCGAACACCGATTAACGATTGAAGCATCCTGAAGGTTTTCCGTACCAGCTTAAATCATGATTCGTTAATCGAAATTCAGCATTCGATTTGTCCCTCGAAGCAGGCCCGGCCAAATAGCAGATAACCGCGCCTCTACACGTGGTTTTTCAAAGTAGCATAAAATGAACGCCGTGATCAGACTTTCCGGCCACGGCGTTGCTTTGAACTTTGTATCCCTTGTGGCTTAGGTAAGAATCAGACGAGCCCCTGATCCATCATGGCATTGGCTACTTTCAGGAATCCGGCGATGTTGGCGCCGGCCACATAATTACCGGGTTGACCGTACTGCTTTGCCGTATCAACGCAGTTTTGGTGGATATTGGCCATAATGTCGTGCAACCGGGTGTCCACCTCCTCGCGGGTCCATGAAAGACGCATGGAATTTTGGCCCTGCCGGGACTTACTCAAACAATGGAATGCAAACTATAACCGATTTCCGTCCGCCACCTGGCGGACTAAATCGGTTCTCGACCTGCTCCTTGAAACGGAAACCAATTTGGCC
>CAZIWX010000178.1:2097-3906 GCA_964543125.1 uncultured Lentisphaeria bacterium | reverse complement strand
CCGGCTACAGGTGAAAAAATAACTTATTCAAACGGTAAGATTACCGTTCCTGATAATCCAATTTTACCTTTTATAGAAGGTGACGGTATCGGCCCGGATATTTGGCGGGCTGCGAAACGGGTTCTGGAAGCCGCGGTAAAGAAAGCCTATGCGGGGAAGAAAGAGATTGAGTGGTTTGAGGTTTACGCCGGCGAAAAAGCATTTAAGAAATATGGTGAATGGCTACCGGAAGATACCCTCACGGCCTTCAAGGAATATCTCGTGGGAATTAAAGGACCATTGACCACGCCCATTGGCGGTGGCATCACTTCATTGAACGTGGCACTGCGGCAGACTCTCGATCTGTATGTATGTCTGCGGCCTGTGC
Source organism: uncultured Lentisphaeria bacterium (assembly GCA_964543125.1). Classification (GTDB taxonomy): domain Bacteria; phylum Fidelibacterota; class UBA8477; order UBA8477; family UBA8477; genus CAZIWX01. The sequence continues at coordinate 3,539 of CAZIWX010000178.1, read as the reverse complement.
GCTGGTTTAAAGGGGTTCCCTCACCAGTAGTAAAACCCGGAGATGTGGATATGGTTATTTTCCGTGAGAATACGGAAGACATCTACGTTGGCATCGAATGGGCGAAAGACACGCCGGAGGTTAAGAAGATCATCGATTTCCTACAAAACGAGATGGGTGTGAAGAACATACGCTTCCCGAAAACCAGTGGGATTGGTATTAAACCGGTCTCTGAAGAGGGTACCGAACGCTTGGTGAAGGCTGCAATTGACTACGCGCTACGGAATAACCGCAAATCGGTAACCCTGGTCCATAAAGGTAATATTATGAAATTTACCGAAGGCGCCTTCAAGAGTTGGGGCTATGCTGTCGCTGTGCGGGACTACCGGGATCGGGTCATCACCCAGCGTGAGTCCTGGATTATTGATAACCAGGATCGGAACCCCAATTTAACCCTAGCAGAAAATGCCCGTCTGGTTGAACCGGGTTATGACATGCTGGCGCCGGAAAAACAAGCTGTTATCCGGACTGAAGTGGAAACGACCCTGAAATTGATGCCGACTCATGGTAACGGGCAATGGAAAGACAAACTCATGATCAGGGACACTATCGCGGACATTACACTGCAGCAGATTCTGACTCGCGCCAAGGAATTTGATGTGCTTGCAACCCTGAATCTGAATGGGGACTATATTTCCGATGCTTTGGCGGCACAGGTTGGTGGAATCGGAATCGCGCCCGGCGCAAATATCAACTATATTAACGGTAACGCGATTTTCGAAGCGACCCACGGAACAGCGCCAAAATACGCGAATTTGGACAAAGTCAACCCGGGTTCTCTTATCCTGTCCGGCGTTTTGATGCTGCAACATATGCACTGGAATGAAGCTGCTGTCCTTATTTTGGATTCCATGACCAAGACCATTGCCAGTAAAGTTGTCACCTACGATTTCGCCCGCTTGATGGAAGGTGCCACCAAGGTGAAATGCTCCGAATTTGCCACGGCCTTGATTGAGAATATGTAGGCGGCAACCAAAATCAGCTAACCTAGACCCCGGTTGAAACCAACCGGGGCTTTTTATTAGTGGAACTCAAATTTCAACTTTGACAACCTCGACAGCTGGCTGCGAAGTAGTCCAATAATTTTGTTCCTTTGCTGATCACAGCCCCAATACACCCACCCTAAATCAACATTCATTTAACATATCAGCGATTACTGTTTGGAATCAAGGTGGACCTCGAATTATCTAATAAACAGGGTTTTAAAACCCGGCTCATAGTCAAAATACCATAATATACCGCTCTCAATGCGAGGATTTCCTCTGAGAGTAGGATGGCATCGCTAACCGCTTGTTAATATAATAGTTAAAGATAGTACCCGGGGCCGTCCCGATGGCTATCGGGAGCCCCGGCACGCCTTTAAGGCTTATACTATTCTAAGTAAGCATAGCCACATACTGTAA
>CAZIWX010000178.1:0-1997 GCA_964543125.1 uncultured Lentisphaeria bacterium | reverse complement strand
TTCAGTATTGTTTCAGTGTTGTAGGGAAGTGAGAAAAAGATAGTACCCGGGGCCGTCCCGATGGCTATCGGGAGAACCGGCACGCCTTTAAGGCTTATACTATTCTAAGTAAGCATAGCCACATACTGTAAAATAAATGAACCAGCATTTTCAGTATTGTTTCAGTGTTGTAGGGAAGTGAGAAAAAGATAGTACCCGGGGCCGGAATCGAACCGGCACGGCTTTAGCGGCCGAGGGATTTTAAGTCCCTTGTGTCTACCAATTCCACCACCCGGGCACTCAATGAACGAAAAAATGATTCAAAAAACAGAGTCGAATCGAGGCGTGGGTCGGATTCGAACCGGCGAATGATGGTTTTGCAAACCACTCCCTTAGACCACTTGGGCACCACGCCTAATATGAAAAAAGCGGCGAAATATAAACCGGGGGGTTACCCTTGTCAAAAGGTTACACCCGGGAGTTTGACTCCCGTAACCAATAAAAACAAAAGTCTCTCCGGGTGGAGAGACTTTTGGATAATATCCTGTTTTGGAAGGACGATTAATACATACCGCCCATGCCGCCACCGGGAGGCATCGCCGGCGCCTTTTCTTCTTCAGGCATGTCGGAGATAGCACATTCGGTGGTCAACAGCAGGGATGCTACCGAAGCAGAATTTTCAATTGCCGTCCGGGCAACCTTGGTGGGATCGATAATTCCGGCTTTCACCAAATTTGTGAACTCTTCCTTACGGGCATCGAAACCGAAGTCATCTTTGCCTTCTTTTACTTTCTGAACCACAATGGAATCTTCCCAGCCGGCATTCCTGGAAATCAGGCGGATCGGTTCTTCCAGAGCCCGGCGGATGATTTCCACTCCAAGCTGCTGGTCACCTTCCAATTCCAGCTTCAGTTCCTGAGCCGCGCGCAATAAAGCCACGCCACCACCGGGGATAACACCTTCTTCAACCGCGGCACGGGTTGCATGCAGAGCATCTTCCACCCGGGCTTTCTTCTCTTTCATTTCCACTTCGGTCGCGGCGCCGACATGGAGTACGGCCACGCCGCCAGCCAATTTGGCCAGGCGTTCCTGCAGTTTCTCACGATCATAATCGGAGGTGGTGTTTTCAATCTGGACCTTGATTTCATTGATCCGGGCTTTGATGCCATCCTGCTCGCCACCACCATCGACGATGGTCGTATTGTCCTTGTCAATAACGATGCGTTTAGCTTTACCGAGGTAGGCGGTCGTTGCGTTTTCAAGCTTGTAGCCCTGTTCCTCGGAAATAAGGGTTCCGCCGGTCAGGACGGCGATATCCTGCAACATGGCTTTCCGGCGATCTCCGAAACCGGGCGCTTTAACAGCGGCGACCTTCAAGGTGCCCCGCAGTTTGTTCACCACTAAAGTAGCGAGTGCTTCGCCCTCGACTTCTTCCGAGATAATCAAGAGCGGTTTGCCCATCTGGGAGGTTTTTTCCAGAATCGGCAATAAATCTTTCATGGCGCTGATTTTCTTATCGTAAATCAGAATCACGGCGTCTTCCATAACCGCTTCCATGGTTTCGGCGTTGGTGACGAAATAGGGGGAGAGATAACCGCGATCAAATTGCATACCTTCGACGGTTTCGAGGTAGGTTTCCATGGTCTTGGATTCTTCCACGGTAATGACACCATCTTTACCAACCTTGTCCATGGCCTCGGCAATCAGATCGCCAACCGTTCGGTCATTATTGGCGGAAATAGTTCCAACCTGAGCAATTTCTTCGCCGCTGCTCACCTTCCGGCTGATTTTTCGCAGACTTTCAACAACCTTTTCAACCGCCGCATCAACACCCCGTTTGATCTCCATGGGATTGGCGCCCGCGGTTACATTTTTAAGACCCTGGGTGATTATAGCTTGGGCCAAAACGGTAGCGGTGGTCGTACCGTCGCCAGCGACATCAGATGTCTTGGAAGCGACTTCACGCACCATCTGGGCGCCCATATTCTCACGGGGATCTTCCAACTCAATTTCCTTGG
>CAZIWX010000177.1:0-3928 GCA_964543125.1 uncultured Lentisphaeria bacterium | reverse complement strand
CTTCGGCTTTCAACAAAATAGCTGAATCGGCGCCCATGGCCAATGCCGTCCGGAGCGAGCTCCGGGTTTCTTCCGGCCCGACCGACACCAGGATAACTTCACCCTCCCCGGCCTTTTCCCGCTGTTTTAAAGCTTCTTCCACTGCGAATTCATCATAAGGATTCAAGATATATTTCACATTGGTGGGATTTATTGATTTCCCATCATCCCCAATAACAACCCGGGTTTCCGTATCCGGCACCTGTTTTACGCACACCACAAATTTCATCTTATTCTCCTAATATTCGTATCAATACGTTCATAAGCGTCTAAAGCTAAAAAGCGCTAACCATTTCACAAGTCAAAACCGACCAATCAGTCAGTATGGGCAAATTTCCTGTTAATTTATCTCTTGCGCTTCCTTGGCAAATAATAAAGCGTCAATATTGTCCAGTCATCCATATTCCGTAACAACCACTTATTCTGTTTGAGAGTGTGGACGATTGCCGGTGCTGATAATGCCGTATCAGCATCCAGAGTCACCGAATTTCCACGGGCCAATTTACTATAATTGAAACGCAAACCGTCGGAATGCAGCCCCAGGATTTCGCCGGGTTTTATATGATGTGTATACCAATGCGGTTCACAATCCGGGAATACCCCTAACGGTGGTGATAGTTTGACCGGCAACAACCTGGGGACATGGTTAGCTTTGATTAAAAAAGGTTGCGGATTGCCGGCGGTCATGCAATAGACCTCATCCAATTCCTCCTGCACTACGTAGGTGGATAAAGCCACATTCAAGCCGGTTTTCGGGAGCCGGTGCAGAGCCCGGTTTATTTCACGCAGCCATTTGGTAAGAGTCATGTTTTGCCAATCCTGACTGCTTAAGGACATTTTCAAGAACCCGTTCATATAGCTGGTCTCCAGTCCCGACCCGGAGACATCCCCCAGGATAACACAAAATCGATTACCTACCGATCGAAAGGTGTAATAAAAATCTCCGCTGAATTCCTTCAGGGCATAAGAATCCAAGGAGAGTTTGAATTTTTTCGCCGTTCGGGCCAAGGCGATTTCGGATATTTGAGAATTAAACTCCCGAGCCAGGGCAATTTCATCTTTCTGACGTTTCATGGTCTCCCGTTCGTGTTTATAACGAACACCGGCGTATGTGAGGCCGCTGAACAGCAGCACTGACAGAATCAATACACCAGCCAGGAAGTCCCAGCGCAGGTAAACAGGAAGACGGATGGTAAGGCTCGGTAAATGAAAGGTTTTACCCCAGGGCGGCGTGTCGAGTTTGCGCGCCTGAACCGCAATTTGATAGTCGCCGGGAAATAATGTACCCACTTTAAGATCAGGATTGGCGCCCAGATTTACCCAGTCTCCGGGTCGATTCAAATACTTGTAGCGAAATTCAATCTGATCTATAAGAAAATCCGGCGCGCCTAATTTAACTGTGAGGGTAGGTGGATTATGAGGATAACTCGAACGCCAGGCGCTCACCAGTCGATCATTTTCTAAAAATTGATAGGGTTCGATTTGAAGAGAGTGATCCCTGCTCTGGATGGTTTGGGGGAAATGGGTCAAACCATTGATACCGCCAATCCAGATACCGTCCGTATCCGCGTAAATAGCGTGATTATTCATTTCATCGCACAGCAAACCATCAGCGTGGTCGAATAAATGAAATTCCGTCCCCGTGAAATTCACAACACCCTGATTGGTGCCCATCCAGACATTGCTATCCGCCAGGACAGTAACCGAATGGATGGCATCTCCCGGCAAGCCTTCTTCGAGGCCGTAATAGCCAATCCGTCGTCCGGTAGAATCTACCACCAACAGCCCCTTATCCGTCGCCAGATAGGCCCGATCCCTGGAGTCCACCGCCACATCCCAAATCATTTGGCCGGGTTGCCAAACTTGAAGTTGATTATGATGCACAAAATTTGCGCCCCGGTCGGTGGCAACGAGAATTCCGTCTTTAAGTATCGCCAGAGCATGGCATTCGTTGCTTGAAAAACCCGATTCAACCGGGTAGGCACGCCATTTTCCGTGGTATAATCGCCACAGTCCACTGCTGGTTGCCAGCCAGATTGTGTCCCGGAAAGTTTCCATATCCAATGTCGTCGAGTTCAATAATCGCTCGGATTCCCGATAATGACCATTCCCATCGCGTTGATAAAGCAAAGTTTGACCCTCAACCGCCACCAACAGGCGGTTATCTGGCCAGGGATGAACAAACAGAACCGGCTTTAAGCCAACACCCTCAATAGGAGAAAATGTCTTGTGATCCGTGGATACATTGACGCCTCCTTCAGTGGCAACCAACAGATTCCGCCCCCAACGCGTGATGGAATTGATCTTGGTATTGTTCAGGCCGGATTTTTTTGTAAACCCTTCAAAATGATACGGTAACACCTGAACCAATCCCACCCCATCGGTACCGAGCCAAATACTCCCCTGTCGATCGGTGAAGATTGACCGGAAATAGGTATCCGGTAAACCCTGGCTACGGGAAAACACAAGGGGTGCCTGATCACCTTGCAAACGATAACGGGCAAAGCCCGTGTAATACAAACTGGCAATGACTTCACCGTCCCGGACGTAGATATCGGTAATTATTTTATTCGTTAAGATGGTACGATAACGGCCTTCCTGATACACGCCCAGGCCATTGGCGCTTCCATACCATAATCCCTCGGGGCTGCTTTTTAGGCGAGTGACGTACGAGTGCACCGGGGTGGGTTCAAAATAATCGTTATGCCATTTATACAACCCCTGATCGGTAGCTACCCAAAGTGAATCCCGCCATTCGGCGATATCCAAAATCGTAGTATTATCCGGTAAGCCGGACCTGGCAACTGATTCCAGCCGGTTCCCGTGCAAGCGTTTTACCCCATTATAAAAGGTGGAAACATAGATTTGGTCATGAAAACGAACCAGAGCCCGAATTTCATACGCGCTGGAGTTCTCAATCCAAAAAATGGAATCGGTGGAGATCAACGGCAAGTATCCCAGGCCACCTTTGGTTCCGATCCACATCGTATCCGGCGTGATCTCCCCCAGATAGTGTACCTGCTCATTTTTCAGGCCGTTTTTATGTGTAAATGAATAGACTTCAGCGCCGGTAAACAGATTGATCCCACCCATGGTGCCGGTCCAGATGAAACCCCGGCTGTCCTGGGTAATAACATTGATCTGGAGCTGCACCAAACCGGCATCAAGTCCATACTGCCGCAGAGGTAATTCGCTGGCCCTTAGCCCGTTTATCCCGGTCAGCACCAAAGCCAGGCTGAAAATCCCGGCCACTTTCGTGGATACCCAAGTCCGGTTGCTATTCATCGTTGATCATTTCCTTCACGCCACCGATTTCAAATGCCTTGTTAATCGCATTTGGAAAGCCTCGGACCTGCATCTTTTTCAGAACTGCCCGCCAACCATAATTTATCTGTAATAAATCCACCGAAAAGTCATCCTCGTCAATTTCCACCACGGCGCACCCGGCTTGGTGGTCACCGTTAAATGGTTGTCCGGCCATTCCCGGGTTGATAAACAGGGTCTGTTGAATCTGCCGGGCGAATGCATCTCCGGAATGACCGCATACCACCAGATCGCTGTTGCTCAAGCACGCCAATTCCGCCAGGCGGGCGTCGGATGTCCGGCTGCTCAATGCTTCCCTGAAATCGCCCGGACTACCATGCACCAGGTGCAAGGTTTGGTCATCCAACCGCAGACGCAGCTCCTTAGGTCAACTTTTTACGATTGAAATTTGGTCGGTAGTTAGTTGCTGAGCTGCATAATGATAGATCCATGACTGAGTCGATTGCTCCGGCGGCGTTAAAGGATGCTCGGCGATGGCCCTCAATACCTGTTCGTCCTTACCACCCCGGATGGAGGTAACGCCATACCCTTCCAGGAGGTCAATCACCGCAGCCGGATCCGGACC
>CAZIWX010000176.1:0-3942 GCA_964543125.1 uncultured Lentisphaeria bacterium | reverse complement strand
AAACTTTTGCCTATATCAATAACCATAGTGTGGGGGATGGCGTCTGGCAAAATCAAACGGCGTTTACAATTAATTCACCCGCAACACTGAATTTAACTACCGATATCTTCCAGCAGAATGATTTTGAAAACACGCTGGCGCTCTTTTCACCCACCAATACAGAACCGGGCCGGGTTGTTGACCGGGTTGTACTAAACTGGTTTGAAGTTGATTATGACAGATTCTATAGTGCCTATGAAAATCAATTGGTTTTCACTCAACCAGCGGGCCTGAATACGCTTATTGAATACGAGATAAAAAACTTTTCGTCGCCGGATATCACAATCCTTAAGGATGGCATCTCCATTATCCGTGACTTTTCGGTGCGTCCCTGGAATATTAACGGGCAGGCTTCTTATAGCGCCATATTCCAGGATCAGGTTAATTCAGCTACCCCGAAATACTGGGCTGCCGCCGGATCCGGTTTACTATTTCCGGAGAAAATCGAACCGGACACCGTGGCCGATTTACGCAATCAAAATGCTGATTATGTGATTATTACGGATCGTAAATTCAGGGAGGCGCTAATTCCTTTGGTAAATCATAAGCAGGATTTGGGATTCCGGCCATTGATCGTTACGGTAACGGATATTTTTGATGAGTTTAACAGCGGCATAGCTAGTCCGGACGCCATCAAAAGCTTTTTAAGATATGGTCTGGAGCATTGGTCAACCAAACCCCGGTATGTGCTGTTAGTGGGCGACGCCACCATCAACCCCCGGGAAGCTAAAACGGATATTGATGGGAATTATGTCCCAACATTCTTCATTCAGACCAAAGGCTGGGGGGCGGCTGAATCTGATTATTGGTATAGCTTATTGTTGAATAACGATTTGGTCCCCGATGTCCAGGTAGGGCGCATACCCTGCACGAATACCGAACAGGTATCCCAAGTGGTTGATAAAATCATACGCTATGAAACCGAGCCCATCACTTCGACCTGGACTAATGAAATGCTTACCATAGCCGGGTTTGATGCGGTATTTAAATCTCAAAGCGAGGAGCTGGTCAGCCAATATTTTCCGAATGACCTAAGCTTAAAACGACTGTACATCAATCGTGATTCGGAAGGGCAAGCCTATTTCGGGAATACGGATACGTTAGTCAAAGCCTGGAATAACGGGAAATTACTCATTAATTTTATGGGTCATGGGGGTGGCGCGGTTTGGGCCGATCGGTCTTTATTTACTCGGGAGGATGTGAGTAAACTGAATAATTTGGAAGCCTTGCCATTTGTATCCAGTATGACGTGTTTTACGGGCTCCTTCGCGAGTAATAGCGGCTTGGGTGAAATGGCGCTCAAGGAGTCGGAAGCCGGCGCCATCGGTTGGTTGGGAAGTTCCGGAGTCGGTTGGATCATCAACGATTATTTATTGGTTCAGACGCTGTTTCACCATTTGCTGGATTATGATTTGACCCTGGGCCAGGCGGTGGATCTGACCCGGATGGTATATTATAGCAGTTCGGTTGATATTGGTGGTTTGAAAAATACAATGCTCTATCAATACAATTTTTTAGGAGATCCATCCATAAAACCGAGAGTCGCCGAGCGCGACACAATTCTGTCCGCCAACGCATCGATTTACCAACCCGGTGATAGCGTTGAACTGAGGCCGGATAACAACCTGGACGGTGAACTTCATATTCAAATATTGGACCCGGACAACGCCACGATTGAAGATGAAACCGGTCCGGTTCAGATTAGCTCAACCGTTCCAAGAATTATTCCTCTCGCTGCCGATGCACTCAGTGGTCATTATAGACTGATCTACACTTTCTTACCGGAGAATGGTTCAAACCCTCACCGGGGTGCAATCAGATTCAGTGTTGCGGTGAACTGGTTTGAAGTGACAACGGCGCCGGATTTTTCAATAAGCCCGGGTGATGCTTTTAGCTTTCCGGTTATATACCATAGTGCCTTGGCGCCGGACAGCATTCGATTGTCGATCCAGACTAACCAGGGAAATATTAGCTATAAGTTGACCCAAGCCGGGACTGATCAATGGGGGCTGATAACACCTCTGACCATACCCAACAATTGGCAATATGCCCGCTATTCATACAGTGCCTGGTCAGGCGGAGCCAGTGTACTTCAGTCATCAACCTATGCTCTGGCCCTGGAATCCGTCCCGAATCTCCGGGTGGATAATCTTGTTTGGGGATATAAAGATCGACAAGTGGGCTATGCTGTAACGCTTGCCTACACCGGAGTGATTCCAATCCAATCTAATTTCATGCTCCAGGACTCCAGCGAGGTTGAAATTCACCGGATTTCCGGAACGGCCCGGTTAACACCCGGTCAACAGAACCTGTTTATTCCCGCAATGCGCTCTCCGGCTAGTCTGCGTGTTCATTTCCGGATTCAAACGGATCAAGCTGAATCCGACACTGCTGATAACCGAATCCAGACCGTTATCTCACCCCATTTCTATCAAATTATTCCACCTATCGGGCTGACTTTCACCGGCGCCCAAACTGATACATTTCGATATCGGCAGTTTGCATTTTTCAGGTCAAGTGCCGGGGATAGCGGTGTCGTGAAAATTAATGCGGAAGAGATACCACCGGCGAGTACCCCGGCGGTTCAAATACTCGCGGATTCCGGATTTGTAAGTGTTGACCCGGTTTCAGGATCAATTGAGTTAATGAATAGTGGCGCTTTATTCGGCCGGCAACGCGGGATTCCCGTGTGGGAGAAATTGGTGCAAAACGAGGCCGGCAATTTGATCATTGATCATCCGTTGACAATTGCAGCCGGCGTACAACAGGATCGGGACCCGCCCAGGGTGGAGATGATGATCGGGGGACAACGCTTTTTTGACGATAATTTCGTGGCTCGCAATGCAACCTTGAATCTGTTAGGCCACGATGATGGCGGGTTCAGTTGGTCGCCCGCGGATGCTCAAATCCTGATTGATGATCAGTCCGTGGAATTTCAGTTGGGTGACACGACGGCCCAGGGGAAAATCATTTCAATTCTCGCGAATCTTGACCTTGAGCCCGGGAACCACATTTTAGCGTTTCGGGTAGCCGACGCGCTTGAGAACTGGTCTTCTCTCAGTGAAAACCATATCAGAGTCGCCGACCGGGCTCAAATATTGGATTATGGTAATTATCCCAATCCATTCCAGAGTCAGACCTACTTTGTTTTTGAATTGACCGAGGATTTTAGTGATTTAAGTATCGATATCTTCACGCTCAGCGGCCACGAAATAATGTCTATCAACCAGTATAATGCTTATGAAGATATTCCCGTCAATCAGATCGGCTATCACGAAATTATTTGGAATGGGCGGGATCGAAACGGACAGTTGGTTGCCAACGGCGTCTATTTTTATCGGATATCCGGGAGTCTAGGGAAACGATCAATTAAAGGGCCGGTAGGTAAAATAGTGAAGGTGCGATGAGTTTTCGATTCAGCATACGGATGCTAACAATTCTGGCTCCCCTGTGGATTTTTGGTGGACGCTATGGAGATGCTTTCATCAAGACCTCCCTGCCACCGGTTTACGGCGCCCTGGGGGGCGCGACCCTCGCTTATCAGTCTCGGGTTAGTACCGGTTTGATCAATCCGGCAGGCGCCGGCTGGGAAGCCAACCGCGAAACGACGCTGGGCTACAATTACCAGGGCGGACTCCTTTCCAATTATACGCTGGAACAACGATTTTCACTGGGAAGTAGGATTCAGACCTCAATGCTATGGGCGCATGTGGGAGTAGACGGTATTCTATTGCGTCCCGACCTGATCAGTGACTTGCCCCCGGATATTCGCCAGGACTCGATTAGAAATTCAAGCGGTTCCGGTTGGGGAGAATTCAAAGACCGCGAAGATTTGGTTTTGGTCACACTGGCTTCCCGGCGTGAATTCCTGATCAATCTGGGTTGGCGCTATTTCAAACTGCA
>CAZIWX010000175.1:0-3990 GCA_964543125.1 uncultured Lentisphaeria bacterium | reverse complement strand
AATCAAGACGCGCCGGATCTTCCTTAATTGTGTCGAAGAAACCAGCGCGTAAGACGTCGACTTCTTGTAAAAGCGACATGCGCGAACCTAGGTGTTGGTGTTACGCTGCTTTTTTAACGATCAGGCTGAATGCAGCCGGGTCTGTAACGGCAACCTCGGCCAGCATTTTGCGATTCAGCTCGATCCTACTTTTTTTCAAACCGTTCATGAGTTTTGAATAAGATGTCCCGTTGATTCGAGCGGCGGCATTAATACGGGCAATCCATAAGCGGCGAAACATTGACTTGCGTTTCCGACGATCGCGGTAGCTATATGCCCAAGCCCGTTCAACGGTCTCGCGCGCGCTACGATACAACCGGTGCCGGGCGCCATAATAGCCTTTAGCTGCTTTTAATATTTTTTTATGACGGTGTTTGCGGGCAACACTACTCTTTGCTCTCGGCATTGAACCAGACTCCTCTTTCCTTACGCAGAGATACTTTTAAGCACTTTTTTCGCGTCGCCACGAGTTAATAACCCACTGGCGCGCAGGGCGCGTTTCTGCTTTTTAGTTTTGTTCAGCAATTTATGGCTTTTGTAAGCCTTGTTCCGTTTCACTTTTCCCGTACCGGTCAATTTGAAACGCTTTTTTGCAGCCCGATTGGATTTCATTTTGGGCATTTTTAGCTACTCTCCTATTTGGGGTTGACGAAGGTGGTCATGAAACGGCCTTCCAAAACCGGCTCACGCTCAATAACAGCATTTTCACCTAACGCTTCCATAATTTTATTGATTAGTACAAAACCACTGTCGGTGTGGGCCATTTCCCGTCCCCGGAACATAACGGTGATTTTGACTCGGGCGCCTTCTTTAAGGAACCCTCTGGCCTTGTTAATCTTAGTTAGCATATCATGTGTATCGATACCCGGCCGGAAGCGAACTTCCTTGTTTTGGACAATATGTTGTTTCTTTTTACTGTCCTTCTCCTTTTTAGCCCGGTCATACTTGAACTTTCCATAATCCATCAAACGACAAACCGGCGGTTCGGCCTTGGGCGCGACCTCTACCAGGTCCAAATCTTTCTCACTCGCCCGGGCCAATGCTTCATCAATATTAATGATCCCAACTTGCTCACCTCCATCGTCTACCAGCCGAACCTCCCGTACTCTGATTTCATCATTTACGCGAAGTTCGTTGTTATCCGCCTTACTTGACGGTTGTCTCCTTTTTTTAATGGACTTTCTCCCTGATTTCGTTCAATAGTAGCTCCTTTAAGGTTTCCAGGTTCAGAGCGCCGATATCACCTCGTTTGTGCCGTCTGACGCTGATCTCCTGATTTTCAACCTCTTTATCACCGATAATCAGCATTACCGGAATTTTTTCCAATTCAGCCTGGCGAATCTTCTGACCAACCTTTTCATTTTTCGTATTAACCTCGGTCCGAATCCCGGCCGCGGATAATTCAGCAGCAACCTCGGCCGTATATTCAAAATGACGATCCGCAATCGGCAACAATTTAACCTGAATCGGCGCCAGCCAAAGGGGGAAACTGCCTGCATGATGCTCAATCAGAATCCCCATAAAGCGCTCGATACTACCCACAACAGCCCGATGAATCATCACCGGCGTGTGGTCCCGGCCATCTTCTCCAGTATAGGAAATGCCCAATCGCCGCGGCATTGAAAAATCCAACTGAGCGGTTCCGCATTGCCACCGCCGGCCTAACGAGTCCCGGATATGAAAATCAATTTTGGGACCATAGAAGGCGCCGTCGCCCGGATTAAGCTGAAACTGAATCCCTTTATCATTCAGAACCGATTCCAGGGCGGCTTCGGCTTTTTGCCAAACTTCCGCGCTACCGATAGATTTCTCCGGTTTCGTGCTCAGCTCAACATGTACATCATCAAAACCGAAGGTCTTGTATATTTCAAAAATTTGCTCAAGCACTAATCCTACTTCAGCCTGGATCTGATCTTCCGTGCAAAAAATATGAGCATCATCCTGGACAAACGTACGCACCCGGAACAGGCCATGCGTGACGCCGCTTCGTTCGTGACGATGCACCCGGCCGAACTCAGACATGCGGACCGGCAGGTCACGGTAGGAACGCGGCGTGGATTTGAAAATCAGCAGATGCCCCGGGCAATTCATGGGTTTTACCACGAAATCCTGGTCATCCACCCTAGTAAAATACATGTTTTCACGGTAATTATCATAATGACCCGATTGATGCCACAGAGACACATTCATAATCAGGGGCGTATTGACCTCTTGGTAACCATGGCGATTATTGGATTCGCTTACAGTCCGTTTAATCAGGTTGTACACCGTGGTGCCCTTGGCATGGAAAAACACATTGGCCGGAGCTTCCTGGTGAAAACTGAACAGATTCAGTTCCCTGCCCAGCTTACGGTGATCCCGGAGCCTGGCTTCCTCCAGCAGGTGGAGATATTTTTTTAATTCTTTTTTATTGGCGAACGCAGTCCCGTAAATCCGGGAGAGCATCTTGTTATGCTCATCCCCGCGCCAATACGCCCCGGCTACCGTCAGTAACTTAAAAGCACCGGCCTTTCCGGTGGAGGGTAAATGGGGTCCCCGGCACAGATCGATGAACTCACCCTGACGATATGTAGCGATAATTTCGCCCTCGTTAATTGCCGAGATAATCTCAACCTTATAGTCTTCACCGAGGGTTCGAAATAACTCGATAGCATCTTCGCGGGGTAATTCCCGGCGCTGAATCGGAATGTCTTCATCCACGATCTTCTGCATCTCGGCTTCAATTTCAACCAATTCTTCATCCGTAAACCGCTCGTCCCGGTCGAAATCGTAGTAAAAACCATTTTCGATGGCAGGCCCGATGGTAACCTTGGTCCGGGGATAGAGCCGTTTCACGGCCTGGGCCATTAAATGCGCGCTACTGTGCAAAAGGATTTCGTGACCAGCTTCAGAATCCGGCCGCAAAAATTCGACGACACTGTCATGATCCAATGGATAAGCCAGATCTTCAGGCTTTCCATCAACTTTACCGGCTATGATTTGATTAAGAAAATTGGGACTAATCCGGGCCGCTAATTCGGCAATAGTTGTCCCTGACGGTACCTTCTCCGATTTACCGTTGGGATATTTAACCAAAATGTACCCATTATTACTCTTCATATTTCCGTGGGCGATACTGGACTTGAACCAGTGACCCCTTGCATGTCAAGCAAGTACTCTAACCACCTGAGCTAATCGCCCGTCTTTAGTGTTTTCATTAAGCGTTACAGTCTCCAAAAAGCGCGCAAAAATAAAGGCGCGCTTGAAGTTCAGCAAGGAGATTATTCCTAAAAAATACTTACGGTTATATCGATTTCCGATCCGGAAGAGATCGTCATTAATATGCAGTATTTTTACCAACCCTGGTAGTGCCGTTTAGAATATCAGCCACTTGGTTTGGCCGCGACAGTAGTTTCAGGGCTTCCCGCACTACAATATCATCATCCAAACCGGCTGCAAACCGAGCGCTACTGCCTCCAATAATACCTGAAACTTCGCGCTCAATACCCATCCGAATTCGTTCATAATCGGCATCAAAGGCCTGTTGCTCCATTACCGAAGCCAGGTCGCGCACGCGTTGCAAACTACTGAGCAAAGTGTCCGAAATACTTACTGTCGTATCTACCAAGGCAATGGCTTTGTCCAGCCGCCGAGTGAAATCAGTCGCATAATGAAAATTATTTTCCAATAGCCATTGGCGAAAATTTTCCATTGTTTCATCGGATGCCTGGAAGGGTAAGATGGTATTGGGATGATCGGCTGCATACTTCACTGCAAACTGGAAAAACAATCCCTTACCCCAAATTTGCCGTTCATAACGATCGACCAACAGCGGTGCTACCTGAACATCCGGCGTGATTCCGCCACCGCCCCGCATCGGCCGGCCATGACGCGTAAAAAAACCCAGTGTATCAACTTCCAACGAATCTTCCCGGATGAGATTATTACCGTAATCCGCTTTCTGGATCAACC
>CAZIWX010000174.1:0-4090 GCA_964543125.1 uncultured Lentisphaeria bacterium | reverse complement strand
GCTTGACCTGGCAAATTATGCGTTAGTCATGCCGCGGGATAACCAGGCGCTGCATTACAGTGCGCATGTGGTGACGCCCGTGGGCGAATTGGGCGCTTACAACCTGCTGGATTCCATTCGCGTGGACATTAATGTCTCGACCCTGACTTTCAGCGAGATCGAGGGCTATTTTTCGCAGGATGCCATCGTGGATTCCAATACAGTGGCGCTGGATAACGACACCAAGGTTAAAAATGCCGTCATCAACACCGGCGATCTGAAGCTGACAATCCGGAATTACATTGGTTTGCGAGCCAGTACTCGCTTTACCATCAACGAAATTGTAAAAGCGGGCCAACCCTTCCAGGGTGTTTTGGATATCTTGCCTGATCCGGCGCCGCAAGACAGCACCTTCGATCTGGCCGGTTACGAAATTCAACTGCCGCTGGACGATCAGGCGATTCACTACAAATCACGCATCTCCATTCCCGGCGATGTGGCCATGACCTTGAGTCTGGAAGATTCGATTGCCATCAACATGAATATTGCCAACCTGTCCTTCAATAGCGTCGAGGGTATTGTGGCACCCATCGAGGTGCAGATCGACACCATCCGCCAGGAATTGACCGGTATGCCGCCCGAGCTGGATAACTTCAACTTTTCCCGGGTGGACATGACCCTGGCCTTCGATTCGCAAATCTCGATTCCCGTCTTCCTGGATTTAAGCATTATCGGCAACACGGCGGCGGGTGATACAGCGGTGGCCCATGTCAGCAATTGGAATATCACCGACAGCTCGGATGTGGTGATTCCCGCGGATCAGGCCACCAATCTCATCAATCTCCATCCGGATAATATCACCGTGTTTGGTAAAGCCACCGTGGGGGATGGTGTGACGGTTGGCCATGCCGCCAGTGATGATTCCATCAAGGCCAATTTCGAGGTTTCTATTCCCATGTCATTCTTGTTGGGTGATTCAACGGAACTGAAGCTGGACCCGGAAGCGGTGGAAGCCGGATTGCCGGAAGAGCTCCAGGGCATTACGCTGTATGCCGACATCAAAAATCATTTTGCATTCGGCGCCCAGCTAACCGTTCTGGCTTCCCCGGACTCGACCGTTTTCGCTGATCCACCTTCCGGTACTCCCGATACGCTCTTAACACTGACCATTCCTCCGAACGAAAATTCGCACCAGGAAATCGACCTGCCGTCCGGCAAATTGTCACTGTTGCAGGATAAGGTCTTTTTGAAAAACAATGTGTTCCTCGTGGGCGAACGCGATTCAGCCGGCGTAGCCGTGCCATCGCGGTTCTTCTCCACTGACTCCATGGAAGTCAAGCTGTCGGGGTCAGCCAAAGTCAGGGTCAATAAGCAGGCTGGAGGTGCATCATGAGGCAGACAAATTTCTATTCCTTAGGGATTTGGTTTATTACAGCCCTTTTCAGCCTCTTGTTGCCGGGAGGAACTTCACTCCGGGCACAGGATGAACCAACATCTCCCGCGACAGACATTGATCAACCTGCAAATCCGCTGAAAATCGCGGTTGTGGTTCAGGATTCCACCGGAATGCATTGGAATGCCTCCTATTTTGACACTGCTAAATCGCCTTCCGGTGAAAAGCTGACCTTTTTAGCTGGCGATTCCACCGATTGTTCCGATGTGGACTGCTATCTGGCCGCGGCAGAAAACCGCGGGGCAGACTTTTTTCTACTGCTGAATCTTGATGACAAGCATATTACACTTTACGATCCTGCATCAGAGGAAAAGCTGGCGGAATCTTCACTTGATAATCCATTTGCTGTTTTCGAGACCGCATCCGAAGCGATTGCAGAAGCTACGCCGACAGATTCAACCCTAGTGGATTCGTCAGCATTTACGGCAATGATGCCAGATTCCACAATGATCGACAGCATTTCTACAGCCATGGACAGCTTGGCCGCGGAAGCGCTGGCGATCACTCAAGCTGCGGCTGTCCCAAGTAAAATGGAACCGGAATTACCTGTTTCAACACCTATGACCTGGACCAACCGGGACAAGGTCTTTTATCGCCATTTGCGGACCTTCGGCGCTTTTGTGGAAAACCCCTCCCATTTGGCAATGGAACATGAGACCGGTACCGCCTGGTCGGTCGTATTGCCGATGCCATTTATTCCGCTACAAGTGCGGTTCAATAACTCGGCTTTGACTCCGGGCTGGGTGAAAGATTGGTTTCACGGACAATATCTGACCGCTTCGGACAAGGAACAGATGACCCGTGTGTTGCGCGGAAAAACGCTCGATATTCAATCCTTGGTAGACATTCCCACTATCTTAGGTGTCCGGGTTGGCCCCGTCGGGGTGAATCTCGGTGCACACGTTGCGGTACGCGGTGTATTGCCCGGCGATCTGCTCATGTTGCCCTGGTCGAACTTTACCAGCGACAATCCGCTGACAAACCTGGATCTGAATTTTGAAATACTGAATTACCTCCAAACCAACGTGGGCTATGGCCAGGTCATCCCCACCCCTATCGGTAATATCCGGGCCGGGGCTGGTATCGGTCTTTATCTCGGCTATGGTTATGCCCGGGTAAAGTCTGATGAATTCACGCTGGCAACCAATCTGGATTCTATTGTGGTAGACTTTTCAGGGCGCGGTTTCTTCACCGATCCCAGAATTGGTCTCCTCACGGAGCCCAATACCGGCAATATGAATTTTGGTGATTTCTCCAGCTCACTCGGTTTCGGTTTGAATTTTGGTGCCGGCCTGGATCTATATGACCTCACCGGTCAACATGTGGATGTTCAGGTAGCCTTGTCAAATATCGGCGCAAAACTTACCTGGAACAATCTCACCGAAAAGACCTTCAGCGCCCACGCGGTGGTCTACGACGTGGCCGAGGTAATGGACAACCGTTCCGATTCAACCTATATCGATTCATTGCTGAATCCGGCCGAAACGGTGGCCGGTATCGGCAGCCATAGTGTATCGATTCCAACCCGGATTGCCGTGGTGGCGCAATACCAACCCATCTCACGGATCCTGGTGCAAGCCTCTTACCGTCAGAGTTTTTCAGACGGGATTGCCTGGACCACCGATCCCCGGTTGGGGCTGTATTTAGGATATTTCCCGGTTCCGGCCGTGGAGCTTCGTGGCGCCATGAACTCATTCATGGGACAGACCACCTGGACCGCCGGATTCGGACTCCACTTCAAGCACTATGAGTTGGGGTTTGACCTGACCGCTATTAATGGATTCGGAGGCAACGCCTCCGGCTTGGGGCTGAGGCTCAGCCAGAGTTTGTATTTCTAAACACCGGAGATAGCAACCCTGGTTGCAGGTAATCCCCAAACCGCTTCATGGCTACGGACCCGCGTGCTCGCCAAGGCCGGGGCTCAGTCGTATTCCCTTGATATTCCGGCTGGTGGGCTTTAAGATTAAGCACGCTATAAACGGTAAATGGAGTGTTTATGCGGAGTAACGGTTTAGGTGTATGAAACAAGCAGCAGGGAATCCGGTGGATGATAAAAGATAAATATAAACAATTGTTCTTGCACCACCAATTTGGCGGTATATGTGCAATTAATTATACACATACGTTACCCACCATACAAAAATGCCGACAAACATTCATACACATTTTGTTTTTGCTGACACATAAATCCAACCCGAAAAAACCAAAAGAGTATGAATTTACCCATCGCTAAAAAAAAGAAAATAGTTGCATTAAATTGACAGATTATTTATACTTTTGGCAAATACTGTCTAAACAAGGATTGTCTAAATGAAAGTATTGAAAGACATAATAAGAGAAGCAAGATTACAACAAGGAGTTGTGTTGAGAGAAGTAGCATCTGCAACTGAAATTGACCAAACGATTATAAATAAGTTTGAACTTGGAGAACGAAAACCATCAAGAGAACAGGTTGAAAAACTGGCTGACTTCTACGGATTAGACAAAGACGAGTTAATTATTGCTTGGAAAAGTGATTTGGTTTACAACGACTTAAAAGATGAAAAGTTGGCAAGTCAAATACTCAAAGTGGCAGAAAAGAAAATTAAATATTCTAAAAAGGTTAAATAAGATATGGCAACAAAAACAAAGAAGGATAAATTTTATAGTGTTTTAAAA
>CAZIWX010000173.1:0-4113 GCA_964543125.1 uncultured Lentisphaeria bacterium | reverse complement strand
GATGGGTGGAATATTCATCGGGGGAAATACTGACAGCTTTTTCAATGGCCCAGTGAGCGCTGTCAACCATATAGTGTCTGAAATAATATTTGGTTAGCAATACATAGGACTGATAATAATCAGGATAGATCCGAATACTCTTGGCCGCGTAGGCTTTTGCCTCCCGGTCCCGGCCATTCTCGGCCAGCGATTGGGCATACACGTAGTTGGCCCGGGCGGAATTTGGCGCCCCGGTTATGATCGATTGGAAAAGTAACGTATTATTTGCCCAGACCTGGCTGCGTTCAAAAGACATGATTCCGAAAAGAACGATGAGACCGGAGATTGCCAGCCTGAATATGCTGGAACCGGTTGTTTTATAATCAAGGCCGCCATAGGCGCTTAAAGCCAAACCGAAAATGGGGAAATAAGCAAAACGCTCGGCCATGATATTGGTAATGGGGTAAATCAAATTGGAGGTCAGGGAAAACCCCACCAGATAGAATCCAATCCCCAGGCGGATGACACGGTTAGCGCGTTTTGTAAAAAAGATATAAATGAACCCAACCAGGATTATCAGACCGAACACCCAATGCCAGTCGACCCAGGTCGTAATGATTTGAATTTGATTATAACTATAGTCGGCCGATTGATGCACCGGCCAGATGATTTTCAGAAAATAAAATCCGAATACCCATAAGGCCGTTCGAATTCTTTCTCCCCCGGGCACCGCAACTAGAGGATTATCCAGGGGTGGCGTGGGTGCACCCTGAATAAAATTGCCGGTTGCCCAATAGCGCAGTCCGAAATAAATGACCAGGACACCCGCAAATCCCAAAACGATTTCGCGCCAATGGTAACGAACCTCCGGCTTACTAATAAACCATCGGACAAAGATTAACCCCGGAAGAATAATTGCACTTTCCTTGCTCAACAGGGCTGCCAGAAAACCTATATAAACCCAGCGAGATCCTTTCTCAAAAGCAATCAGGCTGCCTAGCATAAAAAGTGTGGCAAGTATTTCAGTCCGTCCCACCACACTGGCAACCGATTCAGTCTGTAGTGGATGCAGAACAAAGATCAAAATAATGACGAGGCGATTAATGCGGGGTATACCATAAAGTCGCAGCAGTATAAATCCAATGCCGCCGGTTAGCGCCTGGAGCAAAATATTGGTCAAGTGGAACCAGAAGGCGGTCTGGACACCAGCTATTAGCGCATTCAGTAGATATGATATAGATGCGACCGGCCGATAAACCAGATTACTATATTTTTCACCCGACCAGTAGGGGAGATGGATAATTTTATAAAAATTGCTGAAATGCTGAACGGTTTGATTGTTGACAATCAGGGGATTATCGTCATAGGTGAAGCTAAATGAAAGGGATGAGGCGTATACGAATCCAACCGCAATCAGGATTAAGGCCAGCCCGGCCCAGTCTTTCTGCTTCGCGTTAGACATGCTGCTCTGATTTGGTGGTTGTGTTCGATTCGATTCCGGTTGTTCGATTGTGAAGGACCGGCTGGCCGGCTCTAAGTCAACCCGGCCACTAGGGGCGAAATTTCACTTCAAAGTTGAAATCCGGATCTTTTACCGCAAATCCCTCATGATTCAACGAATCTTCGGGCAGTAAGTAATAGAGGTAAGGATGATCGTTGGGATTATATAAGATTTTTTCCTCCGAGAATAGGGAGGCCGGCGTCCGATTGTTCATCAAAATGGGTTGCGACGCCCAAATATTGGTTATCAGGCTGTCCGAGGGTGCGGGAGGAAAGGATATACTGCCATTTTTCAAGAGCTGTTCGTAAAAATAGGTGGCGAAACCCGTCTTGATGGACACCAAATTCATCTGGGTTTTGGTAAGTTTGGCCTGCACGGTAAACCGATTTAATCTTGGCAGGATCGTTGCGGCAAGGATGGCAATAATGCCCATGGTGGCCACCATCTCCAAAAGAGTAAATCCTTTTTCAGCCTTTTCGGAGTTGGATATTTTCTTAATGGTCATCATTTATTTTCCGCAACGGCTAATTTATTCAGAAATACCAATAATGAATCATTTTTCGGATCAATCGTCAGTCCGGTCCGCGCGGCAACCCGTGCCAACCCATTGAGTCCCTGTTCGGAGAGATTATTACTTAAGGAAATATAGAATGCAATATTATTTGAATAACCGGATTCGATTTGGTGGATGGCCTCGTCTCTCGCGGGACCGGGTTTAAGCTGTTGAAGCTGTGAAACCACCCGCGCACTAAAATTGACTTGCGTGGTTTCGTCGTCGAAGGGAATCCGGCCGGCTTGATTATAATATGCAATCGCTGAGTCCACTAGACCGAAGTGTTGGAAATAAGCACCCACAATAAACAGAGCTTCCGGATCCTTACTTGCTTTCAGGTGGTCAATCCGGCCGGCAATTTTGGAAGGATCTCCACCGGTTTTCATTAAAAGATCTACATAAAGCACGGCCGTCCGGCTGTCTTGCGGATGCCGGTCAAGGTAATCATCCAAAATCCGGGTACTTGCTGCGCCACCTCCGGCTTGGTACAGGTCTCGTGCCGCGGCTCTTCGGATCGACCCGGAATTGGGGATATGATCAGTCAACTGGCGATAGTAATGGGTTAATATTTTAATTCGATCCGGTTGAGAGTACAGATTGGGGTGCAGGCGGTAGAACTGCATCAGCATTTTAACGGAAATACCGTTATACCGGTTGAGGTCGACCGCTTGCTTAAGATTTAATTCGGCCAGGCTAATCAATGTCGTATCGCTCTTAATATCCCCCAGGGCGGCTTGTGATAATCCGGTCATTTGGAGAGCCGGGATATAGTTTGGCGAGAAAAAACCGGCCAGCTCAAAATGATGAATAGCAGCCGGTAGATTCTCGTTGTTGATCGCTTCCAGCCCCTGGTTTTGCTCAATTTTTGTAACGGAGCGAGTAGCCGAGAGTGCCAGAATCAACAGGGCAATAAATATTTCCGTGCCCCGAATCCATTTCCGGCCGGATCGTATCAAGGGGAGTTCTTCAGGCTTGAACAAACGAATTGCATACATGGTCAAGAAACCAATTGAAAGCACGGTGGCGGGAATATAAAAGTCAAAATCAACCGATGTATGAAAAAATACCGCTGTGATGCCGGCTATAACCGCTGCCATTTTGATTTGGGTGAACGGATCATACTTCATTTTCGCCAGCTTATAAAGCTTATATAAAAACCGGAAATAGAACACCCAAAACGTGAGGAGGATTGTGAATCCAACGACCCCGAGCTCCATGAGGAATTGGAGGTAGTCGCTATGGGTGCGGCTCACGTAATAGGCGGTTGTGGCTTCAGGACGAAAATATTTTAGGGAGAGAAAATGAAAATAGCCCGTTCCCTGCCCGAACCAGGGGGCGTCCTTGAACATGCTCAAAGTAGCCTGCCAGACTGCCGGGCGTCCGCTCAGGTGCTCGGGCAGCTCGGTGGGATCAAGGGGAATGGCTTCGAATCGATCAATTAGAGAGCCGCCGGCATTGGGAAGGTTCATGTAAATCACGGTGAGAAGAATCAAGCCGATGCCGGTCAGCATTAGAGTTCTCTTATGCGTTTTAAGAAATGGCTTTGGTGCGAAAAGGTAAAAAACCAGAATCCCGAATAACAAGGCCAACCAACCGGCCCGCGAGTAGGTGCTCAGAAGGCCGGTGAAGATAAGGCCAAATGCCGGAAGCGACCATTTGAAGCGGCTTTTAGCGCTTTTATCGTCTAATATCCAAAGTGCGAAAATGATAAATATATATAGATCGAGATGCCCGGCCAGGATGTTCCAACTATCAAAAAAACCTTTACCCCGATTAGTAAAACCCTTACTTCCGTATATGGAAAAATCATAGCCGGAAAAGAACTGATAGTTAGCAATGACCGCCAGGATTAGCAGCCAGATAAAATAAACGGATAAAATCTTATCGAGTTTAATTTTTCCGGCACCAAGGTTTAGGCTGATAAAGAATAGGGGAACGATGGCGAATTGCTGCCACTCGTATAAAAGCTGATACGAGTCCACCGGGTGCAGCAAGCCGGTTAATCCGTAAAGGATAAGGGTAAGATAGAACAAATGGAACGCGGGTGGTTGGCCGAATGAGTTCCGGCTCAGGCTATAAC
>CAZIWX010000172.1:0-4117 GCA_964543125.1 uncultured Lentisphaeria bacterium | reverse complement strand
GGAGATCCGGATTGGTAATGGCCGTGAGCACACAGGTTCCGGCATACCCGGCATTGGTGGTGAACATTTTCGAGCCGTTGATAACCCACTCAGCGCCATCCCGGATCGCGGTGGTTTTAGTTCCGGCGGCATCGGAGCCCGCGCCGGGTTCGGTAAGTCCAAAACAGCCCAGATATTCGCCCGCAATAAGCTTGGGCAGGTATTTTGATTTTTGAGCTTCAGTGCCAAAAAGAAAAATGGGGTAACTACCCAATGAAATATGAGCCGCCAGGGTGATGGCAACCGAAGAATCGACTTTTGCTAATTCCTCAACCACCAGGGTGTAGGCCATGGTGTCCATGCCAGCCCCGCCATATTTTTCCGGAAAGGGAATACCCAACAGCCCCAATTCCGCCAATTTCGGAATCAGTTCCTTGGGAAAGCGTTCGTTCTGATCAATCTCCGCGGCGATGGGGGCGACCTCGTTTTGCGCAAAAGCCCGAACCATATCCTGCAACAGGTAATGTTCTTCCTTGAAATAAAGATCCATGGTTGTGTGTCCCTTAGTATTTGATTTCAGAATCTCCAATTACCACCGCATGACCGCGGCGCCCCACGTAAATCCGGAGCCAAACGCCGCCAACACCAAGGGGTCGCCCGGTTTGATGCGGCCGGCCTGATACGCTTCATGGAGGGCGATGGGAATCGAGGCTGACGTGGTGTTACCATATTTATGAATATTGGAAAAAACCACTTCATCCATAGGCAGCTCCAGCCGCTTGGCCACCGCTTCGGAAATGCGCAAATTTGCCTGGTGCGGAACCACCAGTTTCACGGCGGATTTTTTCAAACCGGCCTCCTGGAGAGCTTCCTTAATTACGGCCGGGAACTTGGTCACCGCGTGTCTAAAAACATTGCGGCCATTCATGGTGATTTTATGCCGGTTTTGATCGACAATTTCATGAGACAACCAGGGATTATCCCGCGTGGAAGGCACTTCACACATAAGGTCCCGGGCATAACGGCCATCAGCGTGGAGTTTGACCGCCAGGATGCCGCGATCCGGCTGATCGGTTGATTTTAACACTACCGCCCCGGCGCCGTCGCCGAACAGGACCGCCGTATCGCGTCCGGTGGTACTCATGTCCAGCGCCACCGACTGTACTTCGGAGGCCACGAAAAGAATATTCTTATATGTGCCGGATTCGATATAAGCCCTGGCCACGGAAAGTCCATAGATAAAACCGGAACACTGCACCCGGATATCCAGCGCGGGAGTTCCCGGAATACCCAAAGTTTCATTCAAAATGCACCCCCCCCCGGGAATCATATAATCCGAGGCGACGGTGGAGAAAATGATGAGGTCAATGTCTCCGGGCGTCATTTTCGCCATATTCAAGGCTTCCCGCGCCGCGGGTAAAGCCAGGTGAGACGGGCCCTCTCCCGGTTTCGCAAAATGGCGTTCTTTGATACCCGAGCGCTCGGTGATCCAGGCATCGGAAGTGTCCATCATCTTTTCCAAATCGGAATTGGTGACAATCTTTTCCGGCACATGCATGCCGATTCCGGCGATATAAGCTCTCATAATCGTTCCCCTAATTTGCGATCTTCAGGTCTTTGACTTCCAGCTGGAGGGTGCGTCGTCCCTGCCACTCATTTTCGCTAATGACATAAGCTACATCAATCGGTTTATTGGTCACTAACGCCTCGTAATGTTCTCCCAGGCCGAAGCCAATCGCATCCAGCGTTGTTTTACCTTGGCGCACCTTAAATTTTAAATGATTATTTCCAACGATTCGCGGGAAGCCGATCACAGCCACATTCCGTGAAGCGAAAATCGGCCGCATATTGCCCGGACCGAACGGACCCAATCGGCGCAGGCTCTCGATCAACTGGGTGTTTATATCACTAAACTGGATGGCTTCTTCTATAGATAGTCGTGGATTCATCATTTCCGGCGTGATCCGCTCTTGGGTAATTTCCAGAAACCGTTCTTCAAATTCTATTAAATTTTCCGGTTTGATGGTCATCCCGGCTGCCATGGGATGTCCGCCAAAATTTTCCAGCAGGTTTTCGCATCGAGCCATGGCCGCATACATGTCAAAACCTTCCAAACTTCGGGCGGAACCTTTGCCCAGGCCCCCGTTTATGGCGATGACGATGACCGGAACCCAATAGCGTTCCTTCAATCTTGAGGCCACAATCCCAATGACTCCCTGGTGCCAGCCATCGTTGTAAACCACTAACCCGTGCCGATCCCGTGGATTATAGCGGGCATTGCTGATTCGGATTGCTTCATCCACGATGGAGGCTTCGATCTGCTTACGGTTTTCATTCTCATCTTCCATGACACCGGCCAACTGCATCGCCTCGTCAAAATAGGCGGCAGTGAGCAATTGTACCGCCCGCGTGGCTTCTCCCAAACGGCCAACTGCATTGATGCGCGGTCCCAGACTAAAGACAATATCGCTGGATGTGAGGTGAGATTTCCCCTCTAACCGGGAAGTTTCTTTCAACGCCCGAATACCTGGTTTGGCGCCGCCTTCAATTAGTTCTAATCCACGGGCCATGATCACTCGATTTTCACCCACCATCGGCACCAGGTCCGCGGCCGTTCCGATGGAAGTCAGATCCAGATGTTTTTCAGAAATATTTGGGGAGAGTTTCAAAACCCGGGAAACACCCTGGGTCAGCTTGAAAGCCACGCCAGCCCCGCACAAATCCTTAAATGGATACTCACAACCCGGTTGTTTGGGATTCAGAATGGCTAAGGCTGCGGGCAATTCAGGTCCCGGGATATGATGATCGGTCACGATCAGGTTAATGCCTTTTTCGCGAGCATAGGCTGTCTGTTTCACGGCCGTAATGCCGCAATCGCAGGTAATAATCAAATCACTACCGATACTTTCAGCATAGTCGATGCCCTTCAGACTTACGCCGTAACCTTCCAAATCCCGATCGGGAATATAATAAGTTACCTTGGCCCCGGCTTCCTGGAGGAACAACGTCAGAGTCGAAGCTGCCGTAGTGCCATCCACATCGTAATCACCAAAAATCAGGATTGGCTTATGGGTCTGGATGCGTTCCAGGATTGCGGCAACAGCGATGTCCATGCCTTTCATGTGGAAGGGGTCGTGCATGGAATGGGTGGTGGGGTTGAAGAAACTCTGGGCGGCGGCGAGAGAGCGCAAGCCGCGTCGCCAAAGTAAACCGGCAACGACCGGTGCTACTTGAAGCTGCTTGGCCAGCCCTTCGATTGAGCTATGGTCTGCGTTTTGTATTAGCCAGATTTTATCCATGATATCCGAGGTGTAAGTATAAGGCCGGGGCGTGTTTTTTCGAATAGTTGTTTTAATCCGGATCGTCGTTGAAAAAACATAAAACCCCGCGATTGCAGGGTTTTAGGCATACCAAAATGAAAAGAGATCGAATCTGTAAGCCGAATTCTGTCTTATCCGGCAATTGCCGGACGAGGCAGCCATTGATCTGGATGACACCTTACGATGTCATACACGCTTCCTACCCGAAGATTTGTCCCGATGGACAACGGCGGACAACCGCTTATCTTCTGCTTGGAATTGCTCCAGGCGGGGTTTGCCAAGCTGCACCGTTACCAATGCACTGGTGGTCTCTTACACCACCATTTCACCCTTATCCGCCCGGGGGCGGACGGTATCTTTTCTGCTGCACTTTCCATCACGCCGGCATTTCTACCGGAATGTCCTCCGTTCGCTCCGGAGGCACCCTGTCCTGTGGAGTCCGGACTTTCCTCTCCGCTAGCAGCGGAGCGACTGCCCGATTCGACCTCTTTTTCAAATAGCTGACACATTCAACCAACGCGCGAGCCGCGTCAGGTTCCCCCGGCCGGATTATTGTTTGTCATCCTCATCTTTAATGTAAACCAGAATCCGGCCGCAACCTTCACATTCGATAAATTTCTGGCCGGCTTTGATTTCATAAAGTAACTGAGCGCTAATCTGTTTATGACAACCGGCACAAGCCTGGCGCCGCACCGGAACCACGGCTTGTCCCCGAACCTTGTGGATCCGCTCATATTTCCGTAGATATCGATGCCCCAGGTTACTGGTCATGTTACCGCGTCGTCATTCCAACTTCTGCTGTTTGGATTTGGTTTGAT
>CAZIWX010000171.1:0-4126 GCA_964543125.1 uncultured Lentisphaeria bacterium | reverse complement strand
CTTAATGGTGGTTTGTGGAAAGTTGTGGAATTCCTCCATGTAAAGCCGGGTAAGGGGAATGCTTTCGTCCGGACCAAATTGAAGAACATTCCCGGGGGACAGGTCATTGATCGTACCTTTCGTTCAGGTGAAAAGATTAATGCCGTGCGATTGGATGCCAAGGAAATGGTTTATCTATATCATGATGGTTCTTTGTATTATTTTATGGATAACTCCAATTATGAGCAAATCGCTATTGAAGAAAGCCTGGTTGCAAGTGTAAAATACTACATCAAGGAAAATGATACCTTGAAGGTGCTCTTTCAGGAAAATACACCGGTAGACCTGGAAGTTCCGGCCCATGTGATTCTTGTAATCGCTAAAACTGATCCGGGTTTGAAAGGCGATACAGCTACCGGCGGAACCAAACCAGCGATTTTGGAAACCGGTCTTACGGTCTCCGTTCCTTTATTTCTGAATGAAGGAGACAAAGTAAAAGTCGATACCCGGGCCGGCGCCTATCTGGAACGGGTTCGCGGGTAAATCGAAAAGGATTCTACTTGAATACGAAACAAATCAAAAAACTGATTGATCTTTTAGAAAGCTCCGATGTGATTACTGAAATTGAAGTCTCCCGCTGGGGCGAAAAAATTCGAGTGAGTAAAAGGGGGATCGGAGCGGTTATGGCAACGGTTCCCAACGCGACGGTTGAGCCCCCCAAACCAATTCTGGAATCCGCGGCGCCGCCAATTACATCAGTGGCAGCACCGACTCGGAAAGCCAATGGTAATAAAGTGACTTCACCCATGGTAGGAACCTTCTACCGCTCACCTTCGCCAGACGCAGAGGCATTCATCAAAGTTGGTGATCATGTTACGGTCGGACAGACCTTGTGTATCATCGAAGCGATGAAGATCATGAACGAGATTGAATCGGAAGTTTCCGGTGTGGTGCTCGATATTTTGGTTGAAAATGCTCAGCCGGTTGAGTATAACCAACCCCTATTCATCATTGAGTCTTAAGCTCAGTTCCTGATGTTTAAAAAAATACTTATAGCGAATCGCGGCGAAATCGCGTTACGCATTATCCGCGCTTGCCGCGAATTGGGTATTTCCACGGTCGCCGTATATTCCGAATCTGATGACTTATCCTTACATGTCCGGTTTGCGGATGAAGCCGTTTGTATCGGACCGGCGCCTTCCAATCAGAGTTATTTAAATGTCCAGGGCATTTTAGCGGCCGCGGAGATCACCAATGCTGATGCGATTCATCCCGGCTATGGCTTTTTATCGGAAAATGCCGAATTTTCAGATATCTGCAAGCAGCACAATATTGTTTTTATCGGCCCGACCAGCGCGGTGATTCGTGCCATGGGTGATAAAGCTTCTGCAAAAAAAACAATGAAAAAGGCAGGTGTGCCGGGGGTTCCGGGAAATGAAGGTTTGCTGGATTCCGTGGAAGAGGCAAAACAATTTGCCGAGGAAGTGGGATATCCCATTATTCTGAAGGCAACCGCGGGTGGTGGTGGCCGTGGTATGCGAATTGTCCGCAATGAAAGTGAGATGGCATCGTTCTATGGAATGGCGCAAGCGGAATCCGGGACAGCCTTTGGTAACAATGCGCTTTATCTGGAAAAATATGTAGAAAAGCCACGGCATATTGAAGTCCAGATCATTGCTGATACACACGGCAAGGTCTATGCTCTGGGAGAACGCGAATGCAGTATTCAGCGGCGGCATCAAAAGTTGCTGGAGGAATCGCCTTCACCCGTCGTTACACCCGGCCTGCGTACCCGAATGGGCGAAGTGGCCATACGCGGCGCCCGAAGTGTAAATTATGTTGGAGCGGGTACCGTTGAATTTTTAGTGGATAAAGATCTTAATTTCTATTTCATGGAGATGAATACCCGGATTCAAGTGGAACATCCGGTGACTGAGATGGTCTATGGTATCGACCTGATAAAAGAACAAATTCGATGTCACGCCGGCGAGGAGCTACCTGAGTGGTATGCCGGGATCAAACCCCGCGGACATGCGATCGAGTGTCGTATCAATGCGGAAGACCCGGGAAAAAACTTCATGCCGTCCCCCACGGAGGTTCAAAATTTGCACTTCCCGGGCGGTATGGGGGTTCGCATTGATTCACATATTTACTCCGGTTATCGGATCTCGCCCCATTATGATTCCATGATCGCCAAACTTATTTGTCATGGCCGGAATCGTACCGAAGCGATAGCGCGTATGCGCCGGGCTCTGGATGAATTTGTAATCGAGGGGGTCAAAACCACCATACCCTTCCATCAACAGTTATTGGCAGATGAGCACTTCCAATCCGGTGATTTTGATACGGGTTTTCTTGAGCAGTTCACTTATAAACCGGATTAGGTAAAATATTTATAAATATTTAAGGGAGCATTAATCATGAAACTACCCCGGAATTTCCGGTACACGGAAGAGCACGAATGGATTTTGGTAAAGGGCGATGAAGCCACGGTTGGCATTACGGATTATGCCCAGGGAGAACTCGGCGATGTGGTTTTTATTGAAGTGCCTTCAGTCGGAACCAGCTTTAAAAAAGGTGACGTTGTAGCCAGCATCGAAGCCGTGAAAACGGTAGCAGAAGTCTATTCACCGGTAAGCGGAATTATCACCACAGTGAATGAAAAATTGGATGATACTCCTGAAGCCATTAATGAAGATCCCTATGGGAAAGGTTGGATCTTTAAGGTTAAACTATCCGATTCCGGTGAACTGGAAGACCTTTTAACTCCCGATAAATATCAGGATCTGGTTGAGTAAGTTATGCACCAATATATTCCCAATACGTCCCTGGATCAGCAAGAAATGCTGAAAGAACTTGGCCTTGATTCCTTTGAAGAATTATTGACCCTGATTCCACCGGAAATTCGTTACCAGGGTGAACTTCCTTTGCCTAATGGCGTGTCCGAATTAGAGCATAAAGCAACCATCCGGCAACTGGAGCAGGCCAGTGCTAACAACACTTCCCATATTTCATTTTTAGGAGCGGGAAGCTATGACCACTTTATTCCGCAAATTGTTGATTTTCTGGTTTCACGCTCTGAATTCTACACAGCCTATACACCCTATCAACCTGAAGTAAGTCAGGGTACGCTCCAGGTGCTGTTTGAATATCAATCCATGATCTGTGAATTAACCGGTATGGATATTTCCAACGCCTCTCTGTATGACGGCGCCTCAGCGCTGGCCGAAGCCTGTTTGCTGGCAGTACGTCATACCGGACGATCGCGAATACTTTTGACTGAGACACTTAATCCTGTCTATCGGCAGGTCGCCGAGACCTACGGACAAGCGCTGGATATCAGTTACGAATTATTACCGGCGACCAACCGCATTACGGATTTTTTGCAATTGGATAAAACCGACCTAAGTAATGTTGCCGCGCTGGTTATCCAAACGCCCAATTTTTACGGCTTGATAGAAAACCTCCGCCACGTGAAGTCGCAGTTGGGGGAAAATGGTCCACTTCTCATTACCGTGAATAATCCCCTCAGCCTGGCTCTGCTGAAATCACCGGTTGAATGGGGTGCGGATGTTGCGGTGGGGGAAGGACAATCACTGGGTGCACATTTAAGTTTTGGCGGACCCTATTTGGGATTCATGGCGGTGCGGGAACCGCTCACTCGCAAGATTCCGGGACGGATTATCGGTGAAACTGTGGATAAAGCGGGGCGACGGGCTTTTGTCATGGTCCTTAGAACGCGGGAACAGGATATTCGACGTGAAAAAGCCACCTCAAATATTTGTTCAAATCAGGGCTTGATTGCACTGACGGCTTGTATCTATATGGCCGCACTCGGTAAATCGGGAATCAGAAAAGTTGCAATGTTATCCACCCGGAAAGCACACTATCTGGCAACGGAAATCAGTAAGATCCCGGGTTTTTCCACACCGGCAAACCAGGCGTTTTTTAACGAATTCGTGGTAGATTGTCCGGTCCCCGCCAAGGAGATCATTCGTCAGGGTAACGCCGCCGGATTTCTACCCGGAGTTCCCGTTGCAGACTTTTTCCCCGGTGAGCCCAATGCACTCCTGGTGGCGGTGACAGAAAAACGCACCCGCCAGGAGAGGGATGGTGACCTTGAATTCGTAAAGCAGTGCGACCGGAA
>CAZIWX010000170.1:0-4204 GCA_964543125.1 uncultured Lentisphaeria bacterium | reverse complement strand
TGATTTGCGACTGACTGTGGTTGAGATACAGGCCTCCGCCCCCTGAACTGACATTATCATGAATATTCAGGTTAACTAACGACGGACTCGCGTTTTCGATGAATATTCCGCCGCCGTTTCCGGAAGTAGCCGCGCCGGTTATCTGAAAACCCTCGATCACGGTGGCCGCCGTCTCACCCTGGTTAATCGTCAGTAAAGGACCTGTGCCGGGCTTGCTGATAATGGTAGAATCGGGACCGGAGACGGACTGCAGCACCACGTCCCGGCCTTTGAAATCCAGAGCCTCCCGGTAGAGCCCGGACTCGACCCAAATGGTGTCACCGGAAGCGGCGATGTTGAGAGCATATTGAATGGAGTGGAAAGGCTGATTAAACTCGCCGTTGTTAAGATAGTCCACGCCCCGGTCAACGGAAACCCAGTAAACCGGCCCGCCATAGGGCTCCAGAGGAGTGGAAGTACCGTTGATTTCCAACTCAACCTCGGCAAAAGGTCCGGCGCCGAAGGTTCCGTCACCCTGAATAATGGTGGGAATAGCATCCAGCGCCTGAATATTGTAATCCGAGTCGCTCCGGGTTGAATGGTATTTGAACAGCATTAAATCGCCATCCATAAACCCCGCCAGATCATGTTCGGCATCACGCTTCCAGGCAGCTAGCGACAGCGGGCCGGTGTGATAGACCGTCCGGCCCACGCACTGCACCCCATCGAACACCGCAATCTCGTCACCTTCCCGAAAGCCCAAGTTGGCGGAATCGATCAGGCCGCTGATGACAACCTGATAGGATTGACCGGTAGCCGGGATCGGATCGAAGTAAGCCTGAAAACCATAACCACAAAGATTTAGTTCACTGTAATCCGCATCGGCACTGTTTGAGACAATATTAAGCTGGGCCGTGAAATTCCCGGCGCTGACGGGATGACCTTCAATCGCAACCATTTGCGCGGCTCCCGGGGCAATGGTCAAAGAATCTGTATTGGTCCAGACTGCCGCTGAGTTGGATTGAATATCAGTGATCCGCAGATCAACATTGCCTCGATTCCGGAGCATCAGTTCAATCGTAACCGTATCGGTCAAAGGAATGTCACCAAAATTAACGGCAACATTATCGAGATACAGGCTGGCGGTTTCCGCTACCGTGCCACCTCCGCTGAAATGGACGTGATATTGGGGCCTGTCAGGATCATTGGTATCGAAATACAGATCACCGGTGTACCAGCTAGCGTTGTCCGGATGAAACCAGACCGGTACCTCCAAAGATTGGTGGGCGGGGATGGTCGTGGGCGAGCTGAGCGGCGTAAAGACGCTGCTGGAATTATTCCAATTGCTAATCCAGAGGGATGTTTCACCGTTATTTTCAATGCTGAATGCCAGTGTATCACCCACCTGGACCGGGACTAACCCAAACATTAGTGTTGAGGGCGTTAACTCGGAGCGAGGCTCCAGGGTGGACGACCCCGCCAAATTAGCCGAACTGAAGGGGCCGTTGCCGAAAGTACCGTCGCCGGTGAGCCAGGTAACGGCGGGCCGAATGTCCAGGGCTGAATCATAGGCCGTGGTGTGAATCCGGAATTCGATACTATCGCCAATTGAAAAGCCATTTAACCCTTCATCAGGATTACTTTGCCAAACCGTTACCTGTAAATTTTCACTTTCCCCCCCGCTGTAAACCTCACCCACGCACAAATCCCCATCAAAAACACCGATATCAGACGGATTAAACAGCGGGTGGCCATCGACGCGTACCTGATTCAGGATGATGGCGTAGGGCAGGCCCGTGGGTTCCACGGGGATGAAATGCCGATTGTACGCATAGGTCTCAATATAAATACTCCACGGGTTGTTGAGGTTGGGGGCATTATGAAAAACACGGAGATAGCCATTGAAATAATTTGCACCGGTTGGCTGACAGGTAACCCGGGCAACAAAGCGCGCACCGGGTTCTAAATCGAAAGTTGTATCCGCAACCTGGTAAATTGAATTGGTACTTTCAATACTGCTGATGTGGACGGTTTCATCTCCCTGATTCGTAAGTATCAAATCCGTCAGAACCGGTCGATCGGTGGGAACGCGATTGAAAGCTTGCGGATCAAACCGGATGAGCAAACTTCCGGTGGGCGGCCGGGCGCCAAGCCCCCGCAGGCGAATATCTATTCGGGGATGCAGCGGATCGTTACTGTAAAAACTCAGAAAATCATCATAAGCCCGGACGATATCCGGCTGAAAGGTGATAACGACTTGCTGACTATCACCCGCGGCCAGCGTGAAATTGGTCAAATTAACCGCGAATCCGGCCGGAACTGAGCTGATATAAACGCTAAGTCCGGCGGAGCCGGTATTATGCACGATGATCGAGTCCACCGCGGAATCGCCAAGATAAATATTGCCAAAAGCTAAATTTTGGTTGGCCGGCGGTATCTGAATTGCCGGATACGCGTCAAGACCGGCGGCGACATCAATGACCGCGTAGGTTCCGTCACCGAACGTACCATTCCCGGTTACCGGGGTAACCAAGCCGTTCATTATTTGCAGGGTATCAAATACCTGCGTGGCGATTTTCACAAGAATTGTATCACCCGTGTTAAACCCGGCCAGATCAAAGCCCGGGTCACCCTGCCAGGCTACGATATCGATATTATTTTCCCCGGTGCTGACGCCGCGGCCAACGCAAAGTGTGTCTGCGAACAAACCGAGTTCGAAGGGGGTGGAAATGGCGGGTGAAATCGTTAATTGATTAATGATGACATGATACGGTAATCCCGTGGGCTCCACGGGTGTAAACTCATGGGTCTGTCCGAATAACGGCGTAGAGCCGAGCAGGCCTGCTAAGAGGAAACCGAAAAGCGCCGGTTTACAATTCATTTGCTTCATCGCACCAAAACGATCCGCTGCGCTTGTTTTTGATTGCCGGCCGCCAGCACGATCAGGTAAATGCCGGAGGGTAAATCACGACCTGCCGCATCTTGGGCATCCCAATTCAGAGCTTGATTGCCGGACACGGTAAAAGCAGCCACCCGCTGTCCCGTTAAATTGAAAATGAGCAATTTGCCAGACCGCTTGTCCGGTAGTCCGATCGCCAGAGTGATTGCGCCGTTAAACGGCGAAGCGGAGGTAGCCGTTAGTCTAAGTCCGGTGCTTAAATATCTTGTGTCCGGAACCGTTGCCGTCAGGGTTTCAGTCAGGTTGACAACGCTGTAGGGACCCGATCCGAAGGTCCCGTCACCCAGGGTATAGCTCGCTGTACAAAGAATTTCCTCACCCTCCGCCCAAACCCTGAAACCCATTGAATCTCCGGCTTGAAATCCGGGCAATTGTTGACTCGAAACCGCCTGCCAGGTTGTAACCTGGGAATTTCCCAAAGCACTGACCCGGGCTGCGCCAACGCATACAGCGCCATCAAAAACGCCGATTTCCGCCGTCGTATCAACCCCGGAACCCGCCAAATCAATCGAGCTGATGATCACGATATAGGGTAAACCGGTGGGCTGCACGGGCTGGAAATGGGTTTGTCCCCAAACCATAAAGGTAGTCAGCATCAAAAGAATTAAAATCCGCCGGGCCATAAATATTTCCTGAAGTTCGGCCGTTACCGGATCAGCGTCATTTTTTTAATCGCCGAGAACCGGCCGGCCTGGATGCGATAGAAATAAATGCCCGAGGCCACCTGACGGCCGGCTGCATCCGTGCCACGCCATTCCAGTTCGTATTTCCCGGCGGTTTGAATCCCCGGCTGCGCCCGCCACACTTCGCGGCCGGTAATGTCGTAGATCACCAGATTGACCTCCGCCTGTTCCGGTAAACCGTAACGGATATGGGTATTGGGATTGAAGGGATTGGGATAATTCTGCTCCAGGAAGTAGGTCTCGGGGATGAGTCCCGGGTGGCTGGCGAGTTTCACCAATCCATAGGGCGCATCGCCGAATTTCACTCCCTCAGCGGTTTGGGCGTCAATGACCTGGTTAAAGTCATCCAGCCAGACTTTGTAATGAATGTCATGTCCAACGGTGAATCCCGCTACCTCATAATCAGGATTCCCCTGCCAGGTGGTAATCACGGCCGGCCATTCAGCAAAGCGGGACGCACCGACACACACCTCGCCATCATACAGCGCAATTTCACCGGAACCGGAAAGATCATGTCCGTCAACCGTGAGCGATTGCACCACTATTGTGTAGGGTAACCCGGTTGCAGCAATGGGTTTGAACC
>CAZIWX010000169.1:0-4252 GCA_964543125.1 uncultured Lentisphaeria bacterium | reverse complement strand
TTAAATCCCGTTAGGGATGATCAATATTAGCCCGGCATTTCAATGCCGGGTATAATAATCCATCAAAAAGAGTGAGTCCCGGAGGTACGGAGAGAACCTCCCTGTTGCCGTCCCTGGCGGGACTAATCTTTTTTGTTCGGTTGATATTCCCGGCACTAAAGTGCCGGGCTATGCTCCCAGCGTCCCTGGCGGGACAATTGGCCTCAGTCAGATAACCGCTTTCCGGCCTCCAACCCGGCCCGGCGAGGTGGAGGACTAAAGCGGTTCTCGACCTGTTCCTTGAAGCGGAAACCAATTTGGCCCGCCTTTTATCGATGCAGTGTTAAACCCGGAATGTGAATTAAGCGGCGGGCTGAAAATTGGTTTTGGTCTTTTTCCATTCGATGTTTTACCCGGCACTAAAGTGCCAGGCTATGCTCTCCGCGTCTGCCGGCCCTGCCCGGGTGGGCTGGCGGACTAACTCAAACAATTGAATTAAAGCGCGTGGAATCGCGCTCCCTCCCACCAACATACTCGTGGTTGTTTTGGGTTTTCTAAATTTGTGTTTTTCGTGAAATTCGTGGTTTCAATTCCGGCAATTCGTGGTGCAGTGGTTTACCATTGTCGTACACTTCACGCATGGGTGCCTGCGTCATCAAACCCGGAAACCGCCGGTACAAACTCTCGGCAAATAAATAATCGAGATGCTCATTGCTGTCAGGACTCCACCCCATGGCCCGCTCCCAGATCTCCGCTGACTCCATGCAGAAATAGATGAACAAGTCCTCGCCACCCACTTTTCGAATCGTGTCATATACCGTACGATACAGGTCCAGCCGCAGGGGCTTGGGATAGCGCATTTTCCCATCCAGCCCCCGGATCAATTCGGCGAACATGATCCGTGACTTGGGAAATTTATCCAGCACCCTGTCCTTCATCACCGGCGGAAACCGCAGCGTCCCCATGGAAATCCAGACCACCCGCCTGGGATCGATCAAGCTGAATAATTTATGGGTCAGGTCAATGTAATTTTCGCGCCAGTTTTCGTGGTATAGAATCGGATCGAAATGCAGCCCGATCTTGTAACCAGCTGCTTGGATTTCCCGCATCGCGTCGAGTCGCTCTTCCAGAGAAGCCGCCTTGTGCTCCTCGGCATCGATAATGGCTTGAGGATTCACCGACCAGGACACGACGGTGTGGCCCTTGTGATCCAGGTTCAGGAGATTGTCGATCGTGTTGGACTTGGTCTTCAATTCCAGCAGCACATTGGGTAGCTCAGCAAAATATTCCACCACTTCTTTGGAAAATCCGGATGAACCGTCAAAGACCAGGCTGTCGGACAATTCACCGGTTCCAATTCGGAAAAAACGCTCCGGCTGGGTGGCGATTTTCTCCTTCACCTCGGCAAGCAGTTTGTCCGTGTTGGCGTAAACCGTGGTCACCGGGTTATTCAGATAGAACTGGAGAATGCAATAGGTGCAGTCGATGGGGCAATTGCTGGTCTGGTTGAGCACCTGGTA
Organism: uncultured Lentisphaeria bacterium; assembly: GCA_964543125.1. Classification (GTDB taxonomy): domain Bacteria; phylum Fidelibacterota; class UBA8477; order UBA8477; family UBA8477; genus CAZIWX01. The sequence continues at coordinate 2,753 of CAZIWX010000169.1, read as the reverse complement.
GTTGCAGCAGCGATAGCTCCGGTCCGTGCCGGGACACTGCTTGACCGCGTGACCCGCCTTTTCCGTGAGCAAAATTTTCCGCTTGCCTTCGTTCAGCGTATGGCGAAACAGCTCCGCTTTGCGCTCTAACGTCAGCTCAATAAGTTGTACCTCGGCTTGGGGATTATTGTGTTTATAGCGTGCGACGATGGGTTGACCGGCAACTTTTTTATCAACGATAAGGGTCTGGATTTTAGGTTCTTGCATGGATTTTGCCCGGTTGTTCAGATTTGGTCGAAGACCGGTCCCGGATTGGCAGCATTCAGTCTCCGTAAAATTGTTCTCAATTCCTCCAAATCCTTGGCGTGAAAGGTCAATTCAATGCCCTGCTTTTCAAAATAGGGATCCCATTTGATCTTCACGCTATCCGGTAAATTCAGATCGTCAATGGTTTGCCGTAACCTTGCTCCCGCTGCCGTGAGCAGCGGCATCCGGGCGGCGTTGATCTTCGCGCGAATGTCCAGCACCACCGGCCGCGGGTCTTCGGAGGGTTCATCCGCCAACTCCCATAAGCCCACCTGCTCGGCTTTGGTCCGGAAGTCTGTTTTGTCGCGCTGCGCCATTTCCCAGATGTTTTGGATGATCTCGGCGGTCATGTTGATCCCCAAATGCAGATTCTTAATCAACTGCACGACCCAATCCAGGTGCTCCGCCGCCCGCTGGAAAATCAGCGCCCGCTTCAGGCTCAAATCTTTTTCCACCACCAGTTGCTGGAGTTCGCGAGGCAATTTCAGTAAAAACAAATAATCGTTAACCAGATGATTTTGCGGCGGAATGTCCAGCGCTTCAAACAAACCCGCGGCAATCCGGGTTTTGCTAAAGCCCATGTTCCGGGCGATACCAATCAAGCGAGCTTTGTCGATCAAGGTCAGGGGTGTGTAATAATCCGCCGCCAGCTTGAGCAAATCCAGCGGCGAATCCATCCTTTCCACGAGGTAGGCCGGCAATTGGGCGGCCCCGGCGGCCCGGGCGGCCTCAAAGCGTTGGATGCCGCCGATGACTTGATAACGGGCGCCGTTCTCCGGCATCATCACCAGGATAGGTTTTGGCAAGAGAAGGGAAAAGTCCAACGGCCGGAACGGAAGGGACTGAAAGTCCGGGTGTGAGGTCGCTGTTTCCAGGGACAGGGATTGAAAAGTTATGCTCGGATTCATGGGGTTACGTCTCATGGTGGTTCTCGGTGACGGACTGAAAATGAAGCGAAACCGGAGTGGCGGCAAGGAGAATTCTTGTTCATGCGGATACGCCACCAGGTGCTTCAAACCAGGCAGGCAATTTTTACCAAACAGAAAATACTCAGGATGGAATATTGATGGCAAGCCAGCAGCCTCGTTTGAAAGAAAAAAACCTGGCTTTTTACGGTGGTGGGGGGGGGATATAAACTGTTTCAGAATACGTAAGGATTGTTCAAGCAGCAGGGTCGTGAAAAGATAACGGTAACTACTGTAAGCTTGGCCAAAGAGATCGGAGGATTTATGAGTAATCTGCGAGACGGTATGCTGGTTATGGCAGCAGGATTGCTGTTAATTTCGCAAGGTTGCGAGTTTAAAGAGCCTGTCAGTCTTAACCCTGGTCAAGGCGACGCAGGAGTATTAGCAAAAGTGGCCGCTTTTCAAATTACGATGGACGAAGAGAGCTATACTTTTGCCTTGCATCCGCCTTTGGGTGTTGAACAACAGGATGAAAACGAGTTGTTTCTGGAATATTACCAAAAAACGAGGGAAACATTTTCTTTTGATAAAAATGGCTATCTGTCAAATACGGTAAAAAATATTGAGGGAAATGCTGACATTAGGATGCCTTTGTATATATGGGATGATACCAAAGATATTCGTCCGGCGGTCTCTTCAAATTCTAACCCCATAACACTTATTACAATGTCCGACGGAACATTAGAATACTCTGGACCAAAGGGTGCCATTTCAACAGAATCTTATGATCCCGAGGAAATTCGAATTGACCCAAGCTATATCGATAGTATGTTTATCACCAAAGACGATACAACCGAAGCCAGAGCGAAGGAACGCCTCCAGCAACTGGAAAATGAAGGTGCTATTTTTACGATGTTAGACAGTTTTTATGTAAAAATTGACAATTTCCCCCAAGAAGGGTATCTTAGTAAAATTTCAAGAGTCATGAATCTCAAAACCGGGCTTACGATTAAGACGGCTTATTATCTGAAGGATGGTAATTTTAACTCCTATGAATATTCCTATTTTATGTACGTTAGCAATTTCCCGGTTGAAGCTGAAACCGTTACATTCAATTTTGGCGACTATGAAGGTAATTGGCAAGCGAAGACAGTTACTTACCCAAACCGAACTAATATTTCTGTAACCAGAATCGCCGGCTAATCAGGAGAATAATAATGAATCGTATAAAATTAATTGCCTTTTTTTGCTAATGGTAACGGCTTTACATCCTCAGTCAACCAATAGAAAGGCCTTATTGATTCATGGATTTGGGAGTAATTCTGACACGTGGTATAATAAAAACACTCCCGAGGATTTAATTAATCCTCCCGACCTTACGGAAGCAATCGTGGATTCAGTCGTTACTTTTTCATATAACCTTAATGATTTGTTTACAGAGAATCCAACTTTATCAGCAGCAGAAATATTTCAGGATGTTTTAGTCCCTGCTATCGCCGAGACTTTGGTGCCATACCTTCTCATAGCTGATATCCCAGGCAAAACGTTGATTTAATTGATAAC
>CAZIWX010000168.1:0-4296 GCA_964543125.1 uncultured Lentisphaeria bacterium | reverse complement strand
CTTCTCGTTCCAGCATTTGGCAATTTCACAGCCGGAAGTTTTCCACAGCCTCACAGCGAATAAAGTCACCCTGATCGGTATGGAAATCATTGAGGAAGCTAGCGGCTCTCGTCCAATCCTCACTGCCATGGGGGAAATTGCGGGACAATTGGCTCCGATTATCGCCGGTAATTATTTAGGGCGTGATCCCATGGGCAAAGGGGTTCTTTTGGGCAGTGTGGCCGGCGTTTCACCGGCATCCGTTGTGATTTTGGGCGCCGGAACTTCGGGATTGAATGCCGCCTGTGCTTTCTCCGGCCTGGGAGCCCAGGTTCATGTATTGGACCGGGATCTGAACCGCTTACGAGAAGTTCGCCAACGGCTGGGAAATCACGTCACGACCCTGTTCGCCGATCAAAACAACATTGTAAAAACCTTGAAATTTGCCGATGTCTTTATGGGAGCTGTATTGATTCGTGGCCACCGCACACCGCATATTTTAAAACGCGCCATGATCGCCTCCATGAAACCCTTATCCATGCTTATCGATTTTTCCATTGATGAAGGTGGTATTAGTGAAACCAGTCGGCCGACCACGTTGGCCGATCCCATTTATGTTGAAGAAGGTGTGATTCATTATTGCGTGCCCAATATTACTGCCGGGGTTAACCGGACCGCTTCCCGGGTCTTATCCAACATCCTCATCGGTTATTTGCAACTGATCGGGCAACGGGGTGTTAAGGCCGCGCTGAATGAAATGGACGCTCTGCGGCGGGGTGCTTACTTGATTGATGGACGCTGTGTGATTCCTGAGCTAGCCACTTATTTTAAGCATAAATAGAAGAGGTAGTTTGATCTCAAATGAAATGGACTGAATTATATCAAAGTAAAATCTGTACCATCGAGGTGGCGATGGCAGCGATTCAGTCCGGCCAGTATGTCTACATTCATCCCGGTTGCGCCACGCCTACGCCACTGGTGGAAGCCTTCAGTGAGCGGGTTAAAAAACTGGAAGATGTAACGGTAAGTCATATCCTCACGTTGGGGGATGCGCCCTATGCCGCACCTGAAATGGCGGCTCATTGCCGGGTTGATTCATTGTTTACCGGCGCCAATGTCCGGGAAGCAGTAAATGCGGGAAGAGCGGACTGGACACCCATCTTTTTATCTGAAATTCCAGATCTTTACCTCAGCGGACAAATTCCGGTAGATGTTGCGTTGATCCAGTTGAGTCCCCCCGATGAACACGGATTCTGCAGCTTCGGTGTCGGTGGCGATGTTACCCTGGCTGCCACCAAAGTCGCAAAATGCGTAATTGCCATGGTGAACCGGGAAATGCCCCGGGTTCACGGTGATAATTTTATTCATATCTCCAAATTAACCCACTTGGTTGAAATCGATAAACCACTCATCGAATTACCCCGGATTGATTTGAGCGAGCGCCACATGCAGATAGGAAAATACATTGCCGATCTGATTGAAAATGGTGCCACCCTGCAAATGGGTATTGGTGGAATACCGGATGCCACGCTCCACTACCTGAAAGAAAAACGGGACTTGGGTATCCACACCGAGATGTTCAGCGATGGGGTTGTTGAATTGGCCGAGATGGGTGTCATCAACGGTGAGAAAAAAACCCTGCATCCGGGCAAAATCATCGCCAGCTTTGTGCTGGGGACTCGCCATGTATATGATTTTATCGAAGAAAATCCGTTTATTGAATTTCATCCATCGGATTATGTGAATGATCCCTTCATCATAGCTAAAAATGAAAAGATGGTGGCAATCAACTCCGCCATCGAAGTTGATTTAACCGGGCAGATTTGCTCGGATTCCATGGGTCGCCGGAATTATTCCGGCATCGGCGGACAGGTGGATTTTATTCGGGGCGCCGCCCGGAGCAAGGGTGGCAAAGCTATTATTACACTGCCTTCCACAGCAAAAAAAGATTCCCAATCACGCATCGTGTTGGATTTAAAACCGGGTGCGGCCGTCACCACCAGCCGGGGTGATGTGCATTATGTAGTTACGGAATACGGCGTGGCTTATTTACATGGGAAGAGTATTCGTCAGCGTGCCCGGGCGCTGATTGATATTGCCCACCCCAAATTCAGAGAACCATTACAAGAGCAGGCGATTGCCGCCGGATTATTATAACAAGGAGTAGATAAATGGCAAATGCTAGAGGATTTGTCGCTATTAATGAAGAAGAGTGCAAGGGCTGCGAACTTTGTGTCATGGCATGCCCGGTTGATGTGCTCCACTTAGCGACTACTATTAACACCCACAGTTATAACCCGTCTTCCTACACAGGTGAGGGTTGTACCGGTTGCGGTGTCTGTTTTTATGCGTGTCCGGAACCCGGCGCGATCACTGTTTTTAAAAACTGGGAAGAAGCACGGCATAAATATTTAAATCCGCAAAACGGAAGCGTCACAACCCTGAATCTCACTGATTCGATCAAAGGTTTGGCAGTGGTGGAAGCCACGGGCGAGACCATTGTTCTGAGTGATTTTCGTAAGTTGAATTTCGCGGAGTAGGGAGTAGTTTATTATGGAAAAACAGTTAATAAAAGGTAATGAAGCCATTGTGAAGGGCGCGATTCTGGCCGGGTGCCGGGCTTATTATGGATACCCCATCACACCCGCCAGCGAAATTGCCAATGCGGCCGCGTTATACATGCCGCTGGTGGGCGGGACCTTCCTTCAGGCTGAAAGCGAGATTGGCGCCATTAACATGGTATATGGGGCCTCCGGTACAGGTGTGCGGGTGATGACGGCCTCTTCCAGTCCGGGGATCAGTTTGAAGCAGGAAGGCATCTCCTATATTGCGGGAGCGGAACTGCCCTGTGTAATTGTCGACGTGATGCGGGGCGGCCCGGGTCTGGGCAATATCGCACCGGAACAGGGCGATTATAATCAGATCGTCAAGGGCGGTGGTCACGGGAATTATAAAAACATCGTCCTGGCGCCCAACTCAGCCCAGGAAATGTGTGATTTGACGATGCTGGCTTTTGATCTGGCGGATAAATACCGGAATCCCGCCGTGGTGCTGGCGGACGGTTTTATCGGTCAGATGATGGAACCCGTCAAATTCCCCAAGCCGGTTACGAGGTTGCCGGAAAAGAAGTGGGTAATCAATGGTGGCGTTCATGACAAGGAAAATCTGATCAACTCTATTGAATTGGAACCGGATGATCTGGAACGCCATAATGTAAAATTGCAACGCAAGTATGAAATCATCCGGCAGAAAGAGGTTCGGTTTGAAACCTATCAGACTGAAGATGCGGAATTTATCCTGATTGCTTTCGGCATTGTGTCCCGTTTGGTGCAAACGGCCGTTGATCAGTTGCGGGAAGCCGGGGTGCGGGCAGGCCTGCTACGTCCCATCACCCTGATGCCTTTTCCTACCGAGGCGATTCGCAAGCTTGCCTTACAACAGCAGGTTAAGTTTTTATCGGTGTTTGAATTGAATAATGGTCAAATGGTGGACGATGTTCGATTGGCAATCGAGGGCGGTAAACCAGTTAAATTCTACGGCCGGATGGGTGGCAATGTCCCCACGATTCAGGAAATCGTAGATCAGGTCAAAAAGCAGATGAGGGAAATATGAGCACGAAAATTCTGAGTAAATCCACAGGTTTTTACGACGTCTACGATCGCAAACCGGGTGCGGACAAGGAAATTACCCATTATTGCCCGGGCTGTGGACACGGCATTCTCCACAAACTTATCGCCGAAGCGCTCGTGGATTACGGCGTTACCGATAATACGGTGTTTATCAGTCCGGTAGGGTGTAGTGTATTTGGTTTTTACTATTTTTCAACCGGCAATTTCCAGGCCGCCCACGGGCGTGCCCCGGCAGTAGCTACGGGTGTGAAACGCTCCTTGCCCAATTCAATCGTTATTTCATACCAGGGCGATGGTGATCTCGCGGCTATCGGGGGAAATGAGATTCTCCAGGCGGCCAATCGTGGGGAAGCCATCACCGTGTTTTTTGTCAACAATGCGATTTACGGCATGACCGGTGGTCAAATGGCGCCCACTACGCTCATCGGGCAAAAAACCACCACCACGCCTTACGGCAGAACCGTTGCTAATGAAGGCTATCCCCTCAAGATGTCGGAAATCATTTCCAGTCTGGAAGCACCCGTATATGTGGAACGCGTCATGCTGGGTGACACCAAATCCATTAACACAACCCGTAAAGCCGTGCGTAAAGCCATCAAAAACCAGGTCGAGAAGAAGGGATTTTCCTTCGTGGAGGTTTTATCCGCTTGCCCCACCGGGTGGAAGATGACGGCCCCCCAGGCTGAAG
>CAZIWX010000167.1:0-4396 GCA_964543125.1 uncultured Lentisphaeria bacterium | reverse complement strand
ATGGCAATATCACTTTTCCAACGGTTTTGAGCCAGGATAGCCTGGAGTTCGTCCACTTTTCCGGCAATTTTTTCAACCCGCAACGCGGCAGCGTTCACTAGGGCTATACCACATGAATCATACCCGCGATATTCCAGGCGCTTCAACCCTTCGACCACAACGGGTATTGCGTTGCGTTTCCCTATATATCCAACGATGCCACACATAATGAAAAACTCCTGCCTCTAAGCCTAATGCTTAATTAGTGCTAACTACACATTTTTTCGAGAATTTGAAAATCTAAAGTAAAGCTTAGCAAATGAAGATCAGGGCTTACTCCCATTCAATCGTTGCTGGTGGTTTTGAAGTAATATCGTAAACCACACGGTTAACGCCAACTACATGATTCACAATTTTTTCAGAAACTTCGGATAGCAATTCCGGGGGTAGGCGAGACCAATTGGCGGTCATTCCGTCAACACTATCCACCGCTCGCAAGCTAATCACATTCTCAAACGTACGCTGATCTCCCATAACGCCCACCGTACGAACAGGTAGCAAAACAGTGAAGGCTTGCCAAACTTTATCATACCACCCGTGCTCACGGAGTGTCTGAATAAAGATCTGATCCGAATTCCGAATGACCGCCAACTTGTCTTCCGTGATTTCACCGAGGCATCGTACCGCCAGGCCGGGGCCGGGGAAAGGATGGCGTCCGATGATGCTTTCCGAGACTCCCAGAGCCCGGCCAACTGCTCGTACTTCATCCTTAAACAGTTCTCGAAACGGCTCCAGTACTTTTAGTGCGAGCTTTTCGGGTAAACCACCCACGTTATGATGAGATTTGATCGTATGGGATTTGCCTCCGACGCTACCGGATTCAATGACATCCGGATACAGAGTACCCTGGGCCAAAAATTTAGCCGCCGGATATTCCTTCGAAACGGCTTCGAAAGCTTCAATAAATACGCGCCCAATGGCTTTACGCTTACTCTCGGGGTCCACGAGCCCGGTTAGTGCAGTTAGAAATGATTTGGAATAGTCAAAGTGCTTGACCTTAATATTGGAATGGTCGAATTGTTTTAAAACCTGGGCAACTTCATTTTGGCGTAATAATCCATTATCGATAAAAACCGGGATCAATTGGCCGCCAACCGCTTCGTGGAGCAAGTAAGCGAGAACCGACGAATCCACACCGCCGCTCAAACCCAATAGGACCTGATTTACACTAACGGTAATCCGGATTTGGTGAATGGCTTGTTCTACAAAATGGGCGGGTGTCCAATCGGCTTTGAATCCGGCAATATTGAACAGAAAATTTGAGAGATAAGTATGGCCTTCCGCCGTGTGTGATACTTCCGGATGAAATTGCAATCCCATAACCGGTTTGGATTCATGGGCCATTGCAGCAATGAGATCATTTCGAGATTTGAGGATGACTTTGAAACCCGGAGGTGGTATTTCAACATGATCGCCATGGCTCATCCAGACCTGATTGGTTGTGGAGATATTGTCTAATATAGGGTGTGGAATATGGCCTTCAACTTCTGCCGATCCATACTCCCGCACGCTACCGGGAGCCACTTGCCCCCCGAAATGCTGGGCCATTAGCTGCAATCCATAACAGATGCCCAAGGTTGGCCGATCCAGAGACCAAATGGCCGGATTCAGTTTAGGCGCTGTTTTGGCAAAGACGCTCTCGGGTCCACCGGATAAAATAATCGCCTTGGGATTTTTCCGGGTCACGGCTTCAGGTGTTATAGTTGGCGGGACAATCTCACAGTAGACCTGCATTTCTCTGATGCGGCGTGCAATCAACTGAGTATATTGAGACCCAAAATCAACGATCAGAGCCAGTTCACTCATTCACATCCCCCAAATTCAACTCCCATTCATTCACCCGTTGCATGAATCCATAATTAGTCAGGTCATACTGGATCGGAGTGACCGTCACAAAATTTTGTTGAATAGCGATTTCATCCAGGTCTTCGGAAAAATCTTTATAATTCCGTACGCCGGATAACCAGAAATAGACGCGCTGCCGTGGATCTAACCGTCGTTCAAAGTGTTCGTTGTATTCTGCCTGTCCCTGGCGAACGATTTTAATCCCGGCAATCTCGGACATATCAGCATTCGGGACATTGATATTCAAAAGCGTGCCTTGGGGCAGACCGTTTTTTAATATTTTTTTTGCAAAATAGTGAGCAATCCGGGCGGCGGTTGAGAAGTCTTTTCGGGTAAAGGAATTCAACGAAATTGCCATGGACGGAACCCCCAATATGGACCCTTCATATGCTCCGGCGACTGTTCCGGAGTAGATAATATCGATTCCCAGATTTGCACCCTGATTGATGCCGGAGATAACCAAATCCGGTTGCGGTATGATTTGCCCGTGGATTGCCAACTTGATGCAATCAGAGGGTGTACCGCCAATGCCGTATCCGAAAAAATTTCCGTCTCTGGTGATTTCAACCATCTTGATCGGATCGGACAGCGTTATAGCGTGCCCCATGGCGCTCATCTCGCTGATGGGCGCCACGACATGCACCTCACCCAACGATATTACAGCTTCTACCAGGGCGGCAATACCGGGGGCGTTAATGCCGTCATCATTTGTGAGCAGAATATTAGGCCGGGACATTCAGAATGCTCAAAATCTCATGTATTTTTTGCTTCATTTGTTTACGGGGTACAATTAAATCCAGAAAGCCCTTTTCCAAAAGGAATTCAGCGCGTTGGAACCCTTCGGGTAGGTCGGCGCCAATGGTTTGTTTGATCACCCGTTGGCCCGCAAATCCAATCAAAGCGCCGGGTTCAGCAATATTAATATCACCCAGCATGGCAAAACTTGCGGAAACCCCGCCCGTGGTAGGGTCGGTCATCACGGAGATATAAGGAACGCCCGCTTCACCTAATTGACCCAGTTTTGCGGCTGTTTTAGCCATTTGCATAAGAGATATAGCACCTTCCATCATCCGGGCGCCACCCGATGCGGAAACCACAATCAAAGGAATATGATGCTCCCGGGCATAATCCGTGGCGCGGGAGATCAGTTCACCCACGACCGATCCCATGCTCCCGCCAATGAAGCTGAAATCCATCACGGCCAGGGTAATTGGCATCTTTTCCAGTGTCCCCGTATAAACGTGAATAGCATCGTTTGAACCGGATTTTTTCTGCGCCGCAAGTAATTGATCACTATAGCGCTTTTGCGCTTTGAACTGGAGCGGGTCCGCTGGTTTTACATTAGTAAATAGTTTCTGGCGATTCTCTTCGTCCAGCAACAACTCGACATAGGCCTGCGCGGTAATCCGAAAATGGTAATTACACTTGTAACAGACATTGTGATTCCGCTGTAATTCAGCTTGGTAAAGAATCTGCTTGCAATTCTCACATTTGATCCAGAGCCCGGCCTGTATATCTTTTTTATCTTCCGTATCAGTCAGAATATTTTTTACGGTTCGTTTAAACCAGCTCATGCTTCGTCCTCATCTATACCAACACATCTTTGTGTCCGGTAAAATAATAGTTTGGGCGCCAACCGATACATTTGAATTGCATCTTTCCGTAAAACCGGCTTGCCGGTTGATTTTCCTCCCCCACCTCCAAATATAGTCGATCAATTCCCTGTCTGTCATATGCATTCACAGTCGTTCCCAAGATGAAGGCCCTCACGCCGTTACGGTGAAACTCCGGTACTCCAATTATGTTTTGTAGTTGTGGTTCATTTTCAAAAATGCTAAAAAGTCGTACCCCGAAAGCGTTTCAGCCTGCCTGATCACCCAAGGGTTTATATCTGCATCGGGCAGGGCCGAGTTCGACCGGCCGAGGGACAACGGATTGGCAAATACCGATTGCTCAATTTCGGCCAGGGCCGAAAAATCCGCGGTCATTAGTGGCCGGATTTTCCAGAGGGTCCGTTGGAATTGTAGCTTGGCGGGTGCCATTTGCGAGCCTGATACACCGTATTGTAAAAAGGTTCGATGGCGCTATAATCGGAAATACGATCGTCCCAGCGCCGTTCCGCCAATATCGCCACGGAACGTGCATCAGCCCGGGTCGTGAGAATGGATCGGGTGAATACTGAATCACCCACAAGAGAGGTTAATTGCGGCACGGAGGGACTAAAACATTGTCCACCGGAAAATTGCCCCAGAAAATGATCAAGCGTCCCATAATGGTAATCACCGACCCATTTTCGATTCTGCTTCGAGCGTGAATACTCAGCCCAATGAATAAAATTCCGGTGAGAGTACAGAATGCCGGTTAAGCTAGGGCTATTTTCATCCAGCGCATTCTCAATTTGTATAGCCATGGCATCCAGCGTTGGCAGGGGACTCAGGGGGAGATTTTTCACCGAGCCGTAAGCTTTTGCCGTGGCTAATCCAATCCGCAGTCCTGTAAAACTACCCGGTCC
>CAZIWX010000166.1:0-4424 GCA_964543125.1 uncultured Lentisphaeria bacterium | reverse complement strand
CGAGAACGGGTGTATTCACTTTACTGAACATGTTGGCCCCCCGCTGGACATCCACTAACGCCAGATCTTGTGGCGTAGTCACAATAATCGCCCCGGTAAGCGCTAATTTTTGCACTAATGTCAGTTGGACATCACCGGTTCCCGGCGGTAAGTCCATAATGAGATAATCCAACTCACTCCACTGAACATCATTTAGAAACTGAGTGACCAGTTTTGCCACCATGGGACCCCGCCAGATTACCGGAGAATCGTCCCCGAGAATGAAACCGAAAGACATGAGTTCCATTCCGTATTTTTTTATGGGCAACAACTTATTTCCGGGTAATACTTTGGGGACTTCAGTCACCCCCATGGTCATGGGTAAACTTGGACCATAGACATCCAAATCCAATAGGCCGACGCGATATCCGGCTTTCATTAAGGAGGTGGCCAGATTCGCGGCGATAGTGGACTTACCCACTCCACCTTTACCGCTTGCAATGGCAATCGTGTATTTGACGGAGGCCAATAAACCCTGATCTGCCAATCCATTGCCGGAGGGTTGAGCCGGGGCCACTGCATCTTTGGCAATTAATACGCTGACCTTTTTCAGGCCGGCGGCTTTCAGCTTGGCCTCCACGGCTTGTTTGATCTGTTGTTTGATCGTCTCATCACTGCTGGTGATTTTGAGTTCGACTTTGGCCGAATCATCATCAACAAACACATCCCGCACCATACCGAAAGAGACAATATCCCGGTTAAAACCAGGATATTTTACTTCTTTTAAGTGCCTGAGAATCTGCTCTTTATTCAAAATTAATACTCCTCTGAACCATTTTCAAATTCACCCGAATATAGCCGCTGCCCCTTGTCATTTGAAGCCTAAAACCCATTCGATCATAACGAATATTAATTGAGATTCTCAGGCCTGCAATAACAGCTCTGGTTCATAAAACGGATAAAAATAACCCCGCATCATTGTACGGGGTTATTGAAATATTATGGTTTCTTGATGCCGGCTTATTTGCCTGACACGCGATGATAGCGCTCCATGAGCACTTCCTCGGTTTCCACAATACCTACGGGGATACAATCCACGGGACAAACCTGAACGCACTGCGATTCGTCAAAATGGCCTTTGCATTCGGTGCATTTTTCCGGATCGATTTCATAGATCTCATCGCCCTCGTAAATTGCTTCATTGGGACATTCAGGTTCACAGGCGCCACAATTGATGCATTCATCAGTAATCGTTAAAGACATACATGCCTCCTATTATATTTTCCCGAAAGGAAATTTAACTTTTCAAATACTTCGCAGGACAACCTACTGTTCTTACCGCCCTGCCAATTCTTATCAAAAAGCGTACCGCAATTTCCCGCCGGCGCTGAATATAGCTAAATTTTATTTCCGGTCTACCGTTTTTAGAATTAGCGCCACCGGCATTTTTTAAATCCGGTTTCACACTTCACAAATTGACCTTATACTACTCACACACCCGGAGACATTCTTATGAATATAGCCTACCTGGACGGCCGTCGCCTTTATCGAGTCTTATATGCCGGAATTCAGCATATCCTCGATCGTCAGGATTATCTGAATAAAATCAATGTTTTCCCCGTTCCCGATGGCGACACCGGGACGAATATGGCATACACGCTCATGGGAATTGCCGAACGAATGCAAACCCACCTGGCGCTCCCCTTGGGGGAATTGACTCAGGAAGTGGCCAATGCAGCCATTGACAATGCTCGTGGTAATTCTGGAGCGATTTTAGCTCAATTTTTTCAAGGATTCGCTGAAGCGGTCCCCGGTACGGTAAAAATTTCCGCCAGTCAATTTGCGGAAGCCATGGCTTTCGCCAGCCGGCGGGCTTATCAGGCATTATCTCAGCCACGGGAGGGAACCATCCTCTCCGTTATCAAATCCTGGTCCCACAGCCTAAAGGATTCGGCTCATCATCACCGGGATTATCACCAGGTGCTGGAAACATCCCTGTCAGATGCTCGCCAGGCTTTAAAAAGAACACCGGATCAGCTTCCGGTTTTGAAGAAAGCGGGGGTCGTTGATGCCGCCGGTCAAGGGTTTGTTGACATGCTGGAGGCCATCCAGCATTACATGACTTACGGAAATTTACGGGAAACTGTTTGGCGGGACCTGGCCAAGGGAAATCCGGCCGATGCGGTAGAAGTTCATCCCGAAGATATCAATTGGGATCTTCCATTTTGTACCGAATGTATTGTCTCGGGTACAGCTTTAGACCAACCCGCAATAATGACTTTCCTGGAGCAGCAAGGCGATAGTGTGGTCGTGGCCGGATCAGCCCGCCGTTTGAAAATCCACATCCACACCGCTGATCCGGGTACCTTATTCAGAAAACTTCGCAATGCCGGCCACCAGGTCAGCCAACCAAAAGTCGATGATATGCGGATACAGCAAAGAGCTGCCGCCGATCCAAAATCAATTGCCCTGGTAGTAGATTCCACCTGCGACCTGCCACTGGAAGTGATCGATCGCTATCATATCCACATGCTGCCGGTACGGCTAAGTTTCGGCGACGAAGAATTTATCGATAAAATTACCATCACCGGTGATGAATTCTATCACCGTCTGCTGACCCATCCGGAACATCCTAAATCATCTCAACCGCCTTTGGGAGATTTCAAGCGGTTATATAATTTTTTGGCCAGTCATTATGCCAACATCATTTCACTCCATGTTCCGGCCAACTCCAGCGGGACCTTGCAAGGCGCCAAAGCCGGGTTAATGGATATCCCGGTTCAGAACAAATGCGTGGTGGATAGTTTTAGTTTATCCATCGGGATCGGATTGGTAGCAATAGAAGCCGGTGAAGCTATCGAAGCGGGAGAGGATTTTAAGACGGTGGTTTCCAAATTGGAAAATGCTATCCGGAACAGCAAAGTATATATTGGTCTGGATTCCATGGATGCCATCTATCGCGGTGGCCGGGTCACCGGCCGGAAAAAGAAAATGGTGGAAGCCTTGCATTTAAATCCCATTTTGACCATGGCCCGGAACGGGCATGTGGAATCGGTAGGAGTCACCTTTGGTCACCACAACAAATTCCAAAAATTGACGCAATTTGTCGTTAAAAAGATCGGCACCAAACCGGTCAAACGCCTGGGGATTGTGGATGCAGTCAATCCGGAGGCAGCCATGACAGCCCGGGAAATTTTAAGCCAACACTACCCGGGTGCGGAGATTTTCCAGTCCACCGTCGGACCGGCCTTAGGTGTCCATGCCGGACGCGGAGCTTTGGGAATCGCGGTTCAGTTTGACGCTTAAACCAATTCCAATGATTCTTATTTTTATTCTACGGGAGTTGTTATGATCGCAATAATCACTGTTATCTTTGCCGGTTATCTAATCGGGTCAACACCCACCAGCATCATCGTTTCCCGCTTAATCTATAAATCCGACATCCGTGAGCACGGCTCAAAAAATGCCGGTGCAACCAATGTTTTTCGTACTTTCGGCTGGAAGCCAGCTCTTTTTGTCATGTTGGTAGACGTATTCAAGGGCTGGTTACCCGCCTGGTATGTGGGCAATCACTTTAGTGAGACCAACAACATCGATGCACTCATGATATTAGCGGGCTTTGCCGCGATTCTGGGCCATACTTATACTATTTTTGCCGGATTCAAAGGTGGCAAGGGTGTGGGCACGGCCGCCGGACTACTTTTGGCCCTGTTTCCAATCGCACTTCCGATCTGCCTGACAGTGTTTATTCTGACCCTTCTGTTTACAGGTATGGTTTCCCTCGGCAGCATCCTGGCGGCTACCTCCCTACCGATTGTCCTGATTCTGCTTAATTCATTTGCCGACCAGTCTGTTTCAACCACCCTGTTGGTGTTTAGCCTGTTCATCCCGTTTTTCATTATTTTTACCCATCGCAGTAATATCAAGCGCATTTTCAGCGGTACTGAAAATCGGTTTGAAAAAGCGATGGTCTTTAAAAAAAAGTAACTAACGACTTTATTTGCCTTGAATAATCATCCCGGCTGCTGTAAAAACCAGCTTTGGACCCCTCTTTTATCATCTCTTTGCCAAGGGGAGAAATCTTATTAAACAGCATTTTTACGAGGAATATTCTGAATACCCCCCCACCTCTTTTTAGGAAATGTGCCGGAGAAGCTGGAGCCTTCCCGGTTTCGACAAACTGTACAATTTTTGCTTTTTCGCAGGTGACTTATAGAATAAACCGCCAAACCAAGAAGAGCAGGCTGAACGCTGTTAAAAAGGTAATCCCGGAGACGCTGAGAATCCGCAGCCAACGCGGCGGTTGAGCCGCAACCGGAACATGGTCACTGGTGATCACCCGGTGATTCATATAAGCCAATACGGGCGCCGTAAGGAATGAAAGAGTCGTAGCGAGATCGACCATCAAAGTCATACCACCCGTTAAAAAGGCAATCAAAATCAAA
>CAZIWX010000165.1:0-4641 GCA_964543125.1 uncultured Lentisphaeria bacterium | reverse complement strand
GGAAATTGTATCTAAATGGTTGATTTTAATTTTTTATATCTAAGGCCCCGGAAACCGGTGATCACCGCTCATTTCCTGTCTGGAAATTATTCTTTCGAAAGCCGGACGATGTTTAAAAATTAATTCGATCATTAATCTCGGATAATCCGGGTAGGCCTTTATCCTTTTCGGAAATCTTTAACTCAGCCGGCGTCAAGGGCCAAGTAATCCCTAGCGCCGGATCATCGTACCGCACACCGCCTTCATGGGGTTTTGAATAGAAAGCATCCACTTTATAACCAAATACGGCATATTTACTCAAAACCAGAAAGGCATGGCCGAATCCGCGCGGAATAAACAGTTGCCGCCGATTTTCCCCCGAGAGAATAATCGCTTCCCATTGCTTGAAGGTTGGTGATTCAGCACGCAAATCCACCGCCACATCCCAAACCTCACCCCGGATAACCCGGACCAACTTGTTCTGGGCATAGGGCGCCTGCTGAAAATGAATCCCCCGGAGCGTTCCGCAATCCGATCCGGATTCATTGTCCTGACAAAAGCGGATGGACCCGAATTCAGCTTCAAAATCGCGCTGATTCCAAGATTCAAAGAAATAGCCGCGCGCGTCTCTAAATACACGCGGCTCGATTATTTTCAGACCTGGGATGGATGTTGGAAGGATATTCATAAAACCTCAATACCAGTATTTAATGCCATTTCAGACAGACCGGGAAGCCGGCGTGATTAGTGACAACAACCGAAGCCAGACGAGTAGATCAACTTCTAACCGGGTTCGGCGGAGCCGCTACACGCGTATGAGTCCGGTTAGCTTAACCCGGCCCGGGAGAATGGAACGTCGCGGGTGAACCCGGGATCTTCCGTGAAAACGGGTAAAACATGAATCGTCCCAAGGAATTTACCCGCACCTACTCGCTTACAATCCTTATCAAATACTGCCCATACTGATTTTTCGCAATCGGAGCCGCCAATGCCCGCACCTGATCCACATCAATCCACCCGTTGCGCCAGGCGATCTCTTCAATACAGGCAATTTTAAATCCTTGCCGGTCTTCAATGGTCTTGACGAAAGCACTTGCATCCTGCAATGACTCATGGGTACCGGTATCCAGCCAGGCAAATCCCCGGCCCATTAATTCTACCTTAAGGTGGCCCTGTTCTAGATAATGTCGATTCACATCCGTAATTTCCAGTTCACCCCGGGGAGATGGATCCAGATTCCGGGCAATGTTAACCACTGAATTATCATAGAAATAAAGACCTACCACGGCATAGTGACTTTTCGGTTGCCGCGGTTTCTCCTCGATACTGGTTGCTTTTCCGGATTGGTCAAATGCTACTACCCCGTAGCTTTGAGGATCATGCACCCAATAGCCAAAAACTACTCCGCCTCCGCGAGTCTCAATCCGGGCGACACTATTCTTCAATAGTCCCGTAAAACCCTGCCCGTAAAAAATATTATCCCCCAGTACCATACAGACGGCATCATTTCCGATGAATTGCGCTCCCAGGATAAAGGCGTCCGCCAGCCCATTGGGATTTTCCTGAATTTTATAGGAAAAGTTCACCCCGTAGGCTTGACCATCCCCGAATAATTGTTCAAAGCGGGGTAAATCCCGGGGTGTGGAAATAATCAGTATATCCCGAATCCCGGCCAGCATTAAGACAGACAAAGGATAATAGATCATGGGCTTATCATAAATCGGCAGGAGTTGTTTTGATACCACATGGGTTAACGGATACAGCCGGGTGCCGCTGCCACCGGCCAGGATGATACCTTTCATTGATTCCTCTCAATCAGAATTGAATTGATTAATACCTTTGGGTGGAAAAATAAATATTGACGGTCTCGTAAAAAGTCTCTCTCGCAGAGCACGCCCCAGTACACTCCTTCGTCGTTACGGGGCAGGCAGAGTCCGCCCCAAGGTCCTTCGGACGGGGCAGGCGGGGTAACACTGATAATTACCCGCTCACCCCATAGTGTTTCCTGTAATACTCCCGGTACGCTCCGTCCCGCACCCGATTCACCCACTCTTGATTTGAGAGGTACCAGTCCACAGTTTGCTCAAGGCCCGTCTCGAACGCGGTTTCCGGCTCCCAACTCAATTCATGCCTGATTTTGGAGGCGTCAATGGCATAACGCCGGTCATGTCCCTTGCGATCCGTGACGAACTGTTTTAACCGCTTGGTGCTTCCCTTACCGCCACGGTTCAATTTTTTATCCAGCAGCTCGCACAGCAGGTCCACAATCCGGATATTTCGCTGTTCGTTGTTGCCGCCGATGCAATAGGTCGCGCCCGATTGTCCTTCAAACAACACCTTTTCAATGGCCTTACAATGGTCCCCTACATACAGCCAGTCGCGCACATTCTTACCATCTCCGTAAATCGGTAACGGTCGTTCGTCTAATGCGTTGACAATCATCAGGGGGATCAGTTTTTCCGGAAATTGATAGGGGCCGTAGTTATTGCTGCAATTGGTAATGCAGATATCCAATCCATAGGTGTAGTGATAAGCTCTGACCAGCATATCGGAGGCGGCTTTGGAGGCGGAATAGGGGGAATTAGGTGCGTAGGGTGTGGTTTCAGTGAAAAATCCGTGAGAGCCCAGGCTGCCGAAAACCTCATCCGTGGACACATGCAAAAAACGATTTACTTTCCCGGAATCATTCCCCAACCAACTCGTTTTGGCCGTATCCAGTAATACTTGTGTCCCGAGTATGTTGGTTTCGACAAAAACCGCCGGACCGGTGATGGACCGATCAACGTGGGATTCCGCGGCAAAATGTACAACCTGATCAATTTGGTGCTCATTAAAAACTCGTGAGACCAGCTCCCGGTCAATGATTGACCCTTTAACAAAGGTGTAATTTGACATCTTCTGAATCGTTGTGAGGTTTTCAAGATTACCGGCATAGGTCAGTGCATCCAGATTGATGAATTGATACCCCGGATATTTGGGAATCATATAGTTAAGAAAATTGGAGCCGATGAACCCGGCTCCACCTGTCACCAAAATCTTCAATTTATTCTCCTGTAGTTTAGGAAACCTCTAATCGTTTCGTTGTCAATATCCCGGCCAGTGGAATAAGGCTTGAGCAGATTATAGTATTCCGCCGGTCTTTTCCTAAGAAACAGTTCTACAATAATTAATCCTCTACGAGGATTGGAGGATTTTATGATTTTATGATCGGATGATTTTAAGGTTGGGTCATTGATCATTTATTAGGTCAATTAGATAAATTAGAAATTAGGTCAATTATCTCCCCTTCTCCCCTTCTCCCCTTCTCCCCTTCTCCGTTTCTCCGTTTCTCCGCTTCTCCCACTCTCCCGTTCATTCCTTCGGGGTTTGCCATAATCGCTACGGCCAGCCACGCAATCCTAAAAATTCACCATAATTACCCGGTGATATTACCCGGTATTCCGCCTGCGGATAGGCGCGGGACCACGCGCCGGGCGCTTTCACTTTCCGGGCTTGCCACTTGAATTCATAGCCCGACAAGTCCCCTGCCTGCTCCTCTACCCAATCAATTTCCTGCTGATCATAAGTGCGCCAAAAATAATTATTGACCAGCATGCCTGAATAATGTTGATGCTTGATCCGCTCATTAACCAGGTAATTTTCCCATAAAAAACCAACATCCCGGCGTTTTTCAACCGGTGTGAAATCCGATAAAACCGCGTTCCGAATGCCATTGTCAACAAAGTACCATTTGGAACTCTTGGTAAGCTCCTTGCGCAAGTTGCGGCTGAAGCCCGATAATTCATGAACCACGAAGACCCGCTCCAACAGGTCCAGATAGCGTTCCACGGTATTTTTTGAAAGGGATAGCCGGCGACCCAACTCTTCCAGCGACACTTGCGAACCCATCTGGTACGCAATCAATCTGACCAGGTTAACCAGCTTGGCCGCTTTCCTGACCTGTTCGAAAACAAGGATGTCCTTAAACAGGTAATCATTGACCAATTCACGTAGGTATTCGGTTTTGGCACCAGGTGTGGAGAGTGTATGTACTTCCGGCATATTACCGAAAACCAGGCGCTGGCGCAGATTATCAAAACGCTCCCGGGGGTCTTCAATCAATTCCAATTCCTGTTCAGCCGGGGGATATAATTGAAGCGTAAGTTTACGGCCTGTTAACGGTTCGTCTGCCCGATCATTGATGCCAAAAGCGGATGATCCGGTAATCAGGATTATAAGCCGTGGGAATGAATCGACCATCAGCTTGAGGATTTTACCGACGTCCGGAATGTGCTGTGCTTCATCGATAACCAGCAGCTCCGTCCGGCCCACAAGCTGGCGGTAATGTTGCACGCTGCGCCGTTGTAACAATTCCTGTACGGCAAAATCTTCGCCATTCCAGAACAGGTATTCCCCGGGCCAGTTCTTTATAATTTCATTCAGCAGGAATGTTTTTCCGGTCCGGCGGGCGCCTGACAGCAGGAGGACTTTACCTGGCTGCAAGCGGGTTTTAATCAACGCTTCTGTTTTTCTGGGGATTTTTAGCATACGAGCATCACTATAATGACGGAATTTATATTATTTGCGTCAATACACAAGCTGAAGATTTGATGATCGGATGATTGGAGGATCTGAAGATTGGAAGATTGGAAGACTTTATGATCGGATGATCTGATGATTTTA
>CAZIWX010000164.1:0-4665 GCA_964543125.1 uncultured Lentisphaeria bacterium | reverse complement strand
CAGTACAAGACTGACCGCCTGAAAATATACCACCCCCCCCCGCAGGACGGGTTGACCATAAAACAAAAGGTAACTTTCCAAACCGGGTGCAAAGGCGGCATCAGCCAAACCACGCATACTTTGTGGAACATACCCGGTTTCCACCATGCCATCCAACCAGCTGATTATTTTCAGTGCTTTTTGAGTGATTACCAAGCCACGGCCCGGGTCGGGCGTCGCATTTACGACCCGTGGATCATCCTGACTTGTGGCAATGACGCTATCCGTGCCAAGTAGAGCTAAAAATGATCCCGTATCGGTTTGATAGCTTAAATAGACATGATTTTGGCCGGATGACGGGAACAGACGCTTCGGTTCCCCTGAAAAACCATAGTGTGTTTTCAAATCCAAATGACTACTCAGCAAGGCGATGTTGATTTGCGGGCTGCCGGAAACTGAATCCATGCCAGTACCTGCGATCACATATCCGGCGTGGGGTTTGGTCTGGGCGATTTGAGCACCCTTTTGAGGTGACCAACCGGGAATCAAGGCACTGAGATTTATTTGATGGAGAACTGTTCCGGCGTAAACCTCACTGACCTGAGCCGCATAGGCATCGTATAAAATCAGTGAACCGGTATCCGTGAGAATCACTCCGGGACGGTTGAATACTGTATTGAACGCCTGTACCTGTGTGTACAAGGGCTCACCGGTAAAATGGAATACTCGGGCCGAAAAGACAGCACCGGCGATATTGGAGGTGGCATCGGCGTTGATATGTAAAAGGCCGAAATAGCGTTGGTCATTGGAGACAACCATAGCGTCACCGGGTTCACACGGAATGGTATTTTCAACTCGGCCACTTTCGTTCAGCACATTAATTCGGCCGGAAAATCGCACCAGCCATAGCGGTGATGGGTCAAAGGTTGAACGAAACCAAACTTCGATCACCTGGTCCGCGAAAGCATAGTGGGCTTCCAATTTGTAAGGCAGATCGGCGAATAGCGGAATGATGCCTCCGAGCAGAAGCAGGATTGATCGCCAGTTTGGTATTCTCGGACCCATCCTATTTGAGTAAAGTAACCTTACCGTAAAAAGATTTACCGGCCCCCTTGATGCGTATCAGATACATGCCACTACCCACCAGGTGGCCGAAGTTATCGGCATTGTCCCAATTCAACAAGTGTTGACCGGGTGTTAAATCCATAGCCCGAGAATAAACCATACGTCCCAGAATATCATAGACCAGAAAAGAAAACCGGCCGCTCAGTGGCGTGGCAAACAATAGCCCTACCCGGCCATTACCAGGATTAGGATAGGCGGCTGAAAGAGTAAAACCGGCCGGAATTTGGCGTTTCTCATCGTCAACGGCGGTGGAACCTCCGAAATATTGAAACAATCGCGTCATAAAATCGAGGCGGGCGGCTGCCGGCGCCATGGTTTCCCAGGCAAACCCCACTGTTAAAACCCGTCCGGTCAATTCATTTTGAATGATTGTATTCGCAATCCCCGCATATAATTGATTACCGTAGGCTAACAGGGGATAACCTGAACCCGTGGGATTAAAATAGTCCGGCCAGTCATCGATGTAAGGCTGAGCGCCAAAGGTCGCGGTAAAACCGGCAAAAGGCTCCAGCGTTCCACTTAATGAATAGTTTCCCGAAGCATCACCGGCATAATCCAATCCTAACCAGTAGTGCATAAAATCCAGATCGCCGGTATTGCCGGCACTGAGATCGTATCCAATTTCCGACCCCGAGAGAAAGACATTGCCACCGCTTGAAAGATAATTTTCAATAATAGTTTGTTCACTGCCGGAAAAGGTTTCAGCAGTCCGGCTGTCATCTCCGACGAACCAGATTATTGCCTGATACCCGGAAAGATCACCTGAATTTTGCACCCATTCGTTAGTGGCGGATTGAATCCCCACCTCGCCCACGGCGCTACTGATAGCGGATCCATAGGTTGTACTGAAATCCTGAGCGTTCGCAGTCCACGATCCCGATGTTCGATCAAATCCATCAACGATCAGGATTTGAGGTCCCGGGAGATTCATTTTCACGCCGTAAGTATCCGTAAAGCCACTTTCGTTGGGAATGGGTGCGTTATCGACCGCGGTCATTTTTAGATAGATGAAGCTGTTTTCGGGGAAACCGGGAAAAGTGTAGCTGGTCATTTCACTCGTCAGGGTTTCCGGACCGAGATTGTTGTTCCAACTAGCTCCGTCGAAAGAATAGTATAACTTGTAGCCTGCAAGATCGGGCGCTGCCGAAGCATTCCATTTCAACGTCATTTGACCGGAATTATCAAGCCCGGCGAATTCCAAAACGGGCGGCTCGGGCGCCAGCCAATCCGTATCAGTGAATTCCACCGCAACATAGGTCGTATCCCAATTGTTTCGCGTATCCGCTGACATCACGGCGATCACGTAATTTCCGGTGGCATAAGCATCGCAATCCAGATAAGAATTGGCGTTATAGCGATTGGTTACGATATAGATGTAGGTGCTGGTATTACTCCCGGGCGCATAAACATTATTGATATAGGCGGATGAATACAGATTATCTGCTTGAAATCGATAATAGGGTCCCTCCAGCAGAGTGGAGGTATCGGCCGAGTACAAGGCCCAACCAATCTTATAAACACCATTATTCATATCGATGGTTGATTCCAAATCGGTGGTATCCGCCGCCTGGGCCCAGATGTCGACCCGTCCGCTGAGCTGGTTGGTTGGGAAACGAGTGGCCGTGCCATCCAGTCTTAGACTAATAACAGGTGACCGGGGCCGATAAGGATCCACAAAGGGTGAAATCCCTCCCACCCGCAATGAATTAGCGTAGGCGTACCCACTGGCGCCGCCGCCATCGTTTAAATGGATGTGGTTTTGATCGTTGGTCCACCCTACTATGGCTCCCTGGTTAACAAAATCACCCACATTGAGAGCCGGATTAGGAACCGTATGGACATAAGCATAGCGCCCCACGCGAATCCAGGAATTAATCCCATTCGGATCGAATCCGGTTACCTGACCGGCTTCGATGGAAAGTGCCGCACCCCCCTGGGCTAATGGTATATCAGTGCCGCTGTGGAAATGGTCCCGATCAGCACGGCATTCATCAAAAGTAGCGGATACACGATGCTGCTCATTCATGGGCGCCAGCGGCCAGGGGAAACCAGCCCACAGGGGAAGCACCAGCGCACCCAAAAGAAGGAAGCGCACCATCATTGCCCCACTGCTCGCCAGATTCGACTGTCGCCGAGATAAAAAGACCGGCCATCCGTGGATAACTTCAATTGATCGGGGAAAACGCCACCGGTGGGTATTTGAATCGTTTCACCGGAAAAAGGCTTAATAATCTTGATCCGATTATCTTTTAATATTTCCAAAGAATGATAATTGGCGCTCCTGATGGCAATTACAGCAACTTCACCCTGGTCATTGATGGCAAGCCCCTGGAGAAATTCCTGCTGATTTTTATAAGTGAATGTTACCGTATCACCCGTAGCGAGATTGATTGCGCGTCCGTGCCGGGAATCCTCTAAAACACCTAAATATTGACCGTTGGGTGAGAGCGTCAAATCCCGGGCAGGGACCGGCCAGGACCGGGTGACTAGACCTTTGCCGGGAGATAATTGTAGTATGCGATGGGTGAAATCACGGTGGGCGCCGTTGTCACGCCAATCATAGCCTGATATAAAAATACCACTAGAGTCAAATAACGCCGCTTGAATTTGGGTCAGATTTGCAGTTGTCTCCCAGCCCGGTTTTTCACCAGTTTCAAGGGAAAAAACGCTAACATTATTCCCTTTTTCAGGTTGGAAAGCGCGTTCTTCCAGAACGACTATCAATTGATTCCTGATCCAGCCGAGGCGACCTTTGCGCTCCAGGTTAAATAGTGGTACGGCGGGATCGAGCCCGGGCTGCTTTTTTAGCTTACGATCCACAATAACCTGACCCCGGGGAGAAATAATTTTTACGCGGGCATATCCGGGATCAAGCAGTCCTATAAACCCTCCATTACCGATGGCTGCCTGCCAACGCGTTTCATCGGCCGCGTTATCCTCCTGCCAATCAAGGTTAATTTCCCCGGTTCTATCCATAACGAGGAATCGGGTATGGAGGGATTGAGCAATTCGGGAATGATATGGTTCCGGTTGGGCTAACAGCGCCAACCGGCCATTGGGCGACAGAATAACCTGTTGAATACCATGCAGCTCGCGGATTTTTTGAAAATTCCCATCCTCTCCGATATAAACAAAATAGCGGGTGATATAGCCCCAGGGGGTTCCACCCTGTGCGATCCATAACCTGATAGCCTGAGGTTGGGCAGCCAGGCTCAAGCCCTGGGGAAGGCCCGGGCTAACCATTATAAAAACTGTGAATATTGCCAGAATTGATCGGTTAAGCCATCCCATAGTGGAGACACTCCCGTTGATGATTGCTTATCAAAAATAATATAGACGGTTTAAGGGAATAAAAAAACCCGCCAGTTAATCCTGAAGAGGTAAAAAAGCAGGGTCGGAAAAACAAAGTACCGCGTTTCCCCGACCCTGCATTTACTAGGCTGGAATTCGATTAATATTGAAGATTGAGCGTATAGCGTTGCACCTGCCCTAATATTCCGAAATCTTCGTAGCTGAAATCCAGACTAAAACGAATGCTGCGGGTAACTAAAAGATTCAAGC
>CAZIWX010000163.1:0-4698 GCA_964543125.1 uncultured Lentisphaeria bacterium | reverse complement strand
GGGCTATGCCCCTGGCTTATTCCCTGCGGGGGTCGCATTATTGGCTGCGAGACGTTATTACTCACGAATTTACCCATATCGTCAGTCTGCGAGCAGCCCGGAAATTCGGCCGGAGTATCCCGGCGGGATATTTTCAAATTATCCAGTATGAACCGGAAAAACGGCCCGATGTGCTTTACGGTTATCCTAACGGGCTCATGTCTTATCCCTTGCCGGGTGTGGTCGTACCTATGTGGTGGGCCGAAGGATTGGCACAATACCAATCCAACGCCAAACGCTATGATTGGTGGGACAGCATTCGGGATATGATTACCCGCGATCGCCTGTATCACGATTCATTCCTGTCATTTAAGGAATTGAATCATTTCGGAAAAGCTGGAATCGGCAATGAAAGCGTTTATAATCAGGGGTTCAATTTTGTGCATTTTTTGGCCGATAACTGGGGCCAGGATATCCTGAACCGCATTACTCGGCGGCTCAATTCACCCACGAACTATTCATTTTACGCCGCCGTCTCGGCGGAGACCGGTTTTTCGGAAAAGCAGCTATACCAATTTTGGACGGATAGTCTGCGGCAAGCGGCGCTGCCGCTTACCGGCGCCAAGGATTTAACGCCACTGCATTTTATCCAACGAGAAGGCGCGTCTAACTACGAACCACGTTTGTCCGGTGATGGCAAGATTCTGGGCTTTATTTCCAGCATGGATCAAAGCTATATGTCCCTCACCAGCTTATATCTGAAGGTCGGTGAGGAGCCTGCCAAATTGCTGGCTCCCGGAGCTGAAGGATTCGATTGGTCACCCGATGGCAAACACCTGGTCATTTCCCGCAAAAATTTCTGGGATGGGGGACTGGTCACGCCTCCGGCCTTAACCCGGGGAATCCTGCCGGGTGGAGTCACCCAACTAAATCCTGAAAACAGCCTTAATGACCTAACTTGTGACCGTTATGGATTTGCACTGACTGGTTCCCGCTTCAATGATTTGTTCATTCGGTCAACCGAAGAAGATAGTGAAGAAGTTCAGTTGACCTTTGGTCAACGGGCCAAGAACCCGGCCTGGTCACCCAACGGTCAAGCCATTGTGTACGTGACGCTCTACGATGGCACCAATAATATGCAGTTAGCGTTTCCCGGCCATCCGGACAGCAGCCGCATTTTGACGCACATGCTGCCTGCGACCCAAATCTTTTCACCGCGCTGGTTTCCGGATAGCAAGCGAATCATTTTCGACTATGTGACGGAATACAACCGGGATATTGGGATCTTCGACCTGACCTCCAATACCTGGCAGCCGTTATTGGAGAATTCATGGGATGAACGCGATCCGTTTATTTTGAACGATTCCACACTGATTTATGCCAGTGACCAGTCGGGTGTTTTTAATATCTATCAGCGCAATTTGAATAGCGGAGCTGAAGTCGCATTGACCAAAGTGGTGGGCGGCGCTTTCCAGCCTGAACTCCGGAATGAACGGCTGGTGTACTCGGTTTACGACAGCTTGGGCTATAACATTGCCCGGATCGATACCTCTGAATTCCATGGACACCAACTCCCGGTATTTTTTAACCGGACGCTTCCCAAATCTGATTGGGCGCGGCATAAGACTGCTTTGCCTGACTCCGCCTATCAGTTTCACTATGGTCCCATGTTTATTCTGCCACGGTTGCAAATGGATATCGATCAGTCGAAACATCACTCGGTGGTAAAGCCGGGTTTTTTCTTTTTTTCGAATGAGATTTTGGATAATTATCTCATCATCGGTGGGGCGGATATGGGACTGAATAAAGACCGGGACATCTTTTTCATGGCCGAGTATCACGGTTTGCTGCCCACATTGTCTTTTGAGATTTACAATATGGTGCGAAACACGACCGATACACTCTGGTATTACTCCGGCGTCTATCGAACGCCGGCTAAAATAAAGTTTCGCCTCACTCAGGGGACCTTCCGGGCAGCGTTCCATATACCCGATAACCATTATTTGGACTTCAATTATACTTTTGGGACATACAACACCTACATCGCCCGGCATGTCATTCAAAATACGAGCACCACGGTTCCCGAATTCAACTATGATTATTTCCGTGGTTGGGACGCCGGTGCGCATTATGAATACAAGGGTATCCGGTTGCGGCGGGAGCGGGATATTAATCCCACCGGCATGCATTTGGAGGTCAGCATCCGCGACAATCATCACCAGTTTCTTACCGATTACAGTCCATACGGTGGTCCGATTTTTACTTTGTACCACTACACGCGCTTTGATGTTAGCCAATACTATGGGAAACAGTTGAATAAAAGGTGGCCTGTCGTGGCGGCCTTAAAAACCGATCTAACGGCGATTCCGCATAATTATCTGGATGATTTCTTCTGGGATTTTGCCGGTGGTCTACCCGGTTTGAGAGGGTATCCATTTTATGGAATGACCGGTACCCGTAAGGCCATTGGAACGGCCTCACTCAGATTTCCCCTGTTTCAAAACATCAACCTGAACCTGTTGCAATATTCCCTGCAGGATGTTTATTTGGCCGTGGTCTGGCAAGCGGGGAGTGCCTGGACCGGTGACCCGATGGCAGTCTGGAACTCAGCGTCCAAGGCCTATCATTCACTCTCCCGGGAACTGAACAATGCCAAATGGGTTAGGGATATTGGTCTGGAATTGCGTTTAGCGGGATGGTCATTTTATGGATATCCCACCGCAATTGAGTTTGGAGGTTACTATAGCTTCGACGAGATTACGGTTCGAACCGCCAATACTAATTTCCGGTACGGCAAAGAGATGCGCTATTACTGGCAGGTATTATTTGGATTTAATTGAGATGCTGCATAAGACATTCATTAGTTTCGTTGCCGGTCTGGTCATCCTTTCTACTGTTCAAGCACAGTTTGCGGATTCTACTGCCAACGAACCGCAACCGCTGCCCCGCGCCGTTAAGCTGAATTTTCTAAAATCAATGGTTCTCCCGGGCTGGGGACAATACAGTGAAGGGCACTATAAGCGGGCAGCCGCCTTCGCGGCCATGGAGGCAGCAAGTATTTTGGGGAATGTCTACTATACGCGCCAGGAAACCCGGGCCACCACGGAATTTGAAAATTATGTTGATGTCCACTGGTCTTTTGATACCTGGATTGGGACTGAAACTACCGATAGTCAGGGTAATCCATACCATTGCGGTTACATTCAAACCCATGCCATGCCCTATACTGATAACGATGGTGTCCTGCTGCCCGTGAAAGATCGTCATTACTATGAAAATGTGGGCAAATACAATGAATTCATTTGTGGCTGGGACGATTTCACCAGTAAGGCGGATACGACCGGGTGGGGCGAAGAAGTAACCCCGCACAAGCTGCACTATTCCTCCATGCGCCGGCAAGCCAATGATTTTGGCAAAATTGCCAAACATGCCGTCACGGTACTGATGTTCAATCATATTTTCAGTGCGTTTGAAGCAGCCCTTGGTACTAAGATCAACGGCGGTGAAAAATTAAAGTGGCACGCGACACTAATGCCCGCCACTGTTTTCGATCGCCGCGGGCTGGAATTGTTGGTGATTTTTTAAGCGAATCGAGACGATAATCATAGGAAAGACAATGTTGCGAAGATTGCTATTGAAAAGTTTATTGGGGTTGGGTTTGATTCTGATCTGGCAGGGATGTGCGGCTTCCAAAATGGCGCACGATGCGAATGATATCCCGGGTGAATACCAAAAGGGGATGAAATTCATGGGAAAGAAAAACTGGCTGAAAGCGGAGGAGGCTTTCACTTTCATCGTCTATAATGATCCGGCGGGTGAATTTGCCGATGACGCCCAATTCCAGTTAGGTGAAACACATTATTTTCGTGACGAATATCTTGTGGCGATTGACGAATATGATCGTTTGATCAACCGTATGCCCAATTCACCACTGTTGGAGGAGGCCAGTTGGCGAAAAACCGAATGCTATTATAACCTTTCACCAGATTATCGTCTTGACCAAACCATGACTAAAAAGGCCACAAAACAACTACAGAATTTTATTGATCTGTTTCCCCAAAGTGACCATCGGCCAACAGCGCGGAAATATCTGAAGGAATTGCGGGCTAAAATGGCTCGTAAGTTGTGTGCCTCGGGAGTGCTGTACTTAAAGCTGCGTGAATGGGGCTCGGCACGGGTATATTTTGATACGGTTCTGGACAAATATTATGACACTTCGTTTCAGACCGCTGCTTCATTGGGAAAAGCCGAGGCGCTTACCGGAGAAAATAAGCTGGATGATGCCGGCGAAATATTGGCCCAAATCGATAAAACAGCACTGGATAAATCAGAGACGCGAAAATTGAAGGCGATTGAGGCCAAGATCTCCCAAAAGCGGGCTGAAAAAGCCGATTGAGGAGCCCTGAAATTTGAGAATGTGTCTATTTGGCGGGACATTTGACCCGCCCCATAACGGTCACTTTATCATCGCCGAGGCGATTCGCGAAAATTTGGGCCTGAATAAAATTATTTTTATTCCCGCCCTGAATCCTCCTCATAAATATGGTCAGCACGCAATTACTCCCATCGCTGATCGATTAGCCATGCTGGATTTATGTACCCGCGACAATGAACATTTTGAGATCAGTGATATCGAAATCAAGCGCGGCGGTATTTCCTATACCATTGATACCATTCGCGAAATTAAAGTCGAGAAAGGTGTAACAGCTGAAGATCTGT
>CAZIWX010000162.1:0-4751 GCA_964543125.1 uncultured Lentisphaeria bacterium | reverse complement strand
GTTGAACTGTTGGGAGTATATGGACTGCGAGCGTGAACCCGGTGGCGTCAGGGCTGCCGAAGCGGGAATTTGCCCGGCAGCAACCGAAACCGAGCTAGATGGCTATAATTCCGGCCGAAATGGCGGCCGGTTTTGTTGGGCTGTCGCCGGGACTTTTTGTGGCGATAAGGTTCAGGGTAGTTTTGCCGATAAACAAGACAGTTGTTTCAATTGTCATTTTTTTAAAAAAGTACAAAAGGAAGAGGGGCCCGAGGGGTTCACCCTGATCAAACCCAGACTGATATTCTGAGCGCAGATCGATTATTTCAAACAATTATATTTATGGAAACACGGGTCTGCCCGTGGGATTTCATTAGCTTAAATCACTCGTTAAAACAAGCTTAGACCTCATATCGGGAGGGTGAAATAAAATATATTTCCCGTGGGTGAATTGGGTATCACTCCGGCTTGGCCTTGATGAACTTCCGCAATGCGTTTGACAATTGCCAATCCTAATCCCCGGCCGCGCCGGGTATTTTTTTCCAGTTGAAATGAGCGCTCGAATATCCGTTGACGCATATCAAGGGGGATGGTTTCGCCAAAATCGGCTACGGAAATCGTAACGGATTTTTTCTCGGCAACGGCGGTTATTAGAATGCGGCCGCCCGGCGAGGCGTATTTGATGGCGTTGCTGATAAAATTTTTGAAAATTTCCGCCACAATGGGATTGGCCATGATGACTATATCCGGCATAGGCCGAATTTCCAGCGTCATACCGGCCTGTTTTAAAGCGGGGTCAAACTCATGTGCGATCTTTTCCAGCATCCTTTTGAGATGCAGGGGTTCCTTTTGAATATGCTCGCCCAGGTCAATATTGGAGAGCGTGGTAGCATTTTCAATCACCCCTAACAAATTCGTGCTGCCCTGCTTGACCACGGTGGCCATTTCGTCCTTTGGACTATTTTTCAGCATCAGATCAGCCATGCCACTGATAACCGCGGCCGGGTTTTTCAGGTCATGGGTGATAATGTCAAACAACAGTGATTTTAAGTCGCGGGATTCCGTCAACCGGTCGGCAATATGTTTGCGCTGTTGGACCTCCCGGTGTAATTCACGGGTACGGGACTTAACGGCTTGTTTTAAGCTGGTAGTCCACATAATCGTTCCGATAATGCCGGCTACAACCAGGATTGCCAATCCCAGCAGGTACTTTCTAACGGCGCGCCATAAAAAGATTTTTTCCGTATAGGGATCAATCCAAATATGGCGCAGGGCGGCGTATTCGCCGGTGGTTTGAATTTTCCGTAAGCCTGCGTCAATTGTGCTTAGCAGCAAGGTGTCGCCGGCGGGGACGGCGAAGCTCAGGTTGCGGGTCAGCAGATCCGGGCCGATTCGGACAATATTACGAATATGGGCGGTTTTTAAATAGTACTGTGCTTGCAAACTGGGTAAAACGGCGCCATCCACCGCACCGGTCTGTAGCAGTTTGATGGCTTCCTTGAAATTATTTACCTGTTTTACTTCATGAATCGCGTAAAAATCATCCACTAACTTAGAGGAAACGCCCCCGGCAACGATGGCTACCCGCTTGCTTATATTGTCATGTAAATCCCGGATTTCAGAACCTACCGGCACAAAGAGGGCATACGTGATCTCTAAAAAGGGTAAGGAAAAGCCAAGCTTGGATTTTTCGGAGGCCCGGTAATAGATTCCGGTCAGGACATCAAATTCACCGGTCTGGATCGTGGTAAGAATGGAATCCCAACTAATGCCAGACAAGGTATAGTGTAATCCGGCAGCTTTGGCAACCGCCTGGAAAACCTGAACGTCAAATCCATCCGATTGATGTTGGGAATTTAAAAACTCGAGCGGGGGGTAGCTTTCATGATGGTAAACCTGTAACCGATCCGGTTTATTTTGCGGAGCGGCACTGAGCGGCAGGCTCAAAATCAGCACCCACCCGAAAGATATTAATTTGCGCCCCGTCATTTCAGTCCATCTATGAATATGATCGTCCCCAAATTTTATTCTTTCTAAAGAAAACCTTCTTTTAAAAGAATAAGGCCAAGATTATTTCTCCGGTCACGCATTTCCAAATGAAATTTACAACCCCGGGATCGCTTGATCCACCCTGAGTTTTTCCGGAAGCCATGACCTGCTGGGCGTGCCACTTGCTCTTAGAATGCGGTAATGAGTTGATACGGATATGAGCCGGACCCAACCGGTCCGCCAAAAATAAATATTAATCGTAAACTAGTTGGCTGATTTTCGGGGTGAGCAATGAATGACTCCGGGCGGCCCGTTTTAATCAGACGAATTTGGGCTTTGACGAAAGGCGAAGCCTAGCACCGAAACCAATTTCCGGTCACGCCGGCGCGTGGCCTAAATTGGTTTCCGTTAAAGACACTTCATACCAATTTGCGTAAAATCATTCGGGAGATGCAGCCTGGGGACCCGGGCAAAGGGGTAGGTAAACTTGAACAACTCCGCCATAATCTAACGGGTTGATGGTCAGGAAGATTATCTCGTGGTGATCGTGTCATCTACAAATTTGATGACAAATCGATTTATATTTTTGCCATTGGGGACCAAGATGACTCCCACTAGCACACAGCAAAGGACTTTATATTAAGCGTTTAGAGCTGGCATACACGCCGGGGATTGCTAGTCATGAATGCTGATTAC
Source organism: uncultured Lentisphaeria bacterium (assembly GCA_964543125.1). Classification (GTDB taxonomy): domain Bacteria; phylum Fidelibacterota; class UBA8477; order UBA8477; family UBA8477; genus CAZIWX01. The sequence continues at coordinate 2,087 of CAZIWX010000162.1, read as the reverse complement.
CAGACACAATTGGGTGCAAATCCAAGAAGCTGTCGAGAGCGGCTCAAGCCAGGCCGTTAGCGTGCCGCCACGCCCGTTAATCCGGCCCGATTTATAAGATCGCTGGCGGCGGCCGGGCTAAGGGCGCATTACCGCTTGGAAGCAAGCTGTTTTTAAAGTAAAGTTCGTAAAATTCGAGAACAGGCTTAATCAGAAGGACGGCCATAGGATTGGTGTTTAGAACGGCTAACGGAGAAATTCATTTTTACCGGGAGACCCGTGTTCCGGTACCGGAAAGAACGCCATCCGAACGGTTGGGCCAGCTCCGGGCGGCTTACCGGACCTTTGTTTTCAACAGGTTGCAGAAAGTGAATCCTAAGGTTGTTTACGCAGATTGCATAATCAATAGATGGTGCGGACGCTTTGCGCCGGTCCAACAAACGGTTGCAGCGGGCGGTCATCCGCGCGAGTAAACTCGCATCTCCTTCCGCCACTGATCCACCGCGCCGTTAGCGTCACAAGAGGAAAGGTCTTGAGAACCGCAAAGGAAGTTCTAACACAGTTCAATGAATGGGCGCAGGGCAACGATCTGATCCGTGCAGCCGTGCTGACCAGTTCACGCATTGATCCTAATGGAGTTACCGATTTCTTGTCAGATTATGACATTGAACTGTACGTGGCTGACCTTGAGCCATTCCGAAAAGATGATGAGTGGCTGAACGTCTTCGGTCCTATTATGGTTCGCTGGCCGCTAAAGCCACGGTTGACAGGCCGTGAGAATTGGATCACGCGACTCGTTCTATTCAAAGATGGCGTGCGAATCGATTTTCAGATTACCGATCAGACTACTATTGAACCGGATGCCTACGATAACGGATACAGAGTACTCATCGACAAGAATAACTTGATAGCGGCTTTACAAGAACCGACATTTTCGAAACACATTATCAAGAAACCTTCCAGACAAGAGTATGAAACACTGGTCCATGAATTCTGGTGGAATGCAATCTATGTTCCCAAGTACCTTTGGCGGGATGAATTGCCTTTTGCAAAATACATGTTCGATAATGTCCTTCGATACTCTTTCCTGCAGAAGATTGTCGAATGGTACATTGGTTTACAGAATGACTGGTCCGTGAGCACTGGAATCTATGGCAAAATGTTCAAGCGCTATCTTGATGCCGAAACCTGGCGGGAATTCGAATCTACCTTCGCCGGAGCAAATGTCGAAGAGAACTGGCGAGCCTTCTTCAAGACTATTGAGTTCTTTAGAAAGCTGGCAAGAACAGTCGGGACCGGTCTTGGCTATAACTATCCTGTGGAATTGGATGAAGAAGTAATGCAATACTGCCTCAGGATTCGAAAAACAAATATGTAATGGCGCTAATGAGGCGTTGCAGCGGGCGGTCATCCGTGCGAGTAAACCCGCATTTCCTTCCGCCGCTGATCCGCAGCGCCGTTAGCGCTAAAATGAAAGGGAAAAAATTGCTAACTTCAAAACAGAAAATTGCATCTGGCGGTATCTTTGCAATATTTGGAAGTACCGGCGTCTTGTTGTCGGTCGTTGCCACCTTTTCCGGTATTGATAATCCGGTGATTTTCGTACTATTGTTTTTGGGGGGCGTCATTGCGGGATTGGGTGCAACATTGGCTGTGGCCGGTTTATCTGCGCGCAAGCGAATGATCTAAAATTGTTAGAGTTAAAATTATCGTGCTCAAGATAACGAAACGATTTAAGGGAAAGGGAAATCGAAAAACCCAAAAAAATATAAGGAACGCCCTTTCTCTAACCGCCCGGATTCCCTTGTTGCGGATTTCAAACTCCGTGCTTTCGGGAACGGAAGAAGCAGTCCGTATGTTGCGGACGGAAGGTTTGACAAAGGTAACTCCTTTTACTCAATCAGAAGGAAACGCCCTTTCCGGAAGCGCCGGTTGGTTCCTGAAATCTTGAAAAGAAAGGTGCGGCCGGGAAAGTTTAGATTTTTGCAGAACCTCCGGCTGCTTGCGTAACGACCGGGTGCTAACAAAGGTTTGCACCGGATTGCGTGGCGATCGCATAAATTTAAGGTTTAGGTGATAAGTGCCACCAGATCGTAGACCCGATATAG
>CAZIWX010000161.1:0-4783 GCA_964543125.1 uncultured Lentisphaeria bacterium | reverse complement strand
TTTGGAATATCTCTCGCCCGGTATTATTTTCGAGTTAATTTGATATAATGGAGTTACATGAGTACTGACGTAATCATTTATCTGGCCGGTTTTGCAGTCATCGCTTTAGCAGCGGAGCGTATCGGTGGTTTTTTCGCCGGATTTAAGTTCCCTCTGATCAGCGGGTATCTCGTTGCGGGGATCCTGGCTGGCCCGTTTGTCCTGGATCTTATCCCCCGGGAAGCCATGCATCACCTGGCTTTCGTAGATAAGATTGCACTGGCCTTCATCGCATTTGCCGCAGGCAGCGAACTGTATTTGAAAGAGCTACGTGACCGCTTTAAAAGCATCGCCTGGGTGACGTTGGGATTGACGATTGGCACCTTTGTTTTAGGTACTCTGACTGTCGTCGTTCTGGCGGACGCGATCCCTTTTTTAAAAACACTGCCACCCCTGGGGAAATGGGCTATCGGGATTCTGGCGGGCGCCATTTTAGTAGCCCGTTCACCATCCTCAGCAATCGCCATCGTCAATGAACTTCGAGCCAAAGGTCCGCTGACTCACACGGTTTTAGGCGTTACGATTGTCTCCGATGTCATTGTCATCCTTCTATTTGGTTTGGCGTCCACGGTAGCGGAGGCACTTCTCACCACCACCAGCTTCAATCTCGGATTTATTAAACTTTTGCTAGCTGAATTGAGCGTTTCCCTACTGTTGGGATATCTGGTTGGGCAATTATTGCGAATTTATTTGGCTGTCAAATTACCAGGAATCCTAAAAATTCTCCTCATACTTGTCACTGGTTATGGCGTGTTTGCCTTTTCCGGGTTCGCCCAAAAATGGATTGAGCACCAGTTCAATCTTGAATTTCTCATTGAACCTTTGCTGGTGTGTATGGTCGCCAGTTTTTGGCTAACCAACTCAACCGGTTACCGCGATGAATTTTTAAAACTTACCCAGGATGTGAGTCCCTATGTTTATATTGCGTTCTTCACGCTTACCGGTGCGGCATTAGCGCTGGATATTCTGCTAAAAACCTGGGTTATTGCGGTGGCTCTCCTGGCTGTGCGAATGGTAGCCATTTTTTGCGGAACTCTGGGTGGTGGTTGGATCGCCGGAGATAAATGGCGAAACACACGAGTGAGTTGGATGGCCTATATCACCCAAGCCGGAATTGGCTTGGGATTAGCGAAAGAGGTGTCGGTGGACTTTCCGGAATGGGGGCTTTCCTTCGCTACCATGATTATTGCCGTCATCGTCCTAAATCAGATTATCGGACCACCCTTGTTTAAATGGGCTATTCAACTAAGCGGTGAAGCTCATGCCAAGTCCAAAGGAACCGAACATGAGGGTCCGCATCGGGCATTGATTTTCGGACTCGAAGGCCAGTCACTGGCACTCGCCCGGCAACTTATGAGTCACGGCTGGGAGGTTCGGGTTGCCTCCCGCGAGGCCAACTACAGGGCTGAAATTCATGAAAGCGATGTGAAAATCGTGCCCATCCAAACCTTGTCGGCGGATAGTCTTAATCAATTAGCCTGTAATCAAGCTGATGCCGTGATTTCCCTGCTTTCCGATGATGAGAACTTGCAAATCTGTGAATTGATTTACGAAAAATTTGGGACGAAAACGGTGATCGTCATGTTGCATGATCGTACCCGGGTCGATGAATTTCACGCACTGGGGGCCCTGTTAGTCGATCCATCCACCGCCATGGTCAATTTGATGGATCATCTGGTCCGATCACCGGTGGCCGCTTCTATTCTATTAGGAATGGAACCGGATCAGGACATGTTGGATATCGAGCTCACCAATCCCAACCTCCAGGGGCTATCGATTCGCAACCTGCGACTACCTTTGGACTCACTGATTTTGTCAGTTCGCCGTCAGGGAAATTTACTTGTCTCCCATGGCTATACCCGCTTGGAAATTGGAGATGAAATTACGGTAATGGGATCGGTCAAGAGTCTTGAGGAAATCGAACTGCGATTGGGGAGGTGATTTTGATATTCGGGTTGGTTCATAGGATTTGTTTTATCTTGAGTTCGTAAAGCGCCGGAAGGCGCCGGGTCGTTTGAAAGACTGGTACACCAGGCTCGGAGAGATGACTGAAACCGATTTCCGTCCGGCTACTGCCGGGCTAAATCGGTTTCCGCTTAGATTCGTTATCCACCGTCGAACGAAAACCGGGTTGGCGGCGCGAAACCCGGTTGTGCGATTCCGTACGAGCTTGGTTTTTTATAACTTTGGACTTGGGATCAGCGGCATAGAACTGCCAATCTTTGCCCACGATGAGGCGGGCGCCACGATCAAAGGTGAGATAGGCCCAAGCCCATTGTATCACTACGACCAGCCGATTTTTAAATCCGGTGAGATAATAGATATGCACTACCAGCCAGGTCATCCAGGCAAAAAAACCGCTGAACCTGAATTTGCCGAGCTCCGCCACGGCCCGGCTCCGGCCGATAGTCGCCACCTGACCTTTATTACGGTATTTAAACGGTTCGCGCGGCTTGCCCCGGGCTTCCCGGATGAGTTCTTTTGCTACATATCGACCCTGCTGTAATGCCACCGGCGCCAAACCCGGCAAAGGGCGTTCGCCACCTTCCGGAATCAGGGCGGCTTGGTCACCACACACAAATACTTCCGGATGACCTGGCAGACTCATATCGCCCCGCACCGGGACCCGCCCGGAGTGGTCCAGTTTCAATCCCAGAAATTCGTTCAGATGGGAGCCTTTCACACCCGCGGCCCACAAGATGGTAGCGGCATTTAGCCGTTCAGCGCCCACTTCCACGCCCTGGCGGTTCACCTTAGTGACCAGACTGGAAGTCCAAACCTGAACGCCTAATTTTTCCAGATCCCGGGTGGCTTGGCTGGAAGATTCCCTAGAAAATGCGGGGAGAATACGCGGACCGGCTTCAATCAGGATAATCCGGGTTAGCTTAGGATCGATATTGCGGAATTCCCGGGCGATGGTGAACCGGCTCATTTCACCAATCGCACCAGCCAGTTCCACACCCGTCGGCCCACCACCGACGATAATAAAGGTTAGGTGTTTTTTCTGGTCATTTACATCATCTTCCCGTTCCGCACACTCAAAAGCAGTCAACACCCGCCGGCGAATCTCAGTCGCCTGTTCGATGGTTTTCAGTCCCGGTGCATAGACTTCCCACTCCGAATGGCCAAAATAGGTATGCTTGGCGCCACAGGCCAGGATCAGAGTGTCGTAGGTCTTCTCGCCAAAATCGGTGACAATCTTCCACTCGTCCAGCTTAAGCGATTCAACTTTGCCCTGCAGAACGCGTACATTGCGGTATTTTTCCAGAATTTCCCGGATGGGCATGGCGATTTCGGCCGGGCTCAAGCCCGCCATGGCGACTTGATATAAAAGCGGTTGAAACAGATGGTGATTGCGGGAATCGATGAGGGTCACCTCAAAGCCTTTTTTGTTTCCCAGCGTTTTGGCGGCATTCAAGCCTGCAAATCCACCACCTACAATGATAACTTTGGTCATGGCGATGAAATTAACCCCATTTGGGGGTTTCCAAAGGTAGATTGTAAAGGTGGGGAACGCGATTTCATTTGGTCTGATGGTAACCTAGGTGAAATTTAATCCTTATGGTATCTTTGACCATCTCCGCTCCGACACTTAGTCCGGGGCGGTATTTTCACGAAGTGGAATGCTTTCTGACAAACGGTGTTTGGCAGGCGCCGCGACCGTCGCTGGAACACATCGCCGAGCTTTCGCGCCATTTCGCCCGGCTGCCCTATGAAAATTTGTCCAAAATAATCCGGTTGAACCAATATCCGGATTATCCGCCGCTGCGTTTGCCGGATGTCTTACTGGATGAATTTCAGCGGCAACACTTGGGGGGCACCTGCTATGCGCTGACTTTTTTTCTAACGACTATTCTGCAATTCCATGGGTACGATGCCCGCCCGGTTACCGCTGAGATGAACCGGGGTAAGGATGTCCATTCGGCGGTGATCATCAATTTTAAAAATCAACGCTACCTGCTCGATCCGGGGTACCTGATCCATCAGCCCTTACCACTGTCCCGGATGCAATCACACCGCTTGGATTACCCGTATTTAAGTGTGGAATTAGTGCCGGTTCCGGAGAGCGGCGACTTCAGTGTTTTCACCTATCGCAAGGGTCGGAGGACTTGGCGTTACCGGTTTAGTTCACAACCGCTGGACTGGTCCACCTTTGCCGAACGCTGGCGAAAGTCATTCGAATTGCCTGCCCGGTCCGGGTTGGTGCTGACTCGGGTGACTCCCACCGGAATGGTATATATCCACAACGATTACCTGCGCCTGACCGAGGTTGCCAAGGTCTATAAAGCCCGGGATGTGAAGGCGGTTGAGAAGACCATTGCTGTACTGTTTGGGATTCCGATGGCGATTTTGGAGGAAGCCCGGCGGGAGAATCAAACCCGGAAATAAAAATTGACCGGAGAAGCGAGATGAAAGCCGGGAAAGCACCCTTAGTGAAATATTTTATTGCTGTTTTATACGGAGAGGCGGCCGCCTTGGAACCGGCGCTGGCAAGCTGCGGGGCAGCTTTAGGTCCCTTCGATTATCAGAGCGAAGTTTTTCCCTTCAAGGTGACCCGATATTACGAGGAGGAGCTGGGTCCAAACCTGAAACGCCGGTTCTTTAGTATCGGTAAATTAATTTCCGCGGGTGAACTGGGCCGCTTAAAAACCGTTACGAATATCATTGAAGAGAAACTGTCCCGGGATGGAAAACGAACCGTGAATCTCGACCTTGGGTATTTGGATTTTGACAGAGTGGTGCT
>CAZIWX010000160.1:0-4865 GCA_964543125.1 uncultured Lentisphaeria bacterium | reverse complement strand
ACCATCCCGTAAGGACTAGCTAGAAATTAGCCCACCAATTCATTGGTGGGAAATGGAAACCCATGATCCCGGCGCGGACTAAATCGGTTCTCGATTTGCTTTTTGAAGCGGAAACCAATTTGGCCGCCAACCCGCCCGGGCAGGGCCGGCGGCTGAAAATTGGTTTCGATCTTTTTCCGGTTTTTAATAGCGAACCCCGATTAACGATTTTAGAAGCCGGAAGTTTTTCTTTATCTTCTTAAATCATCATTCGTTAATCGACCTTCAGGTTTCGGTTTGTTCCCTGAAACAGACGTGGCCAAAGCGTGCCTAACCACACAGACAGGACGCGGTTTTTCAAAGCGGAATAAAAATAGCAGTCCAAAGCAAAAGCTCCGAATTTCCTCGGAGCTTTTTGATCGATGGGGGCTGGAAATGAGCAACCCGCTTGCGCGGGCTGCTTATTTAAGGAGGGTCTATGATGCTGTTACTAGATCCTTATAGGATCGCTGTGGGTGAAAGTTCCCAATAAAGTTTACGCCGATCAGAGCAACTCCTGAATATCGCGATCAAAAACACTATCGGCACGATAACCCACATATTTGCGTTGGATTTTACCTTTGCGATCAATCACGAAGGTTGTGGGAATACCACTCACACCGCCATAATTCTTTACCGTTTCGCCATTTCCATAAACAATGTGATAATTGATCTTGTAATCTTTTGCAAACGGGACCACTGTTTGAGGACCATTTTGATCCAGAGAAATCCCGATCACTACCAGATCATCTTTGTATTTTTCCTGAAGCTTGACAAAGCCCGGAATCTCCATTTTACAAGGTGAACACCAGGTTGCCCAAAAATCAACAATGACGACCTTGCCTTTGAAATCAGACAGGCTAATGGTCTTTCCGTTAATATCCGGTAATTTGAACTCAGGCGCCATCTGGGCGTTTCCGGTGGTGGCGCCCAAGATGGCAACGACGCCAATTACTGCCAGAACACTAATAACCGCGGCCAAATATTTGTTTTTCTTCATTAATAATTTCTCCCGTTTTGCTGTCCTTTGAACCTCTTCAACGCCGGAAGGTTACAAAATAATCCCCGGCGGTTGATTTCAGTTGCAAATAACGCCAGGGGGTGCCGAATTGCCGACAAAATTTCAGAACCCCAAGCCCGTAATCAAGCCTAAAACAGTTACCACCGATTTTATAATGATCTCAACGGTCTGTAACGGGTGACCTGGCTTAGCTGTCCAGAGCTTCTTTGACTTTGCTGGCCAGCTTCTGAATCGAAAACGGCTTATGCATAAAAGGAATGCCCTTTTCCATAATCCCATAGTGTGCAATCATATTATCGGTATAACCCGACATGTATAAAACTTTCAGCGCGGGCCGCGACATGGTGAGTTGGCTGAAAAGCTCTTTCCCATTCATTTTGGGCATGATAACATCTGTAAGCAAGAGATCAATTTCCCCGTCGAAAGTATCGGACAGGTTCAGAGCGGCTTCCCCGGACGCTGCCTCCAAAATCTTATAGTCCTGGTCAGTAAGAATTTCGATTACGAGATTACGAGTCATTTCTTCGTCTTCCACTACCAGAATTGTTTTTTTTTCTGTCATCTTGGGCTGGGGCTCCTATGTTTTTCAATCATACCCGGTTCCGGTCGAATTCGGGGTAAATATATCTTAAAAGTTGTTCTTTGGCGAGAGGTTAGCGATAAACCGGGATGATCCCGCCAGATTGTTTAACGGTTCCCTGAACAGCGACCAAATCCAAACCCGGAGTAGCCGCCCGGCTTCAACCGGACTTATCTGTAAATCCCGGGCGGATTGACGGGCTTTTGGCATGCTCCGAACCATTGGACTAACCTTCCGTAAAATCATTTCACCTCGCCGGCCGGTTTCATTTGAGCAGCGTCAGCTTTAGCGTTTCACCATGCTGGCCGGTTGTTAATTGTGCAAAATACAAGCCGGCGGGCAGGGCTTTTCCCTGATCACCACGGCCATCCCAGTAAATCGAGTGATCCTGATTCAGTATATGAGCAGAATCAAAAATTCGCACCCGTTTGCCCTGCAGATCAATAATTTCAAGCGTTGCGTCTGATCCGGCGGGAATTTGATACTGAATTGTCACCGCCGGATTGAACGGATTGGGATAGGCGCTTAGTTTAAACTGGTGCGGCGTGACCGGTTCCGGGGTTGTCCCAACTTCCACCTGATCCAGCAGCCGCGCGCCCCTGATCTGCCAGCCATTTGCCGTCTGGGCTTCCCACAGGCACCAGAGGAAGAAAGTATTACCCATGCTTTGGTGGTTGAAACTTGAATAGGTTAAAGTGGTATTGCGTTTGGGATTTGTTGAGCTGGTTAGGGGTTGGAGGTCACCGTATCCGTAGCCACTGGCGTTGGCATAGATAGTCGTGTCCGGACCGGCACTGATAAATGCCAGTAAATACCAGCCATTCATGCGCGTTCGACCGATAATATCAGTGACGAATAAATCCGGTTCCCAACATCCACCACTGAATTCCGGGGGTCCGAATTGATCAATCTGCCAGTCAAAAGGCCATAAACGGTTTGATGCGAGTTTTACGTAGGTCTCCGAGGTCCCACTGCTATCCCAGGCGAAGTAACCGAAGTATCTCTCGCCAGACCATGTTTTGGCGGTATTTAGATTATTTATTTCAGTTCCCGAGATCTCCACCGTTTGGGTTCCACTCGGACTTATGGATACCAGTTGATCCGTTTGTTCCAGGTGTTGAACACACCCTAATCGATTATACTGAACCGTGGGTGATTCATAATTACCGGAAACGATTCGTTCTGGTGCATCAAATGAATGGGCAGAGTCATTCCATTCAACCCACACCACATCACTGTCCACTATTGCAGCCAACTTGCCATTAAGTAATTCATACTCTGCGCTCTGAAAGCCACGAAACAAAAACCCCTGCTGATTAAACAACACCGTATCGGCAGTAGGCGCCCCCAGTGGTATTTTGCCCCAGATTACCAGATTTGAGTCTATGCTCAATGCAGACACAACTACAATCATACTGTCTTCACCCCAGGGAGCCCAGGCACTCGTATTTTGATACTTCACGCCCGGTGTGGACAACACCGTAGCTTCCGGCCCATTGGCATCCGGCCACAAGGCTTATTAGTATAATATCCGTGGTGGAATCATTTTGAATTCGTTCCCATAAAATCAATCCCGATGTATCGTTAGCTCCAGCCACCGATCGTGGATTGACATTCTCTCCAATGGGTTGTGTAACGTTGAAGGGTGCGGTCCAGGTATTTAAATCCTGGCCTGATAAGAGGGCAAAACCGCTTAATGCCAGCGAGGACCAAAATGTGTGTTTCATTTCGAAACTCCCCGGCCGGAACTTGTTCCCGCCATTGCTATCATCTTGAAATGACTTATTAACCCGGAGAGAAATTTTTAGGCGGGGCGTTAGTGGATCAATTAAAAAGGGCTGTCAAAGCTCGGTGTATTTTCGGGCATTTCCCCGTGATTTTTCCACCGGATATTTTTTGCCGTTTTTCACCATCTTGTTGGCGGCCGCCTCAACCGGGTCGATCCCCAGCACATCGCACAAACGCAGCAGATAGACCATGACATCACCGATTTCTTCGGTCACCCGGGCCAATTTTTCAGGTGGCAACGCCCGGCTTTCAGCCTGGGTCAACCACATGAAATGTTCCTGGAGTTCCGCCACTTCCACGCCCAACGCCATGGCCAGATTTTTCGGTGAATGAAATTGCGCCCACTCCCGTTCCGCCATAAAGCCGCGAATGGTTTCCTTCAATTGTTGTAGTGCGTCATCGGTTTTCATCGGTCAAAGGTAAACCGTCAGAGAAAAATAAAAAACCGAATACGAGTTTCCCGTTCCGCAAAATCAGCTTGCGGGTTTGAAAGCCGCACCACGGATTTTTTGCCCCCGGGCTGCTTCGGCCCCTTTCAAGGGGCGGAAAAAAGAGGGGTTGGAATCTTTGAAATCGGGTTCCCCGACCCGCGCCAACTTGCGAACCGGCATAAGTATTTTCACCTTTTTCCGGCGGAAACGGAACCTGCCCGCCTAGTGTTTCCCGGGTTCTATTTGCTCTTTAAAGCCTCCCGGACCTTGACGGCTAACCCCCTCACGGTGAACGGTTTTTGGATAAAGTTTATATCCGCTTCCAAAATCCCCCGTTGCACAATCACATCGGCGGTATAACCGGACATGAACAGTACCTTCAGCTCAGGCTGAAGCGCCCGGAGTTGATCGGCCAAATCGTTCCCGTTCATCTCCGGCATGACCACATCCGTCAGCAGCAGGTCGATTTTACCGGTATGTTTCCGCGTTAACGCAAGGGCTTCGCCCGGTGTCGCGGCCACCAATACGGTGTAGCCCAACTCCTCCAGCAGCTCGGTACCCATTTTCAGGATCGAAACCTCATCTTCAACCAACAACACCGTCTCACCCCGGCCGGGTGGTATTTCGTTATTGGCTTCGATAGGAGTGCTTACGGCCACATCCTTTTCCCGGGGCAGATAGATTTTGAAGGTCGTCCCTTTCCCCAATTCACTGTAAACATTGATAAAGCCCTTGTTCTGTTTCACGATCCCGAATACCGTAGCCAATCCCAAACCGGTGCCCTGGCCGAATTCCTTGGTGGTAAAGAAGGGCTCGAAGATATTCTCCCGGGTCGCCGCGTCCATGCCCACCCCATCGTCGCTGACGGCTAACAGCACATATTCACCCGGAGTAAAGCCGGGGTGGTCTTTGCAATAGGCCTCATCTAAAGTCGCGGTGGCGGTTTCAATCGTAATATTGCCCACATCGGCAATGGCATCCCGGCCATTCACGCACAGATTGGCCAGGATCTGATCAATTTGAGCCG
>CAZIWX010000159.1:0-4900 GCA_964543125.1 uncultured Lentisphaeria bacterium | reverse complement strand
AGCTCTGCGCTGGTTGGGACTGTTCGATGCTGAACCGCGGACCTGGGCTGATTCCGTTCCACTTGACTGCCTGACGACAATGATGTTGGGCAAAATGTCGTATGCGCCCGGTGAACGGGACATGGTAGTGCTGTACCATGAATTTGAAGCGGAATTTCCCACCGGAAACCGGAAATATCTCTCAACTCTGGTGGATTATGGAATTCCCGAGGGCTCGCCTGCCATGGCGCGGACCGTGACCTTACCGGTGGGAATTGCGGTGAAACTGATCGTTACCGGAAAAGTCAAACTAACCGGTGTTAAAATCCCGGTTGAACCGGAAATCTATGAACCGGTTTTGGATGAACTGGAAAAATTAGGAGTTTCTTTTAAAGAGCAGGAAATACAATTAAATTAAAATCTTATCTTGAGCGGAAAGTGAGCGAAGCATGGTGAATAAACTCTTAAAAGAATTGGGAATTGAAACAGTCAACCCCGGCGCTTGCTCCGGACCGCACAACTGGTCACCGCTTGGCGCCGGGGAAATGCTGGAGTCGTACAATCCCGCTACCGGAGAATTGATCGCCAAGGTCAATCTGTGTTCCGCGGCGGATTACGAAAAAGTCATCATCGAGGCGGAAAAAGCCTTCCAAACCTGGCGGAGAGTTCCGGCTCCCCGGCGGGGTGAATTGGTGCGCCAAATGGGTGAGGCACTCCGGGCCCAAAAAGATGCTTTGGGTAGCCTGGTTGCACTGGAGATGGGCAAGATCAAGCCGGAGGGGGATGGTGAAGTTCAGGAAATGATCGACATCGCCGACTTTTCCCTGGGTCAATCCCGAATGTTGTATGGCCGCTCCATGCATTCCGAGCGGCCCCAACATCGTATGCTGGAACAATGGCATCCCCGGGGAGTCGTGGGTATCATTTCCGCTTTCAACTTCCCGGTGGCGGTATGGGCCTGGAATGCATTTATCGCCGCGGTTGCCGGTGACGTAACGATTTGGAAACCATCTTCCTCGGTACCGTTGTGCGCTATTGCGGTCCAGAATATTTGCAATGAAGTTCTAAACCAGAACGGGTACACCGGAATATTCAATTTGGTCATTGGTAAGGGTTCCACCATCGGGGAGCGGCTCATTCATGACAAACGCATTCCACTGGTGTCTTTTACGGGTAGCACTGCCATGGGGCGGCGGGTTGCGGAAGTGGTGGCCAAACGGTTTGGGAAATCCATTTTAGAACTGGGTGGCAACAATGCCATTATTGTGGACGAAACGGCTGATTTGAAATTGGTCATTCCGGCGATTGTGTTCGGCGCGGTAGGTACGGCTGGTCAGCGGTGTACATCCACCCGGCGCATCATTGTTCAGGAAGACTTAGCGGCTGATCTGGTAAAACGGTTGGTCCATGCCTACCAGCAGGTGCGTATCGGAAATCCTCTGGAAGCTCGGACGCTCATGGGTCCCCTGGTGAATGAAAGCGCGGTGGAGGATTATCGACATGCGTTGGGTGAAATAAAAAAAGCCGGCGGTGAAATTATTTACGGCGGAAAAGTTAAATCCGGTCCTGGTTTCTTCGTGGAGCCAACCATTGTAAAGGCTAATAACGACTGGGATATTGTCCAGCACGAAACTTTTGCTCCGATTTTGTACATCATTACATATAAGACTATTGAAGAAGCAGTTGCCTGTCACAATGCTGTTCCGCAAGGACTTTCTTCCGCCCTGTTTACCACCAATCTCCAACATGCGGAATATTTTCTATCGGCGGAAGGAAGTGATTGTGGAATCGCCAATATAAACATTGGAACTTCCGGCGCGGAAATCGGTGGCGCCTTTGGTGGCGAAAAGGAAACCGGCGGCGGCCGTGAATCCGGATCCGATGCCTGGAAAGCGTATATGCGGCGCCAAACCAATACCATTAACTGGGGGCGGGAACTGCCTCTGGCTCAAGGGATTAAGTTCGATCTGGGTGACTAAATAATAACCGGTGACGGAACTTTGACAGCAGGCAAACTCTATATCGTCTCAACGCCCATCGGTAATCTGGGCGACATGACTTTTCGTGCGGTGGAAACGCTGAAAGCGGTTACCATGATTGCCGCGGAGGACACTCGCACCAGCCGAGCCCTGCTGGGTCATTTTTCCATTCCTACCCGGGTATTCAGTTATCATGATTTCAACAAAGAGCAGGTGACCCCCCAATTGGTGAAAAAACTGGCTTCAGGCGACTCCATCGCGCTGATTTCGGATGCCGGCACACCCATGGTGAGTGATCCGGGATTCTATTTAGTGCGGGCAGCTATCGCCGCTGAAATCGATGTAGTGCCCATACCCGGTGCGTCGGCGTTATTATCCGCGATTGTGGTGGCTGGTATCCCCACTGATCGATTCGCTTTTGAAGGATTCTTACCGCGTAAAAAAGGCCGCCAAACCCGCTTGAAACTATTATCGATTGATCCGCGTACACTGGTCATCTATGAATCGGCAAAACGGTTGGAGCGAACATTACGGGATATCCGTGCCGCCTGGGGGAACCGGCCCATTGTAATAGCCCGGGAAATGACTAAAAAATTCGAGGAATTCATTCGCGGTGAATTGAATGATGTGATGAAAAAGCTGGCAGGCAAGGCCCTGAAGGGTGAACTGGTCCTGGTGATTGGAGGAAACATTGAGCACTGATTCTCAAACCGTTCATCGGTATGCCCGGGATGATTTCCGGTATCCCCATTGGCTGACGCGAATTCTGAACTGGTTGGTGAGCCGGGCAAGTGAGCGTATCAAGTCGGCCGGTCTGAACGAGAAACAATTCCGGTCTGTCTTGTGGGGTTTGGCCGGCCTGTATGTGATTGTCGCGCTGCTGGGAAATTACCTGCTGGCTGGTTTGCTCATGGGATTATGGGTATTTGCCGACCAGATTTACCTGAGATTATTTATTTCCGAAAAAGCACCTAATCGTTATTTAGCGCATGTAATCATGGAGGCGCCGTTTGTTTTGGCGTTGGCGCTTCACTTTTTCACTAAAGGCTACATTTTTACGGGCATTGCCACTGTTCTGGGATTAGCCGGGATGTACTTACTATCCGGAATGCAAATGAAGTACGATCTGGCGTCCATCCATATTCCCAAATTGTATTTCCTGCGCCGGGATCGTCTCGGAATGTTGGCAATTATGGTTTTATTGGGTGCCTGGACTCGCCCCCGGGCTTATCTTTGGCCAATTCTGGGTGGGTGGTTTCTGTTAGCGTTGACCTTCTATGACTATATTTGGGTGATCATTCAATTTATGAAAAGCGGCAAGAAGTGAAAACCAATCGCGCACTCTTTATCTCGTTCGAGGGAATCGACGGCTCGGGCAAATCGACCCAGGCCAAAATGCTCTATCATCATCTTTTGAATACCGGGCATGTTGTTCACCTTTTTCGCGAGCCGGGGGGTACACGAATTTCAGAAAAAATCCGTTCAATCCTTTTGGATAAAGAATATACGGAAATGACGCCTCAGGCCGAGGTTTTACTGTACTTTGCCAGCCGGAATCAGCTTATGACTGAAAAAGTTTTGCCGGCTCTGGACCGGGGGGAGATCGTTCTCATGGATCGTTATGTGGACAGCAGTATGGCCTACCAGGGAGTGGGGCGTGGATTGGGGAAACGACCATTGAATTTTCTGATCCATTTTGCCACCGGGGATAAAAAGCCGGAATTGACGGTTTTGGTTGATCTGGAACTGGAAACCGCTGAATATCGCCTCAGTGAAAAAAACCTGGATCGGTTTGAATCCGAATCAATGCAATTCAAGCGCAAAGTACGCAAGGGTTATCTGGATCTGGCTCGCCGGGAGCCGAATCGCTACCTGGTGGTTAATGGTGGTCTGCCGCCGGATGAAATATTTAGTAAAATCCGCACTCGAGTGAACGGGTTGCTAGATGAAAGTAATTAGCGGTGAAATCGTTCAAACACAGTAAAATTATTATGATAACGGTGCTCATTGTACCGTCGCTGCTCTTTAGCGGGCTACCTCAGGACGAGAACCAGGCTGAATCCAGGTTTGATCAGGTCTTCGAAGAATTGTTAAAACGATATGTGGCTCAAATTGACCCGCAGAAACTCAGCACTTCCGCCATCAACGGCATGCTGGATCAATTGGACCCCTACTCCGAGTACATTGTCAAAGATGAAAAATACCAATTGGATGTATTGACCAAAGGCCAGTATGAAGGAGTCGGTATCCAGTTGGGCCGCCAGAATGATTCCCTCCTGGTCATCACACCCATGGCCGGCAGTCCGGCGGAAAAGCAGGGCGTCCGTCCGGGTGATATTATTCTGAAGATTGATTCCGTATGGACCAGCTCACTGAGTTTTAACGAGGCCGCCCGGCATGTGCGCGGTCCCCAGGGCAAACCGGTTACTCTTTTAATCCGGCGCTACGGTGTCGGAGAACCACTGGAATTCACTTTGGTTCGTTCCGTGATACGGCTGGAAGACATCACCTACGGTGGCATTCTCGATAACGGCGCCGGCTATATACGATTAGCCACATTTTCCCGTTACACGGCCCTGCATTTGGAGCAGGAGATCCGGAAACTGGAACGAGCCGGGATGCGGACCTTGGTATTGGATTTACGCGAGAATCCGGGTGGTCTGTTAACTGTAGCGCTCCAGATCGCGGATCAATTCTTACCACGGAATGTTACCATTTTAGAAACCCGGGGACGTTTGCCGGATGCCAACAAACGCTATACAACGCATCGGAAAGCAATTTTACCCGATATGCCCATGGTGGTTCTGGTTGACCGGGGTAGTGCCTCCGCCTCGGAAATAGTAGCCGGCATTTTACAGGATTTCGACCGGGCTGTTGTCCTGGGCAGCAAATCTTTTGGGAAAGGCCTGGTGCAAACGATTTATCCCATCACAGACAATGCT
>CAZIWX010000158.1:0-4909 GCA_964543125.1 uncultured Lentisphaeria bacterium | reverse complement strand
GTCACCACCTCGCCGTTCAAACCGTCCCCCGCCAGCCTGACCGCTTCCCGGCCCACCGCAATGGCCTGATCCAAATCGGTTTTGGAAGCGATATGGCGTCCGGAGCGCTGGAAGTAATCCGGCAAGGCGTTGTGCACTTTTAATTTGAGCTGATGTTTGATCAAGTCAGAGATAAAATTCCCCGCTCCGCCTAATTGAGTGTGCCCAAAACTGTCCACCGTACCTGAATCAGCAATGAATTTCCCTTCCGCGTTCCGCGTACCTTCCGAAACGACGACGACGCAATAGCCGGTCCGTTTGATTACACGCTCAACTTCAGCCAGAAATACCTCCGGATTAAAAATGACTTCCGGCAACAAAATAATGTGGGGTCCGTCCGCTTCGGAGATGGCCGCCAATCCGGCCGCTGCCGCAATCCAACCCGCGTTGCGCCCCATGGTTTCCGCCACAAACACTTTGGTGGAATCACGATGCATGGAAGCAATATCGTAAGTCGCTTCCCGTACACTGACGGCATTGTATTTGGCGACCGAGCCGAAGCCGGGACAATTGTCCGTAATCGGCAGGTCATTATCCACGGTTTTGGGTATGCCGATACAGGTGACATCATAGCCCAATTCCCGGCTCAACTGGGATACTTTATAGGCGGTATCCATGGAATCGTTGCCGCCGTTGTAAAAGAAATAGCGTACATCATGAGCCTTGAACACTTCAATGATTCGCTCGAAGTCAGCTCGATTTTTTTCCAGAGAGGGTAGTTTTATCCGGCAGGAACCGAAAGCGCCGGAGGGTGTATAGGGCAAATTGTCGATATCGGCCGGACTTTCTTGAGCGATGTCGATGAGATTTTCTTCCAAAACACCATTCAGCCCAAAAAGTCCACCGTAAATTTCATTCATGAAATCAGCATCCCGGGCCGCCTTGATGACCCCGAACGCTGATCCGTTAATCACACTGGTAACTCCGCCCGATTGGGCATAAACAGCGTTGGCTTTTTTCATTGCAAACACCCCTTTTCCGGAAATCCGGAACTAAAGCCTGAGTTTGTTCCAACGAAGAGGGTCTGGGTTGAACCGGCTATATTCATAAACGGGCTTAATTTATAGCGGGCGGGTGTCTGTGCAAGCTGCAAACGGGTGGCGATACCGGCGTAAGCGTAAGAGCAAAGAAATACCGGGGGCCAGTAGGTTAGCCGGAAGCGCCGCGGAAATAATTCGAACCCGGCTTTGATGGATTGAATTGATTTTCGCGGATCGAAAAATATCTTAGCGACACCCCCCCGAAGAGTAAAACATTCCTAATCCCGGGTTTTAACCCGGGGTTCAGAGTATTCATAAAGCAGGAGGTTATAGTCCAACAAGTCTTGAAAATTGTTGGGTTCAATTTTTTTTTAAGGACTACAACCCCGGAGGGGTTAAACATTCCTAGCCCCGGGTTTTAACCCGGGGTTCAGAGTATTCATAAAGCAGGGGGTTTTAGCCCAACAAGTCTTGAAAATTGTTGGGCTAAAACTCTGTAAACCTGTATAATTCTTCACCACCCCCGATTTTCGCGAATGGCTTTGATGGAAATTGGCGCAATGGTTCCCGCCAGATCCAATAACGCTTTCGCGTACTGCTGAATTTCCCACTGGGCGCCGGGATGAATGCGGAGTTCAATGAAATGCAGCAGATTATGAAGATTGACCGTGGCATACATTTCGGTATATAAATTTTGGGGTAAAACCATCCGGGCCTGCTCCCGCGCCACACCGATATCCAGTAGTTTATTATAGAATCTCACCGCTTTTTCCGTGTGCTCACCAATCGCTTTCTGAATCGTGGGACCGGAAGCGCCGGATAGGTAGGTGAGCAAGCCGTCAGTGCTGGCCTGACGGTTGGATTCGGCCTGACGGCGATAAGCTTTCGGGGTATAAAATTCCAACCCCACACTGGTGTAGCGCCGGGAAATTTCATTGTAGGACCAGGTGCGGTGCCGGTGCCACTGACGCGTTACAAACAAAGGACATTTGACATGAAAAGTAAAAGTAACATGCTCAAACGGTGAAGTATGGTGGTGCTTTACCAAATAATTGATCAGCCCGATGTCTTTTTCATCCAGGGACTCTTTGCGCTTACCAAACGAAACCCGGGCGCCGTTTACCACATCCACATCGCTGCCCATGGCATTGATGAGCCGGATAAAGCTGATGCCATCCCCCAGAACATCAATTGCTTCCGTAATTTTACTATTATCAGCCATTTTGCCTTCCATTTGCTTGGTATGCTTCCAGAAATTTTTTCACCAGCACGGGATTCCCACCGGCTAAACCGGGTTTGGAAACCGTGACCGGTTTATTGTAAACCACCTCCGAGCCATCCAACACTCTTAAAATCCCACCGTTAGCTTTTAAAATGGCGTGTCCGGCGCAGATGTCCCATTCGTTTTTAGGACGCAGGGTAACAAAGAAATCTTCTTTCCCGGTTCCCACCAGCGCCAGCTTATAGGCCACGCTGCCAATGGGAATTAGTTTTTTAAAAAACCTTTCCCAGGGTTTCCATAGACCGTGCCGGGTTTCGGAACGGGAATTCAGGCAACCCACGGCGTTTAATTCAGTACCTGGGCATAAAGTTGTTTTTTCACCATTGAAGAGGACCAGACCATCGTCAGCGGTGCAAATCATCTGCTGCCGCACCGGATTATAGATGACGCCGAGGTAAGGTTGTCCATTTTTCACCAGCCCGACGGAAACCACAAAATGGGGAACCCCTTCGATGAATTCTTTCGTGCCGTCGAGAGGGTCCACGATCCAGACAAATTCCTTGTCCAACCGCTCCGGGGAATCCCGGGTTTCTTCAGATAACCAGCCAAAACCCGGAGTTTGTTTCAATATAGATTCTTTGAGAAAATCATCAGCGGCATTGTCGGCGGTGGTGACCGGGTTGTGGTAGCTTTTATCTCTGATTTCGTAATCATTTTTATAATACCGCAGAAGAATTTTGCCAGCCTCCACCGCGGCTGTCCGGGCAATTATTAACAGGTTTTGCATAAAGGCAAGAATAACATCGCATCCCCTTTTGGCAAAGTTAGAAAGCAGCTTATGATCCGGAGCTGAAAATCAGATCCCTGAGTTTTCATTCCGCAAACGAATAAAAGATCACCGGGCTTGAGGGTGAACAACCGGGATTCGACTTGAACTCATTCTTTAAATGCAATATACTTCCAGCGTATTTTGTTGTACTGGAGTCAGGGAGAAAATCGACAATGCCGGATTTTAGCGCTAAGCTTCGTCATATAATCGAACTTTATCATGCCCGGGGAAAAACCGTGTGGCGGCACCTGCAGGTCTATCCGGAGCCGGAATTGTATCAGCACCTGCTCACGAATGCGCTGACGCCCGCGGATGGCGCTAAACTGCGCCAGCGGTTATCCCGGACCACGCACCAACGCGATAGCCGGAAGCTTGCCGGCTACGCCCGGGAAATTCTTTTAAACTGGCTGGTGGAAGATTATGTCATCGCCGCATTATCCGGGAAGCAGCCCGGGAAAATCCAATTAAGTGGAACTGATCGGCAACGCCAATTTTTAGCAGGTCCGGAAATCGCCGCGGAGCCGGATATCCTGGTGGATGGAAAGCCGTTCGATATTAAAAGCGACTGGACCAACTATTGGAGTCAGCGCCAGGTGATCGATCTGCGAGATGACGAGTATCCACTTTTAAAAAAACGCCAAGCCGGATTGATTCTGTTCCAACCCCTGGATCGGTGCTACGCCATTCTGCCCGATCTGAGTGGATTGCCCGCTACCAGGGGGAAACGGCATCCGATTTGGCAAAAACCTTTCTGGCGGATTGCCTTGCCGGAGGACCTCAGGTGGCAACAATTTTAACCGAGGCCGGCGTATCAGGCTGATTTAAAAGAGTAGTTGTAAAGTTGATTGACTTCCGCACGATAGTCGGCCGCGATGATCCGCCGGTTTTCCAGGGTATCATCCGGCAAATTAACCAAACTCGCGTGGCCGATTTTTATTTGTACGCCGATACTGGGCAAGCGTAATAAATCCAGAAAATGTCCCACAAACGGATCGTCTTTATACCACATCACTAAATCCCGTGATTTTTCATCGGTGGGGCTGCCGCCAATATGGGTGTAAGTGATGCCTACCGGTAAAACCGGAACGCCGGCTTCGGCGGCGGCGGCAAAAAGCGCGGACCGGAACGGTAAAAGCTCATTACCCCCGGTAGTCGTGCCTTCGGGAAAAAAATTCACATTGGTGCCAAACCCCAGAATAATGCGCATGATCCGGGCGTATTTTCCGGATTTTCCGCCCGATTCCCGGTCGACAAAAATGGTGCCGGCGAGATATCCCGCCCAGCCGATGAGCGGCCATTGTTTTACATCCTGTTTAGCAACGAACAGCACCGGAATTTGGCTGGCCACAACGGGAACATCGAGGTAGCTGGTGTGATTCCCGATGACCACGAACGGCTGGCCCCGGGGAATATTTTCCGGCTGTTCAACCGTGATTTTGGCGTTAAGCGTCAGCATAAGAACCCGGGTACCCAGGAATACCCAGTAGGACATGAAGCGCAGGTAATATTTCACGGAAAAAATCCGCACCGGCATGAGCACCACAGCGCCAAACATGAAATAGATCAAGGCCACGACGAATAGCAGAACCCGCCCCATTAGAACCCAATTGTTTACCGGACGAATCCGGTTATCCGGCCAATTTGTTGGTTTTGACATGCTGGGCAGAAAATTAAGCCGTATGGTTGTTGAACCAATTGAATTTTTGTCAGCGTAAGAGCAAGCGAAAAGAAGGAATCTAGAGGCTCCAGGCTTAAATGATGCGGCCCAAATGACTAATGCCTATTCCCCGATTTCCCATTATATTGCCGCTACGATGTGGTTTTTCCTCCTGATTATTC
>CAZIWX010000157.1:0-4938 GCA_964543125.1 uncultured Lentisphaeria bacterium | reverse complement strand
CCTGCAATAAATAAGATCAAGAATAATTGCTGCGTCTGGAAATCAATCTCCTTTGGATTAAAAAAATGAAAAACCCGCCGGCAAAAGCGGGTTTTTGAAATCTCGGAGAAGTAAACGGATTAGAGAAATTTAATGCGGTTATCAACGATGGTCGCACTGTTCTTTAGCGCCGCCAGGTAATTAGTCCAGGCTTCGCTCTGCCGTTGTTTCAGTAACTTATCGTAGAGCGATTTGCGCATGGCATTATACCGGGTTTCATTAAATTTACCCCGGGAATCCAGCTTCAGAATGAGATAGCCACGATTGACCTTAACCGGTTTCAGAGTACTGCCAACCTCAGCCACGCTCAGAGCGCCGTAAACCTGTTGAAATTTACCAACACCGGGAATGGCGCCGGTACCTTTGATGAGGGTGGGTTTCTGATAAACCAACCCGGCGCGACCGGTAGAGACCGTTTTTAGATCAGCTTTCGGTGTGAGTATCCCATAGACTGAATCAGCAAGGGATCCCGCCAGTTCCATTTTCTTATCATTAATTAATTTGCGCTTGATACTGGCGGAGACCTCTTCCAATGGCCGGGCTCCAGCCGGAATAATCGATTTTAGCTGAAAAATCGCCATATTATTATCAGTGCTTAATACATCGCTGATAGCGCCGGTTTCATTGCGGAACGCGAATGAGATGGCAGGCCGGAAGGTCCCCAACCCGGTGATAAAAATATCGGTACTCCGGAGGGGAGTAGTTTCATTCAGTTTCAGCTTGAGCGAATCGACTGCTTGGGCAAAACCGATTTCTTCGGCCAGGAACTTCACCTGAAATAATTCCTGCCGGATGAAATCCCGAGTGGATTGGCTGGGCGTGATTTTTAAAAGGATATGATGCGCGAATAATTCTTTTTGGCCATTAGTTCGGCGGCTGCTATCGATCCGGATTAAATGATATCCGAAACGGGTGAGTACCGGGCCGACAACTTTGCCGGCCGGCGCTTTAAAAGCAGCTTCCTCGAAAGGGGGGACCATGCGGCCTTTGCCAAACCAGCCCAAAGTGCCGCCATTACTCGCTGAAGGGTCATCTGAATTCAACTGAGCAACTTCTTCAAAGTTGCGGCCATCCTCAATCTGTTTTTTCAGATCTATCAACCGGTCGTAAGTGATTTGTGAATCCTGTTTGACAGGCGTAATTGGCAGGCCGGTGTATGCCAGAACCCGGCCTTCGGTTTGGTTATAATCAGCTTGGTGGGTATCATAATAATTGGCAATATCAGACTCCGACGCCTCTACATCCGTATCTTTCCAGATCGTGTTTTTAACAAAAATATATTCAACGTGATAAGGCGTTTGCTGCTGGATGTAAACCTGCCGCAATTCGGATTCGGATACATTCGCAACGGCATAAACCCGATGTTGGAGCTTTTCAATAGGAATGATACTGCGCAATTGATTTTCCATAGCCAGAAAGAATTTGGCCGCCTGGGGGCTTTGGAGAGCCTGCTGGTACTGGTTGCGGTCAAAATTGCCGGTTGAATCCTGGAAATATTGTTGAATCAGGGGATGAATATTTTCCGTCCCATAATATTTGATCTCGTCGGGAGTAACGGTGATTTCTTGTTTCTCAATTTGCTGTCTGATCAGCACTTGCGTAACCAGCGCATCCCAAACCTGCCCCTGCAATTGATTCAATTGCTGTTCGTTGGGCTCTTGTCCGGAGCGATCCTGATAATTTTTCCGTTCCCGGTCCATGGCCCGCAGAAATTGTTCATAACTAATTTCTTCACCATTCACCGTTGTAAAGGCATTGGGTTTTTTGCCGGACAGAATGTCCGTGATATTGGCGCCGCCTACCAAGCCGCCAATACTCATAGTGGCAACAAAGACCACCACCAGAAACCCCAGCACGAACTTCATATTCGCTCGCATTTGATTCATCAAGCCCATGTAGTAGTAAACCTCCTTAACACAATGAAAAATCCAGTTTATGGCCTGGAAAAAAGCGGCAAAATATAGGTTTATGGGTTCCGGTTCGCAATAGCTCTTACCGGTATTCAGCGGCTGGTCTTAACCTCGGGACACGGGGTAAATGTTGGGATTATTTATCGTATTTAAGTAACGAGGCTCAAACATCCCATGTCGAAATCTACATACAATTTTGATCGAAAGACTGCTCTACTATCCGGCGGTGCAGGGCTTCCCAGCGTTCGGTGCGTTGCACACCATTGAAGATTCGATTGAACTCATCTACGGATTTAAATCCATGCTTTTCTGCCAGGTTTTGCAAAAATGTGGCATCCTGCAATTGTTCCGGGGAACTGTGATTGATGCACTCTACTTCCACGGCCATGCTCACAATGCGCTGGTCCAGATCGGAGAGTGGTGTGGGCGAGTCATCGATGGGGGAGGGTGTCTCAGCCGTCTTGGTTTCCGGCATCACCTGGTTGAACTCAATGATCACATCCCGCGCCGCTGACTTGGCGACCTGCTTCTTAATGGATTGCTGTTCCCGGGCCTGTTGTTGGGTGAGATTGGCCTTGGATTTCAATGAGCGTCCAAGGAATATTTCAAGCAGCGACTTATCGCCGCCGTTTACCTTGCGATAGGCATAAGCCAGTGCTTCACTGAAAAGTTTATCCTTGTTAAAGTCGATGGAATAGAACAGGTCAATCCAGCCGATAAATTCATCTATGGAAATGTCGCCGGCCTGTTTCATATCCAGCAAATCGCCCCAAATCCGGAAGTACCAGTCAATTTTATCATTGAATTTCTTTTTCTCCCGGGAACTGGACTTAAAGATCTGGTTAGCTAATTGACGGGTTTCGTAGGCACTGGAAATATAGGCGAAAATGAAAGTCTGTTTTTCTTCAGACGAAAGAGCTGACCAATAAATCGACTGGGCGTAGCCCACATATTTAGAGGGGTCATTCTCCAGGTTCAACTGGGCCGGATTTTGGCCGAATACGGCGCTATAGCTGATGAGCAATACACTTCCCAAGCTAAATAACAACTGACGTGACTTTATCATGATCCGGGCTCCTTGTATGGCGATTGGCTCTAATTCCCCCACGGAATGCTTATTCTTCCGGCATGAGTATGGGTGGCTCCCAGTCGGCTACTTCCCGTAAAACTACCTGTACAGCGTCCTCTTCGGGAATCCGGCCTACTTTCTTGCCATTTCTGTAAAGTAGTCCACCACCCTTGCCAAATGCAAAACCAATATCAGCATCAGCCGCTTCACCGGGTCCGTTTACGGCACAGCCCATGAGGGCGATTTTTAAAGTCTTGTTGGAGTTCGCTAACGCTTTTTCCACTTCACCGGCGATCTTGAACAGATTCACTTCGAGACGGCCGCACGTGGGACAAGCCACCAGAGTAACTCCCTTGGACGCCAATCCCAGTGATTTTAGGATCTCAAGACCCGCTTTAACTTCCTGTACAGGATCATCCGTTAAAGATACCCGAATCGTGTCGCCTATCCCGCGCGCCAGCAGACTGCCGATGCCGATGGCCGATTTCACCGTACCGGATTTAGTTGGCCCGGCTTCGGTAACGCCCAAATGGAGCGGATAGTCATACTGCTCCGCGAAAAGCGTATAAGCCGCAATCATCAACGGAACATTGGAGGCTTTCAAAGAAACGATGATGTCCTGAAAACCCACAGCTTCTGCCGTTTCGATATGGCGCCGGGCACTCTCCACCATGGCCTCCGGCGTGGGATAACCGTATTTCTCAATTAAATTCTTTTCCAAGGAGCCGGCATTCACACCGATCCGAATGGGGATGCCGCGTTCTTTACAAGCATTTAAAACCTCCTTGACACGTGCCTGTGTACCGATATTTCCCGGATTGATACGAATTTTGTCCACCCCGGCATCCACCGCCATGAGCGCCATTCGGTAATTGAAATGGATGTCCGCCACCAGCGGAACGGTCATCGCTTGTTTATAGGTTTTTAATGCTTTCGCTGCTTCTTCGTTGGGAACGGTGACTCGAATGATCTGGCAGCCGGATTCCTCCAGCCGCTTGATTTGCGCTAAAGTTGCCGGAATATTCTCCGTCTTGGTTGTGGTCATACTTTGCACGGAAATTGGTGCATGACCACCCACCGGCACTTCCCCAACTTTTACCGGCCGTGTTTTGTGTCTGTATAATGCCATTTATTGAATTTCCCTAACCGGGAGAATCGGGTTTAATTGTTAGAAAATTCGTTGAGTCCGAAATCATTACCGGCTTTGATTCGGTTACTCTTTGGCAGACAATCAATTGCACACCTCTGGCAAGGGTGTTCCACTGGCCAAATGGAGCCTGTCGAAGGTTGCCCGGGGCGTGGTTCATAAACTGTACGTATCCTTCTTTGAAATAGACTCATCATTGAAATCTAAAGAGCTCATATCAGCTTCCAAGGGAAAACATCGGGGATTAGTAACACTTCCGTTGATTTTGCTTTATCCGGCGCTGCTTTGCCTTAATTTTACCGCTTATTAAATGGGAAACGAGGAATAAGCATGACAAATAGTAAACGACAAATATATGCGAAACGCCGTCAAAGGGTCCTAAAGGCATTGGGGAAAAGTATTGCCGTTTTAAAAAGTGTACCGTTGCAGACACGGTCTCATGACACGGAATACCACTACCGTCCCGATTCCGACCTGTATTACCTGACCGGCTATGACCAACCGGGGGCGGGGTTGATCCTGGATCCCAACAACGTCGAAAATCCATTTACACTATTTGTACTGCCACGCGATCCGGCGCAGGAAACTTGGACTGGCCGCCGTTTGGGGGTTGAGGGCAGCAAAGAATCCTTTGGGGCCGATGAAGTTTTCGTCATTGCTGACTTTGAAAAAATCGTGGTGGAACGTATTAAAAAGGCGAATCGGGTCTACACTAATTTGACTCACGACCAGGTCCATGGCCGGAAAATGCTGGAGATGCTCCAAACTGCCCA
>CAZIWX010000156.1:0-4982 GCA_964543125.1 uncultured Lentisphaeria bacterium | reverse complement strand
ACATGTTCACCCTACCCGTGGGCATCAAGAATTTCCAGGCCAATATGAGCACCGAGTGGGGGCTTTATGCGGCTGCCGCGCTCATCGTTTCCGTACCGGCGGTCGCGTTATTTTTATTTTTAACCCGGTACCTTGTGGGAGGATTAACTTTAGGATCGGTGAAAGGGTAAAAACAGGATTTGGAGAAGTGATTCGTGCACGGATATAAAGTTTTTTGGAGCGGCCTGTTGATCATCGCCAACCTGCTGTTAATTAATGGATGTGAAAAACTAATGACACAAACCCGAAGCCTGGACGGGGCCTGGCAATTTAAGTACGATCCCCAGGGGGCCGGAATAGATCAGAACTGGTTCAGAACGGACCTGGACCGTTCGGATTGGCAGTCCGAAACCGTTCCCGGTGCATGGGAGAAGTCCGGGTATGACGGGTTCGGCTGGTATGCCACCACTTTCAGTTACGGCAGGTTGGCCGCCGGTTACAAACTTGCGCTGGTGTTTGAATCGGTTGATGACAACGCCGTGGTCTGGCTCAATGGCCGGCGCCTCGTGGAGCATAACGGTTGGGGGCAACTATTTTTCGTCGATATCAGCGCTCTGTACACACCGGATTCAGTAAACCAGCTGGTGGTTCGGATTGAAGATTTGGGTGGCCCCGGCGGCATTAATAAAGAGGTTTACTTAAAACCTTACCGAAAGCTCTCCGATATTTACGCCACATCGGTGAGCAAACAGACAGCGCCGCCACCCCCGATTTGGGCGCAAAATGCCGTAATCTATGAAGTGTTTGTCCGTGCGTATTCCAAAGCGGGCACCTTCCGGGCGCTGGAAGCTGACCTGGACCGCCTCGCTAGCTTGGGGATCGATAT
Source organism: uncultured Lentisphaeria bacterium (assembly GCA_964543125.1). Lineage (GTDB taxonomy): Bacteria > Fidelibacterota > UBA8477 > UBA8477 > UBA8477 > CAZIWX01. Next base: position 4,117 of record CAZIWX010000156.1, on the reverse strand, counting down.
TCTCTGGCTGATGCCGATTCAACCCCTGGGACGATTGCATGCCAAGGGCAGTTACGGCAGCCCATACGCGGTGGCTGATTACTACAAAGTCAACCCGCGGATGGAATCACGGGACGATTTTAAATCCTTGGTTGCATCAGCTCACCAGCACGGGATGCATCTCCTGCTGGATTTTGTACTGAATCATTCGGCTTGGGATAATCCCCTGATAAAGCAGCATCCGGATTGGTACACTCATGATAGCAAGGGGCAAATCAGCTCACCTAATCGAAACTGGACCGATGTGGCCGATTTCGATTACAGCAAACCGGGTTTGCGTAAATACATGCTCAAAATGCTGCAATGGTGGCTGTGGGAAACCGGTATTGACGGCTATCGTTTCGATGTGGCCGAACTGATGCCCAACGACTTTTGGAACGCCGCCAAAGCCGCTTGCCGGAAAGTAAAACCAGATGTCCTGTTCCTAGCCGAAGGCGCTAAACCGGAGTTGCACCTGAGCGGTCAGGATATGACCTATAGCTGGAATGTTTGGGATTATCTGACGCAGGTTGCCCGCGGACAAGCCAAGGTCTCCCAACTCGGCCAAACCATCGCTCTGGAAGCTTATCAATACCCGAAAAATGCGCTCAGGATGCGTTTTACGGAGAATCACGACAAACCCCGTTCCCGTGCTTTCCTGGGTGATTCCGATTTAAACCTGACTGCCTGGGCGTTTGTGGCATTAATGAAAGGCGATCCGCTGATTTATGCGGGCCAGGAAATCGGCGCACTGCGCAAACCCGGTTTATTTGAAAAATCGGTCATTAGCTGGGCCAAGGGCGATCTGAACCTGGAAAAACAAACGCGGGACCTGATCAGGCTGCGGAAGCAATATATCAAAGCGGACAGTCCGTTTAAAATTGTTATGGCCGACGACAAGAAACAGGTCATTGCGTACCGGCACGGCCCTTTGGTTGCATTCTTCAACTTTTCAAAGGACCCCTTCATTTTTAAAGCTCATGGGGCTCGGACCATTTTAGCCGGCGGCTTGGTGGCAACCCCCAGCGGCTTGATCCTCGAACCTAAACAATTTGGAGTTATAAAATGAAACGCCTGACCGGTATCAGCGTTCTTTTACCCATGTTACTCTGGGCTCAGGCCGCAACCTGGGTGCCGGAGTTTCCCACCAATAATTCCATGGTAACGATCTATTATAATGCCGTGGCAGGGACCTTACCGGATAACGCCACGGCCATGTATATTCATCTCGGCGTGAACAACTGGACCAACGTGATTGACGATCCCATGACCAGCGCCGGCAATGGCTTATGGTCCTATCAATACGATATCGGGCCGGATATTACTCAGATTGATTTTGTTTTTACCATTAATCCCTCCAGCAGCAATTCCAATGACTGGGATAACAACAACTGGCAGGACTGGCATGTCCCGGTAAGTGAAGCCGGGCTGTACACACCCCTGAATCCCGGACCCAACGACACCATCCGGATTCAAATCACTAATAATGTTGGCGGAAATTTGTGGTGGGGCGTTAATTCCTGGACGGCGCCCATTAGTGATTACCGTCCGCCGGGAACGATAGACGGCGATCCCGGGTTGTCCGTGGAAACGCCCCTGAACGGTCCCGATTCCGCCGGGTATTACACGGTTGCGGTGGGTCCGTTCAACCAGGCAGCCCAACCCGTGAATGTAATGAATTTCGTGTTCCACTGGTCTGATGGAACCTGGGAGAACAACAATAACCAGGATTATCGCATTAACCTGAATTTCAATCCTACACCGGCCGATCCACGGATCACCATCACCAATATTACAGCCGGCCAGACACTGGATGATCCGCAGGAAATCATGGTCTCGGCGATCAATTCCACCTACAATGAGGTGCGGATTGACGGTATGCTGCGCATGGTTTCAGCCGATACCAGCTTCAGCTTTAATCTAAACACCACTAATTTGTCGTATGGTGAACATTCACTGTATGCCTTCGCCCGGGCAGCCAACGGCCGGGTTATGTTTGATATTAAAACGGTTTGGAAAACGCCGGCGATTGAATACGCCGGTTTGCCGCCCATGGATTACGTCGGCACCCACGACCGGCTGGATGGGACCATGACCTTTGCTCTCCTGGCGCCGGCCAAACGGTTTGTGGCCTTGATTGGTGATTTCAACGATTGGGACCCCCAGGCCGATCTGCTGGCGTTCGATTCCACCCGGGATATCTGGTGGACCAACATCCCGTTGGCCGACGGCGCCTATGAATACATATACCTGCTGGATGGTGTAAAAAAGGTGGGCGATCCGTTTGCCACCGACCTGCACTGGGTAGACCTGTACGGCAACGAGAACTGGCAGGTGGAAAACCAGAAATCGGTAGTGACCATGGGGGCCGCGCCGTTTAACTGGACGGATGATGCCTACCAGCGGCCGGCCATGCCGGACCTGGTTATTTATGAAATGCTGATCCGTGATTTCACCGCCGGCAAGGACCTCCCAGGCGTCATCGGCAAGCTGGACTACCTACGGGATTTAGGAATAAACGCCATCGAACTCATGCCTAATTACGAATTTCCGGGCGCCAGCTCCTGGGGCTACAATCCGGCCTTTTTTATGGCGGTGGAATCATCCTACGGCGCCATGAACGACTTCAAACAATTAGTGAATGAAGCGCACGCCCGGAGCATTGCCGTCATTATGGACGAGGTGTTTAATCATGCCGACGGCAGCTCGCCTTATTACCAGATGTACGGTTCGGACTATGCCGACTCGCCTTATATGCACGCCGAGCAAAATGAATGGGGCTTCCCGGATTTCGATCATGGTAAAAACGGCACCCGGCTCCTGACCAGCCGCACGGTACAGTATTGGATCCAAAAATTTCATATTGATGGCTACCGGTACGACAACACTACCGGTATCGGCTGGAATGGTGTGAATGATTATGGCGTCAGCTATTTTAGTTGGGCAGCGTGGCAGGCCGACCATGATGTCTACCAAATTGCGGAGCATTTTGCCTCCGATGTGGGTGGCCTGATCGCTACAACCAAAATCCGTTCCCACTGGCACGATGCCTTTCATGACCAGATGAAAGCCAATCTGCGGCAGGGAACTTTCGAAGGCAGTTGGTACGGCGACATGGACAAGACCGAGCGGGGCATCAGCTTTGCGGCGGACGGTTTTAGTAATTTGGAGGCTTGCCTCAATTACCTGGAATCCCACGACGAACAGCGGGTAATTTGGGAAGCTCAAACCAACGGTTTGAGCTATGCCCAAGCTGTCCAAAAGGCTAAGCTGGGCGCCGAAGTTCTATTTACCGCGGCCGGAATTCCCATGTTTTATATGGGCGCTGAATTGGGCATGGATACCGAACGCACCATTGACGAGAATCCCGTCCGCTGGAACTACTTAGACAGTCCGGTGCACCAGAGCATTTACCAACTTTACAAGCGTTTGATCTGGTTGCGCAATAATTTTCCGGCGCTGCGTTCCGACAACATCGATGTGGTGGCCAAGAGTAATTCCACCAAGACCATCATCTATCAGCGGACGCTTGACGGTTCACCCAGTGTGGTGGTGGCGGTGAATTTCAGCACCTCGCCCCGGACGCTGGATATTCAGTTTCCCCATAGCGGGACCTGGTATGAATTTCTGGATGAAGACACGCTCAATATCGAATCGAATTGGTTTACCGGTTATTCACTGCCTGCCTCATCCGCCAAGATATTCACGGATGATCATCTGTGGGTAGGTGTGGCTGATGAACCGAATATTCCGTATGAATTCGCTCTACAGCCGGCCTATCCCAACCCTTTTAACCCCAGCACGACTCTGCGCTGGTCAATGCCGGAAAAAGGGGATGTGGATCTCATAATTTATGATGTGACCGGACGGGAGGTCTGGTCGCAACGCCGCGCAGCGGTTCAACCGGGGAAGTACAGCACGACCTGGAACGGGAAAACCGCCGGTGGTCAACCGGCGGCCGCGGGAGTCTATTTTGTGCGCTTTCAAGCGAGTGATTTTTCAGCCGGGCAAAAAATCGTGTTGATGAAATAAAAGGTGATGGTTAATGCCGGGCTAATATCTATCATCCCTAGCGGGATTCAATTTCCGTTCTGAGACC
>CAZIWX010000155.1:0-5010 GCA_964543125.1 uncultured Lentisphaeria bacterium | reverse complement strand
AGGCGTCCCGCCCGCTAGCCAGAGTCCTTTAAAATCACCCGCCCGGATGGTGTCGCCGGTGGGCGTCACAAATTGTCCGGAATTTGTAAAAGATCTTAAGACCGGTTTCAGATCCACCCGGAAATGAACTTCTGAAAGTTGATCCAGGGGCGGCGCCGGCTGAACCGGTGGGGCTTCAGCTTGCCCGAAAATAATGGTGGGTGCATAGAATTGCCGGATACCGGACGGGATATTCAGGTAATGGTTTTGACCGAATCCGCCCTCATTATCACGACCATTAATGCTGAGTTTATAGAGGATGGGTTGGGGTATCGTGTAGCTGGAAACGGGATAATTGGATTCCAGCTCGGTTGTCGAAATCGCCTGGGCCAGGTAGTCACCCTGAATCACGCGATCGGACTTAATTAAATAGGGCGTTTTAGATTGCCGGGTACAGCTCGTCCAGAGCATAACAATTAGAATAGCTGAAAGCACCAAATGCCAACGCATCATTTTAAATTCCTGTGTGAATTTCCGGTTCATGTTTGGTCTGAATGTAAATGTTGGAAGGGGATTCTGCCAGCTCAGGTCGGTGAGAGGGAAATAAAATTAACTTGAAGGGGCACGGGTGGCGGCTATATTCGCTGTGCTTTTTTTAAAGATGGATGACGATACGGGGTGTGGCGTAGCCCGGTAACGCGCTTGCTTTGGGAGCAAGAGATCAGGAGTTCAAATCTCCTCACCCCGACAATAATTATTTTTAGGTCAAGATAACACGAGCATTGGAACTGATATGCTAAGTTATTGTGATGAATATAGTTAGTAGGGATGTGTTGCGTACAGGTATTTCTAAAGCCGAATCCTGACCGGAGAGGTTCGGGTTAACATTTTTTTCCGAAATCGCTGGAAAGGTTGGTTTGATATTATCCCGTCCGGGATAACCGTTGATAGCCCACCAATTCATTGGTGGAGAAACCTTCGGCCGTCCCGCCGGGACTTTCCCTTTTTTCGGCGGTCCTTGGTCCCGACAATGAATTACCGGGTTGATTTCTTTTCGTCTTTGGTGGAACCAAAATTATCGGCAATATTTAAATTTTCGATATTATTAATATGCAAGCGCCGGTAAGTCCGTAAAGCTGGTAAGAAGCCCCGTTTTTTGCTCTTACTTCCGCCCTACCTCGATTTTTTTCCGCCAAAATCATATTGAACACCCTATCTTTTGTCATGAACCGGTTCCAACGCCTACAGCAAAAACGCGAATTCATCAATCTGGTCCGCCAATTTTTTACCAATCATGGCTTTTTCGAGATCGAAACACCCATTTTGGTTCCCTCGCCCGGTATGGAAGTTCATCTGCACGGTTTTGCCACCGTGTACGCTAATGCCGTAGGTCAACGTACCCCCTTATTTCTACCGACTTCACCGGAATTCGCCATCAAAAAAGCATTGGCTCGGGCTGAATTTCAGGGAACCAATCTGTTCGAAATCGCCCGGGTTTTTCGCAATTGCGGTGAAAACACGAAGCAGCATCACCCTGAATTCAACATGCTGGAATGGTATCGGGTCCACGCGGATTACACCGATATTATGCTCGATTGTGAAACATTATTCAGTTTTCTGACACAACAATTTTCACATACCGCCTCAGGCTTCGATTGGACACCACCCTATCCGCGCTATACCACCGCGGAATTATTTCAGAAACACGCTCAAATTGATTTGGCGCGGGCTCGGGAAGACAATGCTTATTGGCGCCAGGAAGCGGAATTGGCGCTGAATCAATCCTTGGCGGACGACGATACCTTTGAGGATATCTTTTTCCGAATCTGGCTGGATTTGATCGAGCCCGGTTTGGGTCAGGATAAGCCGGTCATTGTATACGACTATCCGGCTGAGATGGCCGCCCTGGCGCGTCATAAGCCGGACGATCCCCGCTGGGCCGAGCGTTTTGAGATTTATGCCCGCGGATATGAGTTAGGCAATGCATTTTCAGAATTGACCGACCCGGTGGAGATGCTGGAGCGATTTCAGCATGCGAATGCCCAACGGGAAATTTATGGCTATTCTCTCCATCCGGTGGACCATGAACTAATCATTGCCGTAGGAAAAATGCCACCCACCGGTGGGATCGCGATTGGCGTTGAACGGTTATTGCAAGCCATAACCGGCACAGACGACATTCGGGAGTTTTTTCTACACCCTCTACCGGAATAATTTTTTATTTGCCTTGAGGATTGGTCTTTCACGGGTTGAGAAGTTAAATTCGCCGCCGAACTGATTAACGAGGAGGGGCCTGCACATGCCTAATCGTCCACACGGCCGGATCACTCAGAAAATTGGCAAATCCCCCGGGGTTCTTATCCATGTGGGTTCGGCCCACAATGAGCATGTGGAGGTGGTTCACTACAGCTATACCCATGCTATCTTTGAGAGTCAAACCCGCTCCAAGGAAAAACCTGAAATTCCGGAACTCTATCCGGGACGAATCAACTGGATCAAGGTTTCCGGCTTGCAGGATGTGAACTTCATTGCTGAGTTGGGAAAGCGTTTTAAGATCCACCCGCTGGTCATAGAGGACATTTTAAATACCGAGCAAACCCCCAAAATTGATGATTACGAACATTTCATATTCCTTACCCTGAAATCCCTGTCCATTAAGCGCTTAGATGGCGGTTTTATTCCCGAACAGGTCAGTCTGATCCTCGGCAAGGATGTGATCATTGCCTTCCAGGAACTCCCCAGTCCCATTTTCAATCCGGTGATCGAGCGTTTAGCCAACGCCCAGGGCCGGGCGCGTTCCCGGGGTGCGGATTATCTACTCTACATGCTCACCGATGTCGTGGTGGACCATTATTATCAAGTTGTGGATGATATGAATAGCCAACTGGATGCCATCGAAGAAGAAATTCTGAGCCATCCTTCGGAAATTATTCTGAATAAGCTCCAGAGCATGCGCCGGGAATTGGTTTTTCTCCGACGGCTGGTCATTCCGTTCCGCGATGCCATGGGAAACTTGCGAAAAACCGGCGCCCATCTCATCGACCCCACCACCATCCAATATTTAACGGATACCTGGGACCACTTGAACTATATCATCAATGAAATCGAGTCAGCGCGCGAACTGATTCCGGGATTGATGGATTTGTACATGTCCACCGTAAGCAATAGCATGAACGAAGTCATGAAGGTCCTGACTATCGTAGCGACAATTTTTATTCCATTAACCTTTATCGCCGGTGTGTACGGTATGAATTTTAAGTTTATGCCCGAGTATGGCTGGCGTTTCGGGTACGCAGGCGTATGGGGGATCATGATCGCTACGGTGGGCGTCATGTTTGTCTATTTCAAACGTAAGAACTGGCTGTAGCCGGTAATAATCTGCTTAAAACCCGTTCTATACAAAAATTTTCAGCCCTCAAGTTGAATACGGGCGAAGGATGTCCCGGTAAATTTCCGCGGCCGGACGATATTGAAACGATTTTCCATTCTCGGCTAATAATCCATAGGCGACGGATTGATCCACCCGCCAATCATCCTGATCGGTGAGGCTGTAATAAAAATAGCCCTTCACCGGATAGTTCTCCGCAATAGCACGCCGCACGGCGTATAAATGCCGTCGAATGAACTGGGCACGATACTCATTAGCCGAATCCGCAAGCCCGTTAGCAGTGATATATATGGGTTTCTTCAATTGCGCCAGACGGCGAATACCGGTATAAAGTCCCTCGGGATAAATGGCCGAACTAATATCATCGGTGGGTTCGAAACGGGGTGTTTCCAGCCGGATGGGCCGGCGCCAATCCAAAACGGTCCGTACCGCCTCATGGGTAAAATAATCCAGGCCAATGAAATCCAAAGCGCCCTTGGCCAGCGGATTAATCCGGCGGGTCTTGAAAAATCCCGGCACCTGAAAATCAAACACACCTTCCGCTAAATAGTGGATTACCTCATCACGATAGAGTCGATTCAAGGCGTCCACAAATACCCAATCCAGCGGATGCCAACGCCGGGCCGGATCAAAATGGCGAATCTGTTTGGTCAGTCCAATTTGGATCGGTGTTGTTTCACCTGCTAATTTTTTAAATCGATGATACACGGCTGTATGAGCATCCAGCAGATTGGCTAAAACCTTGCTGGCGAGACGCAAGTCCTGTTTCCCGGGTGGATAATTACCCCAATACCAACCTTGTAATGCAGTGGCTGCCGGTTGGTGAAAGGTTATCCAGCGCCGGACCTGCTGGTTGAGTCCGGAAAAAGCCTTTTCGGCAAAAGCCACAAAAACTTCAATATTCCGAACCTTCTCAAATCCACCCAGCGCTTCAAACCACAGCGGCGCCGCCAAATGATGCAAGGTGACAACCGGTTCGATATTCCGTTTGCGTAATTCCGTGCAGAAATCGGCATATTGTCGAATGACTGATTCCTCGAACTGAGCTTGCCGCGGTTCGATATCGGACCAGGCCAAGCCAAATCGGTAGGCTTTAACCTTCAGAGCAGTCAAATGATCGAGAATAGCAGCCGTGCGAGACCAATCAATTACACCGGGGGGAAGATGCCGTACCGCAGCGGAGTCTCCCTTTTGGGCATCGCGCCAGGCTGACCAATTACTGGGTTTTTGTGTGTCACCCGGAATGATGCCACTGGTGACACCCCACATAAAGGAATGGGGAAAGGTGAGATTCTCCAGATTGATGCGACCCCAGTCCCAACGGATTTCGGGTACACTGGAACGGCGGGCAACCACATACAACGCACCTAACAAAACCAGAATAATCAGGAGGAAAAACCACATCGTAGCGGCAATATAATGGGAAATCGGGGATTAGGCATTAGTCATTTGAGCCCGGAGCCCTGGAAATTCTTCCGCCGGGGGGCAGATTACCCGGATGAATCGATTTTTGCTTGTACCGCCTTTGATAAATGCTTATGTTAACACGGCTTTAACCACCGTCGAAAACTGAAAAAAGTGGATTCCGCAACCACCATAGCGAAAAGACCAGCTCCGGATTACCGGCTGAAGACAAAACCGGT
>CAZIWX010000154.1:0-5091 GCA_964543125.1 uncultured Lentisphaeria bacterium | reverse complement strand
AAACAAGGAGCCGTTACTGATACCAGACCACTGACGGCTCACAGAGTAAGGCTTATTAAGTGTAGCTGCTATTTGATTAATAAAATCTTCCGTGTTGACTGAATATGATCAGACGATAACCTGACGAAATAAACCCCACTGCTCACATCGTCTGCATACCAGGTTACGGAATAAGTTCCCGGCGAGTGATTTTGATTTTTCGACTGCCACACTTCCTGACCCAATACATTGTAAATTGTGAAAGCCAAAGGCGCTGCCTTAGATAAAGTGTAGGGAATAATAATTTGACTGTTGAATGGATTAGGATAGGGATCAAGTAATTTGGTGGTTGATGGCACGACGGTTTTATCCGGATTCAGATCATTTAAAACAACTCCCAGTTCGCCATTCGCATTAACTTGTTGGGCAAATGCACCATCGAGACCATTCGGACCATTGTCCCAGACCACTACTACCCCTCCAGCCCCATCGGGGGTTGCTTGTGATTTACTTTCTACCGCTTCAGCAATCTTAACATTCTGATCCCAGATTGGATGGAGCAAATGATCATATTTTTGAACCCAAAGCGTGGAATCACCTCCTGACCACACTGCAAGAACCGATGAATCCTGTGTCGATTGGACAAGATTATATATGGGCGTTGATAATTGGGTCGTATCTAAAGGGACGCCTCGTCCATCATATAAAACATGCCCTTGGCAATTTATCGCTTGTAGATATCCCCTGAACAAGTAGGGATTATATTGAACCTCTTCATGCCAACCAATAACCAATGTGGTGTCGGGCAAACCCTGCATCGCTCCGTAAAACCTAGCAGGAAGCATGAGACTATCCACGGCAACAACACCACTAACTGGGCTCCAGGAAACTTGTCCCCGTGAATCGATGTGTTGAGCCCTGATCTGGTGTTGGTAAGGATAGTTAACAGCTTGATCCCTATAGCGTCCGACGACAAAAAGCCCTCCTACACCATCACTTTTAATTGCATCCGGAGTGAATCCTGGCAGGTAAACGGGTTCAGCCCATTGTGCAACACCTGTGCTGTCATAACATTGAAAATACTGATTAGGCCAAGTAGCGATCACACCACCAGAATTATCAGAAACCATACTCACCAATCCCGCATCAACCTCTGAAGCGATCAGAAGTCCGGATGGCCCCAGCATTTTATCTCCCCAAAAGCTTAATCGTTGAAGATACGCGAATAACGGATTCTGCTCTGGTGGGATGTAGAGTGCTGTATCACTTTCTATCCATAACACGTAAGTATCTCCATCTGACCCTGAAACGATCTGACCACCCCCTTGAAAAGTTGTATCACAATCAAGCCAAAGTGGAATTGTATCAATACCCCACAGCAAATTTCCATCTGAATCGATGTGTTGTAATCTAGTTCTTCCCTTCTCAACGATATAACTAAAATCAATAGTATCTACGGATACGGTTTCTAGAAATGAACAAATCACCCCTCCAGCGCCATCCGGGATCATATTGATTGAAGCATTTGCAAGATGATTGGAAGTCCAAAAGAATCGAAACGGATACGGAGAATAGTAGATATTCCCATCACACGAAATGTGTTGGATGTGGGCAGAATTGCTGTAATAGTGCAAACCAACCCAGTATCCATTGTCACCTACTGATACAATCCCCGGATAAGTAGAACCGAAGGGACTGATTTCGAGTTGATTATCCAGAGAAGTGCCCCAGTCTGCAAATCCTCGAAATGGTGAAAAAAACGATATAATCACAAGCAACAGGCAGGGAGACACTTTTTCTATTCTTTTTTTAGCGGATTTCATTTTTCATCATAAACAGTTATGCCGATACTTGTAGCCCTTAGACCGGTTAGCGCCCGAATGATTAAGTACATCATACCCCTTTTTTATAGCTTCACTGTACAGCATGTAAAAATGTATACAAGACATTTAATTGTCAGAACTTCCCCTGAAATATCAGGTAAAGCTGAAAGCAAGTTGCCAAGGTCGTCGCTTTTCCATTTAGTACCGGGTTGATACAACCGGCCGGCGGCTGTGCCGGCCATGGTAAGCAAGGGTGGCTCAAAACCGGATTGTATAAAAAATGTCACCGTGGCGCCCCTGTATTCAGATTCATGTAAGCAACTCCTTCGTCAGCTTGAGCGCTAAAATAGAAAAATCGGGCTGAGAAAGCAGATGTGAAATGACGGGCATCGAGTACAAAAAGAGTACGGGAACGGGTAAGTTATTTTTCTAAAAGCCAATCGTACACATTCCCCTCCGCCGGATTGGTTTTGCCCCCGCCCGACCATTCGCTCGCACCCGCTGCAACGGAGCGGAAGTCCCCCAGCCCGGCCCCGCCATGATCATCCTGCAAACCCACCGCAACGACCCATTCCGCAGCCTGCAAATCAGCCGGAAACAGGTTGTGGGGCAGACTGAAGTGCACTGTATGCTGCTTAACATCACCGATAGTGCCTGATTTGTCATGGGGCATATATTCGACCAGGATTTTTTTTGACTCATCCACGACCTGAATCCCGCCACTCACATAGATTATGCGATTTGCCCTGAAATTACCGGGAAAAGTGGTTCGCCCATTTTTACCGATTGTGTGAGTGCCACCCGGACCGGAATCCAACCCGATCGCCGCATAGGTCAACTGATACCCATACTCCGGGTGCCAGCCCGGATCCACCAGCTTGCGGAAGGTCAGTTCAAAGGTTAGTGCATCCGGATTTTCCCAAATCCGCAGGTGGGTCAGGTCGGCAATTCCGGGCTGAAATTGCCGATTCCGCGGATAGGTGAAATGTCCGCCGGCTCCGCGATCGTCACCTACGGGATCGTCTTTTTCAAAAATCAGACGCCCCGGAGCGCCTGCCCGCACCACTTCGGCTTGCCGCAACAACCGGTGGCCGGGTCCTTTCAGCGCCGGTACGGCCAGGTTGGTGTCAACTAGACATATTTTCACCGAATTTTCCGGATAAATAACAGGCTTTCGTCTGATCACTTGATGTTCAAAAGCCTCCGGCGCCGTCCATTGGTGCATCTGCTTTTCAAACCGAATTTGTAAGCTGTTGGTGCTCCATTGGCCGGTAAGCCGGTATTCCATATCCCCTGCAACCAAATTGAGGGATAATTCCAGGGGAGTGGCAGCGCGCCGCTGCACCGCAACCACGAAGGCGTCATTTTTTTCCAGGTAGTTCACCGCAAACGAATCGCTGAAGGCGTAACCCGTGAAACGCACCTCGTGTAAACCGGGCAGCAGCCGCGGCCGCAGTGTCAGCTTTTTGCGTTCGTCGCTGTTCACGAAGGGCCGGAAGCCTAAAATGTCCTGGTAGAAAGCCCGCAGATACTCGCCCAGACTCCAGGCCTGGGAAACCGTTCCGGACAAACGTACGGCGCCATCCGGCCGCGGCCAGGCATCGGAGACTTCCGCCAGAGTGCCTACCGCACCGTGCTTCAGGAGTTGTTCCGTCAGGTTGGAAAAGAGCGTATCAGCCATTCGCCATTGTGCAAAATCCAGGGCAGCGGAAATCCAGGGACCGGCATTCCACATCCAGATAATACCGTTGTGATAAGCGGCATCTTTCACATACAAGGCCGGCGCCAGGTGGTAGGGATGAAAATCGGGATCCTGTTGCGCCAAGGACAAAACCCCGCTGCGCGTCACTAATTGGGGCGCGGTAACTTTGAATGTCTCCCAGTCGAATGTCTGGTCCGGCAGCAGCGGCGGCGCCAAAAGCGCGTTGGGTCGAACCTGAACATCCGGTGTCCCGTCGGCATTCAGGTGATCGAACAACCGGTGCGACTCGGGATCGCGAAAGAGCTGTTCATAAGCAGAACGGGCCCGTTCCCGGAGTTTGTCCAATTTCTCCGCGAACCGGGTATCGCCCTCCAGCCGGGCTACCCGACCCGTTATTTCCAGTTGCGTGAGCCAAAGTTGCTGAATCTCCACCGCCCGGTTGCCCCGGGGCGACCAGGGACCGTCGGGACCGCGGGCATCCATCCAGGTAGCGGCGTCTTGGTGCGTCAACAGGCCGTCGGCATCCACCCGGTTTTGGATAGCGCCGATGGCGGCCCGTTTGATCGCCGGATAAATCTCATCCAGGAAACCGGCATCCCCGGTGTAGCGGTAATAGTCCCACACTTCGCGTACAAACCAGGGTGTACCGTCGGTTGTATTATAAATAATGTCCGTGGGCCGGGCCCGGTTGGGAATGCGCCCGTAGGTGCGGCTTTGGGGATTCCGGTCCTGAAGTTCAGCGAAAGCGCTCAGGATGTGCCGGGCCAGGTCAAACTCACCGCTAACTAATACCGCGCCGGCAAAGGTAATAAATTCATCCCGCCCCCAGAATTCATCAAACCAGGGCAAACCCGCGTAAATACCCGGTCCCATCTGGTTCATAACCAGGGCGTCCAGGGCTGCGTGAGCCCAGGCGACGGCCTGATCCAGGTTTGGCTCATTGGTGCTAACCGGTGTCCGCTCCAGCCGGCTTCTGATTCTTCTACTCCGCCGGGCAATCAAAACCGATATCGAGTCCGGTAAAATCCGGTTAGAGGTAAACCGGATGGCCTTGACCTGCACCAGTGCCGCCAGCGTTCGCGATTTGGGAAAAGTTAGCCAACCCACGGCGTAGCCGCTTGGCCGGTCCGGGTTTTCGGGAACCCGATCCAGGACCGTAAAGGGCGCGGAAAATGACAATTGTAAATAAGGGTAACCGGCCGGTAAGTCCCGATAGGCATTGATCCGGTAATTCAAAGTAGTTGGGGTATGGTCAAGCCGGGTGAAATCTTCAGGCTGACTTCCACCGTCCAATACCGGCAGGATTTGAAATTGACGCGGTTTTTCAGACCGGATGGTGATCACCAGGGCGCGGCTGGTGTCCAGCAGGGACCAGGTGATTTCAATGCCCCGCCGCGGATACTTGCGAACCAGATAATCAGGTCGGACGGTGACCGTTGCCGCTGATCGCTCCAACCGCTCACCCTCGGCATAAATGATAAAATCTTTGAAATAGGGCCGCTGAGCCACCCGCAGCCCGTGCCAGGGACTGTCCTGAAAAACCCCGCTGCGCGTCATGAAAAAGGCAGCGCCCTTATCGGTAAAAAC
>CAZIWX010000153.1:2226-5116 GCA_964543125.1 uncultured Lentisphaeria bacterium | reverse complement strand
AAGCCTAACGCTGTTAAAGATGGAAACCCAGGACGGATAAGAAACCGAGGCAAAGCCGCCGGTGGAGACGCAACCGGACCCTTGACGGCGCTGATCCCCCGGCGATCAATATAAGCCAATACGGGGGACGTAAGGACTCAAAGAGTCTTAGCAAGATCCACCAACAAAGTCACACAACCCATAAAAAAGGCAATTAAAATCAAAGCCCCCGCCGATACCACTACCATCCAAAGCCAGTAAAACCGATCATCGGTCACCCGGGTGCGCACTTGTGGAAAAACCAACTCCGTCACGCGTCGCAACACCCGGGGAAAAGCATCCGTCACCGCTAAAACCGTGGAAAACATGGTGGTAAATCCCGCAATAAGAATAACCGGGCGGCTCCAGCTACCCAAACTGCCCGTATATAATCCCACGAACTGACCGGCGAATTTGATTCCACTCGCCGAAAATTTTGCCCCGGTCCCGTACATCACGAGAGCACCCAAAGAAAGAAATCCCAAGGCCAGTAGCGCGGTGCCGATATACCCTAAATTGAAATCGAACGCCGCTTCCCGAAGACTGGGAGCATGGCCCGTTTGTTTTTTGCGTTCCAGCGTCCACAGAGAATTCCAGACGGAAATATCGATGGCGGACGGCATCCAACCCATAACAGCCACCAGAAAAGTCACGCCTGAGACTGTCCAGACTGCCGGATGGTGAAAATTGGGCCTGGCATTGGACCCATGCGCGATCGCCGCGATAACGGCAGTGATGGTTGATAAGGCTAAAATTATAATAATGATTTTGGTGAGCAAATCCAGTAACGGATAGCGTCCCACCATCAACACGAGCATGCAGAAACCGATGAGAATCGCGCTCCAAAGGGCTGGAGTTAGCGTCACACCGAACAGTTGACCGGCCAAACCGGCAGCCACAACCGTAACCGCCGCCTGGATGGTGAACATGGTTCCAAAGGTCATGATTATGAAAATAATCAACGCCCATTTGCCCAAACGTTGATAGCCTTCCAGGAGGCTTTCACCGGTGGCGGCCGCATAACGGGGACCGAATTCAAAAGCCGGATACTTAAACACATTCGCAATGATGATCGCCCACAGGATGCCAAAGCCATAAATTGCACCGGCCCGGGTGGATTGAACCAGATGAGAAACACCTATCGCGGCACCGGCCCAAATTAATCCCGGACCGATACTTTTCAACAATGAACTTCTTGTGACTGATGGATTTGCCATTCAGACGCCCCTTTTCAATTATTATTTGTCGATTTGAGGCGAAATGTAGCGGATCATGGAAATTTGAACAAGAATAATCCCAATGATATTTCACCTAAATAGGGTTTTACCCGGGTACCGCCTTATATAAATTTGATTGAGCGGCGGTATCATAAATACGAGGACTTACATGCTCCGAATTCTCCGGCGATCATTGGAATTTCTCATCCTGATTGGGCTAGTTCAGGGCTGTGCCCAATTTGCCGGAATCAATGTTATCAGCCAGGATCAATGGGGTGGGCAGCCGGCAGAGATTACGACCCACCAAAATATTCACTATATCACCATTCATCACTCCGGGGTCACCTTTGACACGGACAAAGATCCCCGGGTTTATCTCCGGCATCTGCAAGATTGGTCACGGCGGGAAAAGCATTGGATCGACATCCCCTACCATTATCTAATGGATCTGGAAGGTAATATTTATGCCGGACGCGATCCAAATCTTCCCGGTGACACCAACACCTCCTACAATGTGAATGGGCATTTGATTATATGCGTTTTGGGAAACTATGAAAAGCAGGTCCTCTCGCCGGTTCAGTACAAACACCTGATAAAATTCACCGCAAAAATGGCGCAAAAATATCAAGTGCCTCTTGAGAATATCCGCTCTCATCACGATTGGGTGCCTAATGAGACCGTCTGTCCCGGACGGAATATTCAACAGTATTTCGATTCAGGACAATTTCATCTGGATGTTATCAAAGCAATGAACCGCTAGGTCACTGTCCAAAAAAGTTTTACAAAAAAAGGAAACAGCCATGCCATTTGTAAATATTAAAGTCGCGGGAACCTTAACCCGGGAGCAGAAAGCTGAAATTGCCAAAGAATTGACGGCCCTGCTAGAGCGTATCGCCAACAAACCGCCGGAAGCGATATCGGTCGTCATCGAGGAAATTAGCCGCGAGAATTGGGCCAAGGCCGGCTTACTGCTGAGTGATCGGAATTAACCGGGATTTACTGTATGGCCTTTGGGCCATTCGTTAAGACGTTCAAATAACTTCTCCCTCATCTCTTGGATATTAAAAGAGCTCCTTGTTATGGGGAGCTCTTTGCCATAGGAAATAAACAGAAATTTGAAGGTCAGGGCACCAAAAAGTGATACGTGGCGCTATATGAATTTACCTCGGATTGGTCCGTGATCGAGTAGGTTCCCACAAACCAGTAGTAGGTGCCACCGGTAACCAGTGCCGTGGCCGTTGCGGGATAAGCAATAGACGGATCTCCTGAATCTGGTTGATCCAGTTTCGTTTCCCAAACGGTTCCGGATTGGGCCGACTCCATGACCGTGATTTGATACCCAACCGCATCGGTTAAACGGTTCCAGGAAAATGTCGGCCGAGCAGAACTGGCAGTGGAGGAATTTGCCGGGCCGATGAGCGTTGGCGCGGGCAAGGGAACATCCGTGACCACATCGGAAGGATTACTGGGCAAGGGTTCTTTGTCATAAGCCAATATTTTATAATAATATCTAGTCCCCACCGTTAACATGGTATCGGTAAAACTGGTTGTTGTTAGCGAATCAACCATATGGGCTGAATCCGCGGGGAATACGCCGGCGGTCGCACGATAAACCTTGTAATATGCAAAGTCCGATTCCGAATTGGGCGTCCATT
>CAZIWX010000153.1:0-2126 GCA_964543125.1 uncultured Lentisphaeria bacterium | reverse complement strand
GTCGCACGATAAACCTTGTAATATGCAAAGTCCGATTCCGAATTGGGCGTCCATTTGAGTTCAATATCCAATAAGCCGGTCTGATTATGTGCATAAATGGATAGCCCCGTGGGTTTGGCCGGGGGAAGCTGATTGATTGGCGCCACGGCACCACTCAAAGAGGCAAAATCAGAGTAATTGTCTGATTTATCGTAAGCCTGGATTTTGTAATCATACTCCGTATTGTAATCCAAGCCGGTCTGAACATAACTGGTCTGGTTCGTTGTTCCAATTTCGTTAAAATCCGCTCCCACACCATCCTGGCGATATAATTTATATCCGGCCAAATCGCTTTCAGTATTGGCATTCCAGGTTAGAGCGATCTCACCGTCGGTTGTATGATTAAAATCCACGCTGAATCCGGTGGGCACTGCCGGCGGAGTGGTATCCGGCTCGGTGGAAGTGCTTGTACACCCCAGGATCAGAAACCAACTGATGCCAATCACGGGTAAAAAGCAGGCAAAGCGTTTCATGAATTATTCCTTTCTATCTGACTTGATCGTCAAAGCTTCCGATTTCAATATTGGTTGGCTGGAATGTAAATACATTGGCCAATCAAACCAAGTGTCCTTCACACATGGCAGGGAATCATTAAAGAAAACCGGCCATGCTTGGCGGGGGTGTTTTCCACAATCATCTTAATTCCGGCCTTTGAAGCCATGGCTTTTACGACCGTCAAACCGATTCCCATGCCCTGCTGTTCCCGGAGTTCGCGCTGATGCTGGTAAAATGGTTTGAACAAATCATCCAGGTGTTCCAGCGGAAAACCTTGGCCCGAATCTTCGAATGCCAGACAATAGGTGTTGTCAATCAAACGCCCGGTTACCCGGACCTTATGTGAATCATCGGAAAATTTGATCGCATTTTCCAACAACTCTTCGCTTATGGTCTTAAGTTCCTGTGCCCGCACCCGGAGCAATGTATCCGAATCTTTCAGCGTGATCTTAAAATCAATACTTTTTGCGGTAAATCTTCCAAAGAAAGTGTGATTTTTAAAAATTTCGGAAAAAATGTCCTCAATCAAATGGGCTGGGAGCCCTTGGGCAGGCTTTGAATCTGCTGAAGGCAATTCGGCATCCTGCATTCGCTTAACTTTTTCTACCAAAGCCAGAATGCGGTCATGACCATTAACGATAAAGTTCAAATACTCTTTGATTTCAGGTGATGTGGCCGATTCCAATTCGAAAAGTGATAATCCACTGGTAATGATGCTTAAGGGCGTCCGCATTTCGTGCGAGACACGGGTAAACAAATCCCGAAACAACTCCTCATTACGGGATTTTTCGGCTTCGCGAATTTCTTCCAGCCGCTTCAGGCTGACCTTAGTCGCCTGGAGCAAAGTCGGAATCTCTACCGGTTTGGTTAAATATTCCTCCACGCCATAGGATTTGCCTGCCTGGATATCCTCTTTGCTGGCTTTGGCCGAAAGAAAAATGAAACCAATACCCTGCCAGGCCGGATTTCCCCGCATCGCTTCACGCAATTGATACCCGTCCATTTCCGGCATCATGATATCACAAATGATCAAATCCGGTAAAAATCCCCGGGTGAGGATTTCCAAAGCCTGTAAACCATTCGCTGCCGTCTCAACCACAAAATCTTCCAACTCTAAAATCTGTTGCAAATTTTCACGCTGAATTGCCATATCTTCCACAACCAGAATTTTTCCATCATTTTTATTGGTCACTGCTGCTCCCTAAAAAAAACTTTCAATTTTCGGCCAGAGGTAAAACGACGGTTACGATTGTCCCCTTACCCAATTCACTGTCCACCATGATTCTTCCATTGTGGATTTGCACATACTTTCGGGATATGGATAAGCCCAAGCCTGTTCCTGAAATGGAATGTGATACGGTTTCCACCCGGAAAAATCGTTCAAATATCTTATGTTGGTGCCGCGGTGCGATGCCGATCCCCGAGTCCCTGACTGAAAACCAGACTTCGCGGGATGAATCGTTGAATCCGCTCCGGATGTGAACTTCGGTCTCCGGAGCGCTGAACTTCAAGGCATTTTCCAACAAATTGATGAGTACATCCCGCATCAATTGTTGATCAAATCGTACCGCCGGCAGATTAGGCGTCAGATC
>CAZIWX010000152.1:0-5167 GCA_964543125.1 uncultured Lentisphaeria bacterium | reverse complement strand
ACCCCCACTTCATCAAAACTAACCGTTTCCGTGGTTTGCGTGCCGTCAACGGTCACATCGTTTACCGTTTGAGAAAAATCCTTGGTAATGTCGGCAAGGGTTAACTGATTGCCTACCTCCACCGGTTCTACTTTGATGGTGTCTTTATATACATAGAGTTCAGTGCCGGCGGGAAGCGGGTTTCCGAATTCATCAACCGCCTGCTGTTTGATTTCCGGTTGATCCAGCAATTGGCTGGTTTTAACTACCTGGGTGGTTAACGGGAAGTCCAGCGTGAAATCCCAGGCCGGTAGCTCGGGTTTGAACAGGAGATCCGTGCAAGCAACGATCAGAAGCGAACTTGTGATGGCCGGGAGAGTGCGATGCAAGGGCATAAAGATCCTTTGTCTAATTACAGTTTAGTTTTAGATAAATTTCAAAAACAGGTTGTGAGAGCTTTCAGATTAAAAAAATCCAACACTGCCCTACAGCCGCGCCTAGTATAAAGTACTTGCCAGGGCTGTCGGGTATCCTGGGTCATATTGCGGACCCGTTTCAATTAGACCTTTTTATTTGAAAAAATCACCCTCTTGCCCTAAATAGTCTTATTTTTCAATGAGTTCAGCCGGAGTCCCCCGGGGCTCTTAAAAATGGCGGGTGCGGTAGGTCACGCCGGAGCGTGACGCACCTGAAGGCAATTCGGATCTAAAGCGGAGAAGCGCTATGCAAAAATCAACGAAAATATGGATTATCGTGGGCGTGGTGGCAGCCCTGTTTCTGGGTAGTATCGTCGCCAAATACAATAATTTTGTAACCCAGGAAGAAAATGTCAAAACCGCCTGGTCTCAGGTGGAGAATGTGTACCAGCGGCGGGCGGACCTGATTCCCAACCTGGTTAGCACGGTCAAGGGTTATGCCGCACATGAAAAGGAAACCTTCACGGCGGTTACGGAAGCCCGTTCCAAAGTGAATAATATCAACCTGAAAGGCATCACCAACAATCCTGCCGCACTCCAACAATTCCAGAACGCTCAGGGTGCACTTTCCAGCGCTTTGAGCCGGTTAATGGTTGTGGTGGAACGCTATCCCGATCTGAAAGCCAATCAAAACTTTTTGGACCTGCAAACTCAACTGGAAGGTACTGAAAATCGGATTACTATTGAACGGCGCCGCTATAACGAAGCCGCCCGAACCTTTAATACGCTGATTCGTAAATTCCCCAATAATCTCTACGCCGCGCTGTTCAATTTTGAATCCAAGGCCTATTTTGAAGCCCAGGCCGGCGCCGAAAAAGCACCCAAGGTAGAATTTTAGTCCATGAGTGCTTATTGCCGGGCACCGCAGCGCCACCGGGCCGCGTTTGCAGCCAGCCTCCTGTTTATTTTTTGCATCAACCTCCCGGCCGCGATCGATATTCCTGAAAATCCCGGCGGCTATGTTTACGATGGCGCCCGTTTTATGAATAGCCGCCAGGTCCAACAGCTTGATACTCAATTGCGTCAGTTTGAAAATCAAACCTCCAACCAAGTCGTGGTAGCCACCTTCCCTTCGTTGGAAAACGAAAGCCTGGAGGAGGTGTCGATGCGGATATTTGAGAAGTGGCATTTAGGACAGAAGGGCAAATCCAACGGCATTTTGCTTTCCGTGTGGCGCGCCGAACGCAAGGTTCGCATTGAGGTGGGTTATGGTTTGGAACCGGTATTAACCGATGCCCTGTCCGGTCGGATCATCCGGGATGAAATGGCGCCGGCGTTTCGAAAAGGTGATTATTATGGTGGAATCATTATGGGGGTCCGCGCCATTGTTAAAGCAACCCAGGGAGAATATCAAGGCAAGCAACGGCGGTCAAAGCGGGACCGGAGCGGCGGCATTGCCGGGTTGATTTTTCCGCTTTTGTTTTTCTTTTTGCTGTTCGGACGGCGGCGCGGCGCCTTGGGTGGATTTCTCCTGGGTAGTATGCTGGGGGCCGGCTTGGGTGGCCGCCGCGGTGGTTTTGGTGGGGGCGGTGGATTCGGCGGATTTTCCGGCGGCGGTGGATTCGGTGGTGGCGGCGGCGCCTCCGGAGGCTGGTAAATTCAGCGTGTTTTATTCCGGTAAAAGAAACTGCTATAACTAAAGCACTAGCAGCTCTTCCAAACGATTCATGCGTCAGACAACACTTTTTGGCAACGATTATACTGTTGAGCACTGGGGCGCACCGGGCAGCCCCGCCATCCATTTTTTCCATGCCAACGGTTTTTGTGCCGGCCTGTACGCACCCTTTTTAAGCCCCCTGTTTCAGGAGTTTGACATTTATGCTCTGGAAATTCCCGGTCACGGCCGCTCGGGCTGGACCGGATTAATCCACCACTGGGAGGATTTAACCGATTATCTCATTGATTATTTAGACCGGTTGGAGTGTGAAAAACCATTAATCGGCATGGGACATTCCATTGGCGGAGTGGTTAGCCTGATGGCTGCGGTGCGCCGCCCGGAGTTGTTTAAAAAACTGGTGTTGTTAGATCCAATTCTACTGCCGCCCCGATTAACGTTTATGCTCAGGCTGGCCAATTTTCTTCATTTTCGCTATACCACGCCCATAATTGCAAAAGCAGAGCGGCGGCGGCGCTACTTTCCGTCCCGTACAGCCGCCCGGGAACACTATGCCCGGAAAAATGCTTTTCAGCACTGGCAGTCTGGTTTCTTAGATGCCTACATCGCGTGTGGCTTTAAACCGGCCGCAGAAAAGGGCGTCGAATTGTGTTGCTCACCGCAATTGGAAGCCAGCATCTACCGCGCCATTCCTACTACGGTCTGGCGCTATGCCCGGCGGCTGACAATTCCAACCCTTGTGTTGGGGGGTGAACAGAGCGACGCCCTTTTGCCTGCTGCCCGTAAGCGCCTGGAAAAGCTAAATCCCCGAATTACCATCCGGACGATACCGGGCAGTCACCTGTTCCCCTTTGAATATCCTGCTCAGGCGCTCAGGCAAATCAGGGAGTTCATTCCATGATACTTGAAATATATGGTGAAACCCTGAACCAGCGAGTCGTGGATGAGGCGGTGGCAACCCTGGGCAACGGCGGTATTATTATTTATCCTACCGATACCGTATATGGCCTGGGCTGCGCCATCACCCATAAGTCAGCTATTGAAAAAATTTATCGTATCAAGCAGATGGAAAAATCCAAACCGCTCAGCTTTATTTGTGCGGATTTGAAAGACATTGCCCGCTACGCTAAAGTCAATACGGTCGTCTATCGTGAACTGCGGCGGCATTTACCCGGGCCGTTTACATTTATTCTGCCGGCCACTCACGCCGTACCTAAATTAGTGGTCTCCCGGCAAAAAACCGTGGGTATCCGCATTCCGGATCATGCCTTAAGCCTGGCGGTTGTTCGTCAATTGGGCAATCCCCTGGTTACTACCAGCCTGGACATCAATCAACGAACTTTTGCCTCGGATCCCCTTGATTTTACCGGATTCTTCGAGGATAAGGTGGATTTGATCATTCAGGCGGGACCATCCTATCAAGATCTGTCCACCATTGTGGATTTTACTCACGATGTCCCGCGGTTGATTCGGGCCGGGCAAGGTGATTTTTCCTGGGTTCAGAGTGATTGACCTCAATTTATATTCGGGTAAGTGGTGTTCATTCCGGTTATATTCAACCACCACAACAAGAATTTCAATGCTTGAAAAGCGAATCCAATAGCGGAGAGTTTTATGGCCAGTGTGCGATTACAAAATATTGAGAAAAGTTTTGGTAAGACCCGGGTGCTACACACCATGAATTTGGAAATTCAGGAGGGTGAATTCGTGGTTCTGGTAGGTCCTTCCGGGTGTGGAAAATCAACCACGCTGCGAATAATCGCCGGCTTGGAAGAGCCCACCGCGGGTGAGGTCTTCATCGGTGATAACCGGGTAAATGACGTGGCGCCCAAAGACCGTGATATTGCCATGGTTTTCCAGAATTACGCGCTGTATCCCCACATGGATGTTTTTGAAAATATGGCTTTTGGCCTGAAGCTGCGAAAATTTCCTAAAGCTGAAATAAAAGCCCGGGTCGAAGAAGCGAGTGAAATTCTGGGTATTACCCCCCTGTTAAAACGGCGTCCCAAGGCACTCTCTGGCGGCCAGCGGCAACGGGTCGCCGTGGGCCGGGCGATTGTCCGCCAACCGGCTGTGTTTTTATTTGATGAACCCCTTTCTAATTTGGATGCGAAGTTGCGCGTACAAATGCGCACCGAATTGAAGAAACTCCACGCTCAATTGAAAACCACCATGATCTATGTAACCCACGACCAGGTGGAGGCCATGACCATGGGCGATCGAATTGTGGTATTAAAAGATGGTTATTTAATGCAGGAAGCCAGACCATTGGAAGTTTACAACAACCCCGCCAATCAATTCGTGGCCGGATTCATTGGTTCACCACCCATGAATTTTTTCACCACCCGGGCGCGGCAAAGGGGTTCGGAAATTATTTTGGACGAGGGTAGTTTCCACATCACGGCGCCCCCCTCGCGGGAGGTGAAAGCGGGTAACTCGGTCGTCTTGGGCATCCGGCCCGAGCACCTGTT
Organism: uncultured Lentisphaeria bacterium; assembly: GCA_964543125.1. Taxonomy (GTDB): domain Bacteria; phylum Fidelibacterota; class UBA8477; order UBA8477; family UBA8477; genus CAZIWX01. Next base: position 626 of record CAZIWX010000152.1, on the reverse strand, counting down.
TCTCGATGACTCCGGTCCGTTGAAAGTTACGGTGGAAGTTGCTGAATTAATGGGAAGTGAATCCTACCTCCATGCCACCACCGGAAAACATGCCTTGGTCGCCCGGGTGGCGGCTAATCGTGACTTCAAAACGAGAGAGACCGTCAACCTGAACATGGATTCGCAATACATCCAGCTCTTTGATAGCGAAGATGGCCGGCGGCTTTAATCAAAATACACGCCAGCCGAACCGGGAATTTTCACTGATGCCGGACAGGGTGTTCAGACCACTCACAGCTCAAGACCTCCCACACTTGCGGGCACTGTTTGAGCAGGCCTATGTCTATGAACCGGTCACGGCGGACCTCATCTCAGAAAAAACTTTTGGTGATCCCTTTTTCGATGAAGAATTGACCTGGGTGGCTGAAACAGACCGCCGCCTGGCGGGATTCATCATGGGGGTAACCCGGCCGGATTACCAACCCGCAAAAGGTTGGATCAAACTCATGGCAGTGCAGCCCCGGTTTCAGGGACAGGGCCTGGGCAAGCAATTATACGAGCGGGTGGAGAGTAGTTTTAACCGGCGCGGTTTGAAAACCGTCGGTTTGTTTGATACACCGTATAATTACTACACACCCGGGCTTGAC
>CAZIWX010000151.1:0-5222 GCA_964543125.1 uncultured Lentisphaeria bacterium | reverse complement strand
TTTTTATGATGCTCATCATGATTTTTTGGATTCATTGTGGCAGGTGGAGAAATAATAATGTCCGGGACTCCTCAAATCCTGCATCCGATTGCAATTGTTACTGGCGCCAGCCGGGGCATCGGGCACGTACTGGCGAGTAACATAGCTAAAACCGGACACAAGGTTTATGCCCTGGCCCGGGACGAAACCGCCTTGCGGGAATTAGCCGGAGAATTTCCCGCTGTTATTACACCCTATCCGCTTGATATACGCGATTCACAAGCGGTGCGCGCTTTCTATGCCCATCTTGATGAGAACAATCTCCAGCCCCATATTTTAATTAACAATGCCGGTACCGGCATTTTCAAGCACATGGAAGATATTACCGATTCGGAATGGCAGGGATTATTAGATACCAATCTTAATGGGATGTTTTACATGACCCGCGGGGCTGTAAAACGTATGAAATTGCTGCATTCCGGGACTGTCGTGAACATGATTTCGGTAGCCGGACGTCAACCGTTTAAAAATGGGAGCGCCTATGCGGCTGTCAAATTCGGTCTGGATGGGTTTACGCGTGTTATTCGTGAAGAGTTACGCAAATTCAGGATTCGGGTCATCGCCGTGTATCCCGGTGCAACCGCCAGCACCTGGTGGCAAAATATTCCGGGGAGCGAGAATCTGCCGTTTGAGAAAATGCTCAAGCCGGAGCGCGTGGCTGACCTGGTTATCCAAGCCATCCTGCAACCGGATGACACCGTGGTTGAAGAATTATTCATCCGTAATGTTAGTGGAAATTTTTAGCAATCGGCCGGTTAGGGTGTTTTGAGATGGGCAGCGCTGATTGATCCGCTTTTGTGATTTAGTGCTGATTTACCAAACTCGCATCAATGAAAATTTCAACCCGGCGATTTTGCTCCCGCCCGGCAGCATTATTATTCGGTGCAATGGGATGATATTTACTGAATCCGGTAACCGCAAAGTTGGCTTCGGGAAGTTTCGTGGCGGCTTGCAACAGCCGCATCACGGTTTGGGCCCGGGCAGCACTCAAACCCCAGTTATCTTCATATTTTCCACCAGGGACGAGCGGAACATTATCGGTATGGCCTTCAACACGGATTTCTACATTCCAATCCAATCCATTTCGCCGGAATTCCCGTAGCCAGGGCGCCCATTGACTGGAACCGAGGTTGACGATATCCAGACTGGCGATAAGTGCTCCTAAAGACTTGAGTTGATAGATAAGCGCAGGTTGAGGTTCGGCGCTGCCTAGGGCAAATAATCTTGGATCGGAAAGTGTGATCCGAACTCCCTTCGAATCGCGAGTGATTTTAATATCCTCGATTTTAAGCAGGTTGACAACGCGTTGGATTTCAGTGGTAGTGGCATCCAACTGCAAATTAACCCAGGCGTGAACGCGGGAAACTTCACCCGCCCGCAGTGTAAGCATCATGATAAAAAAGGTGATAAGGAGAGTGATCATGTCACCGTAAGAGAGCAACCACCCTTTGCGGGAGCGCTCGGATATATCCGCCAGCCGCGCTTCAAATCTTGGTATTGCCATTAGCCTCTACCATTTGAATATCGAGATAGATTTCAACCCGGCGATTCTCCGCAAGGTTATTGATATTGCGGAAAGGGTGAAAAGAACCATATCCGGATAATGAAAAATATTCCGGTGGAAGATTAGTTGTTTGCTCTAAATAGCCCATAACCGAATAGGCGCGGGCCGTGCTCAATTCCCAATTATCATTAAATTCCGGCGTGTGGATTGGAAGTTTGTCAGAATGGCCCTCAACCCTGATTTGGACAACGATTTCCTTGTTCACACTTTTCAGATTTTTAATAACTGAGGCGTAAGAGTGGTAAATATTCCCAATTTTCAATGAATTGATAATATCCGCTACAGACCCGAGATAGTTGTTGAAAGCGGGGTTAATACTGGCCTCACCGGAGGGAAACATCACTTCGGAGTGAACCTGGCTGGGGATAAGTAATTTGATGCCCTTGTTACCCGTGTTTTCCACATACAGCCAATCCAGTTTCATATTATTTTTTTCCTGCATAATCTGGCTATACATACGATTCTTTAAGCGGTCTGCAAATTTGAAAGTGGAATCAGCCTCGTTTTCAGCTTGGATAACTAACAAAATGAAAAAAGCCAGCACGGCCGTCAAAAGCGAGGAATAGGTCATTTGCCAGGTTGAATTTACCTGGGTGCCTTTCTTGATAAGAAATGATATGGCCATGTTTAAGCTTCTTTGAATTCCCTATTCACTGCCTGCGCCGCTTATGCGGCAGCTTGAGCGGCCCGGTGCTTTTCCCGGGTGTGCTTATCCACGAAGGTGAGCAGCTTTTCTTCCATAATCAGGGGATGTTCCTTGGCGTGGATACTCTGAATGCCGGCCATGATAATTTCACTCACATGGACTTCTTCATCCGAGCGGGTCTTTAATTTTCCGGCGATTGGGATAAATATCAAATTGGCCAGAAGCACACCGTAGAAAGTCGTCACCAGGGCAATCCCCATTCCGTGCAGTAGTTTACCCGTTGAATCCTGTCCCTGGGAAGCAAAACTTGCTACGGAAGACTGCTGCGCCTGACCGGACATCATAAGAATTAAACCCATAACAGTGCCCAACAGGCCAAAAGCCGGAGCATACGTGCCCATATTGTAAAACATCTCCTGACCATTGCGATGCCGGATGATCATGTTTTGCAGTTCGTTCTGAAGGAAATTGCCGAGCTTATGAGGGTCCTTTTCCAGGATGGCATTCTCCAGACCGATCCGCATGTAATTATTTTGAATGTCCGGCAGCACATTTTCCAGGGCCACCAGTCCCTGCTTGCGGGAAATTTTATCGTATTCCACCAATTGGGTGATGATCGAGAGGGGATTTTGGACGGATTGTTTGCCCAGTGCTTTGCCCACCACCTTGAACATGGAAAGAATCGTGGAAGCAGGATAATTGATGATCGTTGCGGCCAAAGTACCTCCTAAAACAATGGCTATGCTCTGGAGACTGAAAAAAGCGGTAGGAATCGTTCCTGCTTCAAAATCGAACATACCAACCATGACCAGAGACAGACCGATGATTAAACCAAGTATTGTGACAAAATCCATGGGTGGTGACCTTCCTTCTTCAATAACGCAATTCGAGCACTTGCGTACGCATTATATATCTGTGATAAAACGATTCGAATATAGCGCGAATACCAACCGGGCGAAACGTCAGATTAACCCTGCATTCCATACCGTAAAAGCACTTTCCGGTGAATAAGAAAGTCATTGGAGGAATGAAAAAAAGACTTGCAATCCCCTGAAATTGTTCTAATGTACCGGAACGATGAGACGATTAACCGTTAACAAGGAAGTGCTGACTGTCTTAGCCCGGATTGACGATCCCGGCCTAATGGAACGTTTCTTACTGGATATGTTAACACCCAATGAAATCGAGGAGATTGGAAGAAGATGGGAACTGGTCAAACTACTAAACGATGGCGTACCTCAAAGAGAAATCGCTAAACGCCTCGGTATCAGCCTGGGAAAAATATCCCGCGGCGCCCATGAAATAAAATACGGACACGACGGATTTAGGGAAGCTTTGACACTGCTGCACGAACCGGCTAAACCGTCGCGATCCAAATCCTAACCTTTGAGGAAATTATCGTGAAAAAATACATTCTACCCGAATCAGAAATTCCAAAGAGCTGGTATAATCTCGCCGCCGATCTGCCTGAACCGGTATTACCACCACTGCATCCCGGTACACGACAACCCATCGGACCTGATGATTTGGCGCCCTTGTTTCCAATGGCACTTATTGAGCAGGAAGTCACCCAGGCCCGGGAAGTTGCCATCCCGGAAGCCGTGCGGGAGGTCTATCAGCTCTGGCGGCCAACACCCCTGATCCGGGCAACATTTTTAGAAAAAGCCCTGAAAACCCCCGCCCATATTTATTACAAATACGAAGGTGTTAGTGCGGCCGGTAGTCATAAACCCAATACCGCGGTTGCGCAAGCTTACTACAATAAGCAGGCCGGCGTCAAACGACTTGCCACGGAAACCGGCGCCGGACAATGGGGGAGTTCGCTGGCCCTCGCTGCCCAGTATTTCGGCTTGAAAGTAAAAGTGTACATGGTGAAGGTGAGTTACGAACAGAAACCGTTTCGGCGCAGTATGATGCAGGTTTGGGGGGCAGAGATTGTTGCCAGCCCCAGCGAAGACACCCAATTTGGCCGCCGGGTTCTCGCTGAGGATCCTGATAATCAGGGATCGTTGGGCATCGCCATTTCCGAAGCGGTGGAGGATGCCGCCGGGCGCGAAGATACCAAGTATGCATTAGGCAGCGTCCTGAACCATGTTTTGCTGCACCAAACGGTGATCGGACTGGAAGCCAGGAAGCAATTTGCCCTGGCAGGAGAGACACCGGACATCATCATCGGTTGTGTCGGAGGTGGCAGCAATTTCGCCGGATTGGCTTTTCCGTTTCTGCGAGATAAAATAAACGGCGCCGACATCGAATTCAGAGCCGTGGAACCGGCTGCCTGCCCGACCCTGACCCGCGGCCAGTTCACTTATGATTTTGGTGACACGGCGCAATTGACGCCTCTCGTCCCCATGTACACCCTGGGACATGATTTTATGCCGCCGGGAATTCATGCCGGTGGCTTGCGCTATCATGGTATGGCGCCTATGATGAGCCATGTAGTGCACTTGGGTTTGGTTAGCCCGGAAGCCTATAATCAGGTGGAAGTATTCAAGGCGGCAACCCTGTTTGCCGCGACGGAAGGAATTATCCCGGCTCCGGAATCCGCTCATGCTATCCAGGGCGCCATCCGTGCGGCTGAAGAGGCCCGGGAAGCCGGTGAGGAGAAGGTCATTTTATTCAACCTGAGCGGTCACGGCCATTTTGATATGGCTGCCTATGACGCCTATTTTAGCGGTGAATTGGAAGACTATGAATTACCCGAGACGCAAATCAACGCTAACCTGCAAGCCTTGAAAGGTCTGCCGGTCATTTGAAAAATTAAAAGGAAACGCGCTAAGCGAGTAATCTCGAATCCCTCCGTAAAAAAAGCCTGGTACATGAGTTACCAGGCTTTTCATTTTATCCACGGAAGGCCACCAGCTTGCCCGTGGATGCAGGCGCAATTGCTTTTGATACTTCAGCGTGCTGCGTGTTCCGGCGAAGCGTGGCGGAGACGGATCGGACCCCGATATCGAGGCGGAAAACCGTGTC
>CAZIWX010000150.1:3879-5263 GCA_964543125.1 uncultured Lentisphaeria bacterium | reverse complement strand
TCGCGAAAATATTCGAAATGGTCACCGGATGTTACTTTAGTCACGCCGGAAGCGCCACCAACCATCACTACATCACCCTGGCGTTCCAGACTCATAACACCCGGCTCAAGTAGCCCGTAGGGCAAGAGTTCCAATATCCCGACGCGCACATCACCGGTGTAGATTCCACCACCGTTCGTGCCCAGGTACATATTATTGAAAGCATCGGTGGCATAGGCCGAAATATTCAGCGTTCGGTTGTAATCGGTTTGAATTTTGCCGCTAACTAAAAATTGATTCCCTTTATTCATTTGAAATAATTGCCAATCCGAATTAGTTATCTGCTGGCTGTAGTCAGGGGGAAATTGAATACTCTTTAATTCTATAGAGTCAGTAACCCAATGGCTGAAGTCACCGGTTGAACCGTAGAATACACCGATTTGATGAGCATCATTGGCCAAGGCAATTCCATCGGGGGCCTTACCGATTTTCACTTTGGTATTTATAAACTTTGGCGGCAACCTAACCGTTGAAGGCCAGCCGGTACCGGGTCGATAGCGGCATAAATATGAAGCTGATACAATCCAGATGAGACCTTCATTATCATCTCCGTAAACATTCAGAGCCGGCAGTTCCGGAATGCCGTCCGAGAGTGTGACAGGGTCATCCCAGGTGTGTTTCATTGGATCGTAGATCAGTACTCCGTCATTGGTGGCAAAGAATACGCGCCAGTCACCGGATTGTATATTGTAGATATATTTGCCACTGGGAATTGTAAAGAATATTCCGGGTGCGTAGCGGCTTTGGGCTTGCACCGGCCGGGGCAGGCTGGAAATAGTTAAACTAAGGGTGATAAGAATCGAATTTAAAGCGAGCGAATGGAACCTGAAAATACTACCCAGTTGCAAAGGTTTTCCGTTTCTCGGGGAAAATAATTGCCGGAAATAAATTGCTGCACTGGTCCGCAAGGATTTTAGGGTTCTTCCGGAACGAAAATGGCCATGATAATATAAACCAGCAGTCCAAATCCAATCGAGGTCAGGGTCGCCATCACCCATAAAATGCGGATGATGTTACCATCGATTCCCATGGATTCGCCGACACCACCACAGACGCCGGCAATTCTTCGATCCGATCTACTGCGGTGGAGTTTTGTCTCCGGTTTAAACCAGCCCGTAAAACTTTCGCCATCCTGGCGCCGATTTACCATGAGGTAGAGCCCCAAAATAATGAGTCCGATAGGCCAGATGATACTCACCATGAATCGTCCCATAACGCTAAATACCGACCAGATCGGGTCGATATAACGTAGGAGCATCAACCCCCCAATAGTGATGAGCAGAATTCCCCAAAACCGGGTACTGAACAGACGGCCGGAATGTGGCTCAGCCAATGGTTCTTTAGC
>CAZIWX010000150.1:2558-3779 GCA_964543125.1 uncultured Lentisphaeria bacterium | reverse complement strand
TAAAATATTCACCAATCCCACCGCAAACACCATCGAAGACCTTATTGGTTGAAGACTTAAAAAGTTTTTTCATGGCTGGCTCCTATATTTCAGAGTAGATATTTAATTTATACCGATTCAGGGGGAATTACAACGGGTCTCCGTTAATCAGTGGAACAAATCGGACCCAATCAACAAATTCTTTATTCACCTGACTGCTTTTCCATGAGACGACAAGCAACTGTTGATCAAATTTACCGACCGGAATGACCATTTTGCCACTAGCCTTTAATGCATTTAACAAGGCATCCGGAATTTGATTTGGGCTGGCCCAGACTACAATTCTATCGTACTGCCGGGGTAAAGGAACCTGATCCCAGCCACTATGGTGAAACAGAGTTACATTTTTACACCCCAACCCAGCAAGTCTTTCGCGGGCCCGATCTAAAAGCTCCGAATAATACTCCAATGAGTCGATTCGCCGCGCCAGACAACTGAGCAACGCGGTACTATACCCGCTACCCGCACCTACCTCCAACACATCATGGTTTGGTGCGACGCAAAGATGCTGCAACATGAGTGCAATAACAAACGGCTGAGAGATGGTCTGCCCGGCACCGATGCTTAATGGAAAATCACCATAGGCTTCGGTCTGGTATTTATCCGGAACAAACCAATGTCGTTGCACAGCTCGAAAACAGTCGATAGTTGCCCGATTAGTGATGCCGCGCCGGATGAGTTGGGTCTCGATCATCCGTTCGTTTTCATCTGAACGATCAATCCGGTGTTGGTTCGGTCCTGTAACTGGTTCAGTGTAGTTCTTACGCATAAAGCTTAATAAATTAACCAGCGGAGCTTAAAATTAAAACGGTGCTGTTCAGTTTTTTATTCCAGTTCAAAGACAATGGTTGACCTCTTTTTAAAAATTGAGTCGCCTAAAAATAATGCCCTGAAAACTCTCGAATGGATGAAAAACGAACGAAATGTTTATTGACATTTGAGCATCGTCAGTTGCGAGTCGTGTAAATGCAATTCCCGGAAATAAAAATGCTCCGCGATTTACGGAGCATCATACGAGCGAGAGACGGGGTTTCCCGCTGGCCGGCGGGACGACATCCACTTGTTGCTCTGTATGATCTTCGTAGTTCGTACAGAAAAAAAATGCTCCGTGTTTTACGGAGCATCAAACGAGCGAGAGACGGGGTTTCCCGCTGGCCGGCGGGACGACATCCACTTGTTGCT
>CAZIWX010000150.1:0-2458 GCA_964543125.1 uncultured Lentisphaeria bacterium | reverse complement strand
CAGAAAAAAAATGCTCCGTGTTTTACGGAGCATCAAACGAGCGAGAGACGGGGTTCGAACCCGCGACATCCACGTTGGCAACGTGGTGCTCTACCAGCTGAGCTACTCTCGCGTCAAAAAGCGGGGTGAATATAGTCTTTGAAGCCCCTGCCGCAAATCGTTTTTAGTTACCGGAAACCGCTGCAACTGCCTGCTTAAGCTCATTTATCTGCATTAAAACATCCGGATCATCAGTGATTGTTTTATCTAACGCAACCGGTGCAAACCAGAATGAGTTTTGAGCAGCGTGCATAAGATTTTCCAGCTTTATTTTGCGAGCATTTAAGGTTTGCAAGAGCTGCTTTTTAGCGCCATCATCCGCATAATACTCGTCGCTTGTCATTCCTTTGGGAACCGCCTTGGCTAACTGATCTAACCGTTCTTGAGTGAAGTTAAGTTGACTTATCTCGGTGGAAAAATTCTCCATCGTGGCCACCTTATTGGTCCGCTTGATGTGTAGAACTCCGGCATATTTGCCACGAGTGCCTGACTGCAAGATGACGATGCCGTTGCGGGTTTTGGGTTGGTTGGTCAGCCGGAAACTCCGGGATGATACCGCAAAATCAACCCCTTTCAAGCTTGCGGTCATCCGGCCCAATTCTCCGTCTTCCACGCTGGCCAATAAAATGATGATATCCACCTTTGACCGAATTTTATCAATAATGGGTTGGGCCGCGCGTACCGGATCGTCAAATTTATAGACCGAGTTTACCCTGGCGTTGGCCTTGGTTACACCGATAAACCCGATTTTTGCAGCGGGCGTCTTGATGATTTTGTATGGCCTGAATACAAGTTCGCCTGTTCTCCGGTCCAAGATGTTCGCCGACAGAAACGGAAAATCAGCTTCGCGGCGCATTTTTTGGATAAACCCGGCACCGAGTGCAAGATCGTTCGCGCCCACATTGAATACCCGGCAATGCAGCGTGTTATAGAGTTTAACAATGCCCGCACTCATTATCGTTAAGCTTGCAGTGTCCGCAGCGGGAACAGTTAAGCCGCGGAAAAAGGCGTCGCCGGCGTCCACAAAATAGGTTGGACCCTTTGCTTGCCACTCACGAATTATCTCAGCCTTCCTGGCGATACCGCCAAGTGGATGGTGCTTTCACCCACAGGGATCGGTTTCACCATGGTTGCCCGTGGCGAAAACAACCGTAAACTCCAGGGGTGTAGAATTTTTCGCGCCGGCTTTATCACAAGCCCAGAAAAAAATGACGATAAAGAGAATCAATGCGTAAGATTGCTTGAGTTTTATCATAATCATGGCTGGAAATTTATATTGTCAAACCACGAATGCCAGTGTCAATTTCAATGTCCTGACCCCGGTGACAGCAGATCGACGCCAGACCAATTATAACACTAAATAAATAATTAATAGCCGCTTATATCCGCCGATTGGTTTTTTCAGCGCTTTGAGCAAAGCGTTTCAATGTCCGCCACTTCTTTAGGCGCCTCGTTGGTCAAATTAAAATAGCCGGTGTCGGTAATTAAGATATCATCCTCAATCCGTACGCCGATTCCCCGAAATTTTGCCGGAGCTTCTGAATCGGCGGCTACATAGATACCGGGTTCGACCGTAAAAATCATCCCCGACGTCAGTATCCGATCCGCATTATTTTTACGGTAATCGCCTCGGTCATGGACATCCAAGCCCAGCCAGTGACCGGTACGGTGCATGTAATATTTCTTGAACTCACCTTTTGTAATTAATTCAGCCGGATCGCCTTCCAATAGCCCGATTTCCACCATTCCGGGAACTAAAAGCTCCACGGCCATTTGGTGGAGTGCCTGAATGGTTGTTCCCGGTTTACACGCTTTGATCACCGTCTTTTGGCATTTTAGGACCAGTTCGTAAATCTGCTTTTGGGGGTCTGAAAATTTTCCACTGGCCGGAAAGGTCCGGGTTATATCGGAAGCATAGTAGCCGTATTCACAGGCCGCATCAATGAGTACCAGATCACCCTCCTGGATTTGACTACGATTGGTCACATAATGGAGTACCGTGGCGTTAGCTCCCGTGCCCACGATACTGGTATAAGCCATTCCCGTAGCGCCCTGTTGGATACAATAGCCTTCCAGGATTCCCTGGAGTTCGTATTCGTGCATTCCGGGTTTCACGGCTTGCATGACGAGACGATGCGCCCGGGAGGATATTTTACCCGCCCGGTGAATCAAATCAATTTCCTGCTGATCCTTTTTTAAACGCATTTCATGGGTGATGGCGCCGATGGATTCTATTCCTTTCGGGCCTGCTCCGGTCCGGGCGACTTCCCGTTGGGCAGTTTGGAGCATTTCGAGCATTTTCCGGCCATGGACCTGGTCGTGGGTCAAATTGGTGTAGACCCGATTCGCCTTTTTAATACGTTCCACCACGATTTTTTCAAATTCATCAATGACGAAAACTTCATCGGCCCCAAAAGAT
>CAZIWX010000149.1:0-5288 GCA_964543125.1 uncultured Lentisphaeria bacterium | reverse complement strand
CCTAACCACATTTGGCGCATCCGCTCCGGCTGAACGCATTTTTCAGGAGTTCGGATTTACGGTGGAAAATATCATCAAACGGCTGGACTAAAGTGGAATTTTTGGACGATTGAAATGCTTCATGGCTTGTAAGCACTGAAACTGGCAGTTACATTCTCAGGCTTTTTCTCAGGTAGTGTATTTTGGGTACAATGCAAAGCAAACATTTTTGGGCTGATGCCTGTTCCTGTCCTGGGTCTCTCGCAATGGAATCCTGCCAAACCCCGTCAGATCCGGAAGGAAGCAGCGGTAAGTAGCGAAACCGTGTGCCGGGAGGATGCCCGGGCAGGAACAGACAGCGGCCTGATAAACTATCCGGATACCAGCCTTTAATAGACACTCAAACATATAAACGGGCCCACTCACCTAAACAAAAACCAGATTCCGGCCAATGACTTATAAAGTTCTCTCCATTAAATACCGACCACAGCAATTTGCCGAGGTGGTGGGACAGGAACATGTAACCGTCACCCTCCGGAATGCCATCCAGCGCGATCGTTTGGGGCCTGGATATATCTTCACCGGACCCCGGGGGGTTGGGAAAACGACGACTGCTCGATTGCTGGCAAAAGCTTTGAATTGTGAAAATGTGAAAGATGGGGAACCCTGTAACACATGCCAACATTGCCACGAGATCACCCTGGGCAGTAGCCTGGATGTCCAGGAGATTGATGGCGCTTCGAATCGGGGAATCGACGCGATCCGGGAGTTGCGGGAAGTCATCAAGTATCCGCCGACTCATTCCCGGTATCGAATTTACATAATCGATGAAGTCCACATGCTCACCAAAGAAGCGTTTAATGCCCTTTTAAAAACGCTGGAGGAACCCCCCGAGCATGCTCTGTTCATATTTGCCACCACCGAACCCTATAAGGTCCCGGCAACTATTCTCTCTCGTTGTCAACGCTTCGATTTTAAGCGAATTGGCACTCGCCACATCATTGAGAGTTTGCAGACAATCTGTGAGAAAGAGGCCATAAAGTCTGACCCGGATTCACTGGCATTGATTTCTAACAAAGCTGATGGCAGCTTGCGAGACGCCGAGAGTTTGCTTGATCAGGTAGTCGCTTTCGCGCCGGATGGGATTGATTTAAGTACCGTACGCCAGGTGCTGGGTATCGTGGATATTGAGGTTTATTTCAAAGTTTTGGATGCCATCCATAACAAAGCGGCGGCTGAGCTCCTGGTTCTCATGGAAGAGCTCCAGGCCGGTGGTATGGATATTGGGGAATTTCTGGCCGGCTTGGCGGATCATGTGCGGGCTTTGCTAATTACTCGAATTACACACAATACGGACCTGTTGAATCTCACCGAGTCGGGCCGCTCGGGAATGTTGTCCCAGAGCCAGGCCTTCGGTGAACGGGATCTGGTCCGAATGCAAAATCTGACCCTGGAAACGCTTCATCAACTACGCCGGGCCACGAATCAACGGGTGGCAGCCGAACTACTCCTGGTTAAACTGTCCAAGCTGACCCGGGCGATCGAATTGGATGAGTTACTACCTGGCCCCGGCAAGGCCGGCGTAAGGGAACCCCCTCCGGCCGGGAAACCTGAGTTAAAAACTGCATCCCCGAACCGGATAAAGTCCACCACGCCGGTTGCCTCGCCTGCGAATCAAGCTTTCGGTAAAGGCCTAAAAGAGCCTGATAATCAGAATGATGCGGATAGTAACTCAAGTCCGGATAAGGCTATCGCCCGCTCCCAACCAGCGGCGCCGGCAACGATTTCCAAGGCTGCCGGCGGTTCTGCTAAAATTGCTGATAAAGTATCCCGGCGGGAGTCCCAATCCGAACCGGTCCCGGAACCGGAAATCACCCTGGAACTCATCCGAAATCGTTGGGAGGCCATTCTGACGGAATTGCGCGCATTGAAACCCATGTTGGCTGCTTTTTTAGGGGAAGGATCACCGGCGGGCTTTAAAAAAAAGACGCTGACAATTCATTTTGGTTTGGATCATGAATTTCAGGTGGAGCAGTTAAAGAAGGAAAATCGAATTATTAAACAGGCGCTGGAAAAAGTCGTGGGGCCGGGGATTACCGTGCGAGCAATTACCACGGAGGCTTTCAAGCCCGGGGCAGCCAAAATGGACGAGGTCTGGAACCATCCGGTCGCCCAGCATGTTTTGAGCTTGTTCGATGGTGAAATTATTAAAGATTGATGAGTCCGTTCCCCAAAGCCAAAACCGTCCCGCCTGTCTTCCCCGGAACCTGCCGGGATGCCCGGGAGCGGAAAACGCCCGGGAACAACGAAAGGTATCCCACGCTGCTTTTCGGAGTGAGCGCATTGATTATTTGAAAATCACATCCCAAGTGCATGAGGTAGAATTAAGGAGTCAATATGTTTCCCAAGGGCGGTATGAATAATCTTCTGAAACAAGCCCAGCAAATGCAGCAGAAAATGGCTGAAGCACAGGAAGAATTAGTAAATATTGAGGTTGAAGGCAGTTCGGGAGGTGGTATGGTGACCGTAAAAGCCAACGCCAAACTTCAGATTATGGGAATCATCATTGATCCCGAAGTGCTTCAGGATGAGAAAGAAATGGTGGAAGATCTGGTTTTGGCGGCAGTCAACCAAGCTTTAAACAATGCCCGGGAAGCTGCTTCGGAATATCTTTCCAAAGCAACCGGCGGAATGATGCCTCCCGGAATGAAAATTCCCGGATTCTAAAACACACATGAACCTGTTACCCGAAACACTGGAGCTCATTACCGAACAATTGTCCCGGTTTCCGGGCATCGGGAAAAAGACAGCGCAACGCATGGCTTTCGATCTTTTGAAATGGCCCCCGGAGGACGTGGGACGCTTGGGTGATCTGCTTAAAGCCAGCGTGGAAAAAATCGGTGTTTGCAGTGTCTGCGGCCTCATTGCCGAGGTCGACCCCTGTCCAATCTGCGTCAACCCCGGCCGGGATGACCGGCTGCTTTGCGTTGTGGAAGACACCATGGACGTGGTGGCTATTGAACGCACCGGACGATTTCGGGGTAAATATCATGTTTTGGGCGGCGTGTTGTCACCCTTGGAGGGGGTTGGTCCGGATGCTTTGAATATTGATTCATTTTTAAAACGGTTGGATCGTGTGGAAGAGATCATTTTGGCTCTGAACCCCAGTATAGAAGGCGAGACCACTGCCCTGTATTTGGCACGGCTCATGGGGAACCGCACCATTAAAATCTCGCGCCTGGCTCGGGGCGTTCCCATGGGCGGCGATTTGGAATATATTGACGAAGCGACTCTGGGGCGCGCATTGGAGGAGCGAAATCCATTGTGATCCGCCGGGCAATTCCTAATATCCTTACTATTTTTCGAATTGTCGCCACTCCGGTGATCATTTGGTTTCTGCTGGGGTTTGACAATTTCTTCATTCACCTGACTGCTTTTGTCCTGTTTCTTTTAGCATCTCTCTCGGATTTATTTGACGGCATTATTGCCCGTCACTTGGAAGTAGTGAGCGAATTTGGAAAATTCATGGATCCCCTCGCTGATAAAATCCTGGTTAACAGCACATTTATTACCCTGAATATTTTGGGGATTGTACCGGTGTGGATTACGGCCGTGGTTGTGTTCCGGGATGCAGCGGTTACCATGCTGCGTTGGGGTATGCTCAACCAGGGACATTCCATGCAAACCAGTCGCGCGGCTAAATGGAAAACCACTTTTCAATATATTTCCATGTATTTAGGACTGATCATCGTTCTGCTTGGTCATTGGCCGCAACTCCAGCATTTTGTCGCCTGGCTGGAGGAATGGTCGCTGATTACCGGCATTTTTGCACTGACGGGTTTCATTACGGCTTTCACCGGCCTACACTATTTTTGGGTGAATCGCAAGTCAGCCCAAATGCTATTCGGCTTATGATTCGTAAAATTGCGGAAGCTGTCAGCACGGTGTTTTATGTGGGGCGAACCCCGGCCGCGCCCGGAACCGCCGGCAGTCTGGTTGCCGTGGTGTTTGTCTGGTTGTGGCAGTCGGTCATTGGAATTTCGCTGGGCTGGACTCTTTTGGTTCTCCTGGTGCTCACCCTTATCGGAACTCTGGCGGCTGATATATATGCTAAATTCACCGGCAGTGAAGACCCGGGCGAAGTGGTCATTGATGAATTTATAGGTCAGTGGATCGGCTTGTTACTGGTTCCCGCCCATTGGGGCTTTTGGCTCGCGGCCTTTTTATTATTCCGAATATTTGATATTTGGAAACCCCTCTGGATTGATTCCGTGCAGCGCTGGCCCGGTGGCTGGGGCATCATGGCCGACGATATCCTCGCCGGTATTGCCACCCTCGTTTTCATTCAGTTAGCCGCGATATTTATATGATTATAGCTGAAACTATTGCCATTGGCGACGAACTCCTTTCCGGCCTTACCATTAATACCAACAGCGCCTACATTGCCCAAAAGCTTGAAACGCTGGGTATCATCACGCGTTGGCAAACCACGGTGGGCGATAATTTGGTGGATGTTTTAGACGCCCTGCGGCGGGCCCTGCGGCGGGCGGAAATCGTAACGCTGACGGGGGGCTTGGGGCCGACCCATGATGACATGACCAAAACCGCCCTGTGTGAGTATTTTAAAGTAGATCTAAAATTTTATCCTGAAATACTGGAGAATCTCAAACACCGGTTTGAGCGGCGTGGCTATAAACTGCCGGCTATTAATCGCAATCAGGCTGAATACCCGGCCAATGCTGAATTGCTGCCTAATTCCGCCGGGTCCGCGCAAGGAATGATGTTTCAAATTGGTAAAACCAAATTATTTGCCATGCCCGGTGTACCGCGTGAAATGCGGACAATCATGGCCGCTGAAATCCTGCCACGCCTTAAGGATTCTTCCGGCCGGCGGTTGGTTCGATTAAAAATCCAAACCACCGGAATGCCGGAATCCAAACTGTACGAGTCAATTCACGATCTATTCCAGGCCCACCCCGGCTTGCGCGTGGCATATTTACCGAAACACACGGGGGTGACAATCCGGCTTTCGTTGGAATCTGCTGTCGTGGAGCAGGCAAATCAAACCTTGCTGGAGATAGCCGGGGAGGTGCGTAACCGGATTCCCAAGGCCGTGTATGGATATCAGGAGGCGTTCCTGCCGGCAGTGGTGGGGGCCTTTCTCGGACAGCATCGGCTTAAGGTCACCACGGCCGAAAGTTGTACCGGCGGATTGATTGCCAGCTTGCTCACCGACGTGAGTGGTAGCAGTGATTATTTTGAAGCCGGCTATGTGACCTATGCGAATTCGGTAAAAATGTCAGTTTTGG
>CAZIWX010000148.1:0-5319 GCA_964543125.1 uncultured Lentisphaeria bacterium | reverse complement strand
CCCTTCAAGATGGCTATCGGACTGATGTTTTGAGTGCCCCGGACAGTCGTTAATCGGTTGCCGTCATTTATTTCACAGAACACCGATTTCCAGTCGTTCGTACTGCGAACCATTCAAAAAGGCCGCGCCGGTGTTGTTATATCCTAGCTGCTCCTCAACAATTTTATTCACCCGATTTTCAGCACGGCGCACATTTGAACGCCATCAACAAATAAGTGATTCATGAAAAAAATTGCGGTAATCCAGTTCCCCGGTAGTAATTGTGAACGGGAATCCATTTTGGCTTTAAAACGCAATGGACTGGAACCGGCGCCTTTTCTGTGGAATCAGGATTATAACCGATTATCAATTTGCCAGGGTTATTTCATTGTTGGCGGTTTTTCCTACGAAGACCGCTCCCGGGCGGGTGTTATTGCCGCTTTGGATCCGGTGATCAACGTCCTGAGGCGTGAAAGTGAAAAGGGCAAACCCGTATTAGGCATTTGCAACGGCGCGCAGATTCTGGTAGAAACCGGACTGGTCCCCGGCTGCCAAAACTACCCCTTGGCCATGGCGCTGGATGCCAACCGGCGTATGCTTGACGGAGAAATTGTAGGCAGCGGCTTTTATAACGGCTGGGTTACCGTCCAAATGACTACTACGCCAGACCGCTGTGTCTTTACCCGTGATTTTAAACCCGGGGAAACCATGCGAATCCCGGTGGCGCATGCGGAAGGGCGTTTTGTGATTCCACCTGACCTGATGACCCCTTTGCGCTTGAATAACCAGTTGGCGTTCAAATATGTCTCCGACAACGGTGATCCCGACCCCAATTTTCCGGTGAACCCCAATGGTTCGGTAGAAAATCTCGCCGCGGTTTGTAATCCGGCGGGGAATGTCATGGCCATGATGCCTCATCCCGAACGAACAGCTAACGGCGATAAAATTTTTATTAGTCTGCAACATTATTTGTTGAGCGGCGAGCCGATCAAGCCCGGTTTCCCGGATTACCAGCCGCCCGTCTTTAATTTCGATGATTATTGTCCTGAAAAAGGAACAAACCAACTGTTGGTTGATCTGGTCATCACCGACAATGAGGCCGTGTCGGTTGAACAGGCTTTACAGCGTTTGGGCCATCCGGTAAAAGTGCGCCGGCAAACGCATTGGGAACTGAAATATGACTCTGAGCCGACGGTTTTCGAACAACACGCGCTGGTTGAATCGGGTGAATTGTTCAACTCCAATAAAGAGCGTCTGGCTGACCCTGTGAAGGCGCCCAACACCTACCAAATTCTGACTCGTCACCGGGAAGGCGCCGTGGGTAAACAAAAGCTGAAAGCACTGCGAGAATGGTTTGGCATCAAATCGCTGACCCAGGTTCGACGCGGAGTCCTTTGGACCCTGCAAATTGAGGGCGGCCAAGCAGGAAATACCCTGCACGAAATTTTAGATACCCATCTTCTTTTCAATCCATATGCGCACGAATGCTATTGGTACGGACGGGAAATAGAGTAAGACGAAGAGCAGGAAGAAAGAATGCAGACCTTAAAGCCAAAATTCCCCCGTGTCTCCCTGAGCGGCGCCCTTTCGCCTTCCGGACAAGCAGGGAGACAACCGGCTCCGCCGATCCGGTTTCTTACAATTCACAGCTCACATAACAAATGTTTGATGTCCCGGGGGAGCTACTATGACGGGTTATAAAGCTATTATCCAAGACCAAATCCACTATTGTTTGGATAAAACCGATTTGAAAATAGGCAAACGCCTTCAGGGAAAGGTGCGGGATACCTACGCCCTTAAAGATAAAATGGTTTTTGTGACTACGGATCGTCAGAGTGCGTTCGACCGTGTTTTGGCTTCCATTCCATTCAAGGGTCAGGTTTTAAACCAAACCAGTGCCTGGTGGTTTGAGCGCACCCGGCACATTATTCCCAATCATGTGCTGAACCTGCCGGATCCCAATGTGACCATCGGCAAACGTTGCCGGGTGTTTCCGGTCGAATTCGTCATGCGTGGCTATATCACCGGTTCCACCAGTACTTCATTATGGACGGCTTATAAAAACGGTTCACGCAATTATTGTGGAAATATGTTGCCGGAAGGGTTGGTTAAGAATCAAAAACTTGAAAAAAACATGATTACACCCACGACCAAGGACACCCGGCATGACCGTCCCGTTACCCCGGAAGAGATTGTAGCCGAAGGATTGATGTCTCCGGCGGATTGGGATTACGCCAGCCGGAAAGCACGGGAGCTGTTTGCTTTCGGGCAGGCTGTCGCCCGGAAGCGGGGCCTTATCCTGGTGGATACGAAATACGAGCTGGGAAAGGATCCGGCCGGCAATATTATCCTCATCGACGAAATTCATACGCCCGACTCCAGCCGGTACTGGATTGCCGACAGTTACCCCGAACGGTTTGCCGCCGAACTCGAACCCGAGAACATCGATAAGGAGTTTTTACGCTTGTGGTTCAAAGCCCACTGCGACCCTTACGATGACGTAGAGCTGCCTCCGGCGCCCGCTGACCTCGTAGTAGAATTATCCCGGCGCTATATTCAGTTGTATGAGATGATCACGGGCGAGGTTTTCCAGTTCCCCGATTCCGATCAACCGATTGAAGCACGCATTCAAACCAATCTGGCGGGAGTTTTATGAAAGCTGTTATCATCATGGGTTCCACCAAAGACGCAGCCCACGCGAAAAAGATCACCGATAAGTTAACTGAATTTGGCATCCCTTTTGAGCAACATGCGGCTTCCGCTCATAAACAACCGCTGAAAGTGCTGGAAATTCTAAAAACCGGCGGGAACGAAAAGGCACTGGTTTATATCACCATTGCCGGCCGCTCCAACGCCTTGAGTGGATTCGTCGCCGCCAACTGCGATTTCCCGGTAATTGCCTGTCCGCCGTTTGCAGACCAGGTGGATATGATGGTCAATATCAACTCCACCTTGCAAATGCCCGGTAATACACCCGTGTTGACCGTGATTGACCCGGAGAATGCCGCCCTGGCGGTTAAACGCATTCTTGATCTGGCTAAATCATGCTGAATCAGCTCAACGCAATCTCTCCCCTGGACGGCCGCTACCGGAATGCGGTGGAAGAACTTGCCGATTACTTTTCGGAGGCCGCGTTATTGCGCTATCGACTGAAGGTGGAAATTGAGTATCTGATTGCGCTCGGTCTTGAGCCGGGTGTGGCTGAATTACCATCGTTTAATGCTGAATTACAGCATGAATTGCGTTATCTGTACCGGGCGTTCAGCGAGCCGGAGGTCAAGATTATAAAAAAGATAGAAGCGTCCACCCGCCACGATGTGAAAGCGGTTGAGTACTTTTTAAAACAGCGGCTACCCGGAATAGCACCGGCGGTCAATCCGGAATGGGTGCATTTCGCCCTTACTTCGGAAGATGTGAATAATTTAGCATATAGCCTCATGTGGCAGGAGGCCGTCCAGCACGTCTATTTACCTGAAGTACAGCAGGTCGTGGAAGGATTGAAGCAACTGGCCCATACCGAAGCTGAAACGCCACTGCTGGCTTTGACCCACGGCCAACCGGCAACACCCACAACGCTGGGGAAAGAAATCGCTGTTTTCGTGACCCGTCTGAATCGTCAAATAAATACCTTCCAACAACACCGTTTGTTGGGCAAACTGGCGGGTGCATCCGGAACCTGGGGCGCCCATCTCGCGGCCTATCCCAAAGTAGATTGGCAGGCTTTTACCCAACGGTTTGTTACCAATCTGGGATTGGAGCCAAACCTGACCGTTACCCAGATCGAGAGTCATGACAGTCTGGCCGAGAGTTTTCATAACCTGCTCCGAATCAATACGATCCTCATCGACTTGTGTCAGGATATGTGGCTTTACATCAGCCGAGGGGTGTTTAGGCAAAAAGCCAAAGCCGGCGAAGTAGGGTCCAGTACCATGCCCCATAAGGTAAACCCGATCCAGTTTGAAAATGCCGAAGGCAACCTGAAACTGGCTAATGCTTACCTGGAATTTTTAGCACAAAAACTTCCGGTTTCCCGCTGGCAGCGCGACCTGACCGATAGCACCACGCTCCGCAACCAGGGAATGCCTCTGGCCCATAGTTATCTGGCGTTAAAAAACATCAGCGGAGGGCTGGAACGGGTTGTTGTAGATCATACCAAATTAAAAGCGGAATTAGAATCTCACTGGGAGGTGTTGGCGGAAGCGATTCAAACCGTCCTGCGCAAATGCGGCCATCCCAACCCCTATGAAGCTTTGAAAAAATTAACCCGCGGGCAAACGCTTAAGGCGGAAAGCATTTGTGCTTTTATCGCAGATTTAGAGCTGCCCCGGTCAGAAAAAGCCGCTTTGTTGCGGTTGAGTCCGGCGGCTTACACCGGTCTGGCGGCTGCTATCGCCCGGGGAGAAATCAGCTAATGTGCGGGATTGTGGGTATCAAAGCCAACGGCCCGGTCGCCGGCGAGATTTACGATAGCCTGATTCATCTCCAACACCGGGGACAGGATGCCGCGGGTATTATGACCTACAACAAACGGATGCATGCCGCCAAGGGAACCGGATTCGTGCGGGATATTTTTACCGAGCAAAACATGCACCGGCTGTTGGGAAATACCGGTATCGGACACACCCGTTATCCCACCCACGGTGGATTCAGTCACGAAGAAGTCCAGCCGTTTTGGACCGAAGTGCCCTATGGGATCGCCCTGGCGCATAATGGCAACCTGGTGAACTATAGTGAGCTAGCAAAAGAAATCACTGAAAAACAGAGACGGTATCTCAATACGCAGAGTGATACCGAAGTTCTTCTCCACCTGTTTTCAGAAGCTTTGGGCAGGACCAATCCGGCTGATTCTAACAACGGATTTTTTAAAAGCGTGTGTCAAGCAGTTGAAAATGTCTTTGACCATGCCAGTGGCGCCTATTCCGTGGTTACTTCCATCGTGGGGAAAGGATTGGTTGTGTTCCGCGATCCCCATGGTATTCGGCCGCTGGCTAAAGGTATTCGAAAAAATGCCCAAGGGTCCCGGGATTACATTTTTGCTTCTGAAACCACCATGTTTTATGCATTGGGCTATGAACTGACGGGGAATGTCCTGCCGGGTGAAGTCATTTTTATTTCCGAAACCGGTGAGTATTTCAGCCGCCGGCTGCGGACAGATCGTTTTGCACCCTGCATTTTCGAATATGTCTATTTTTCGCGGCCGGATACCATGATGAATGATGTAAGCGTGTATCGTTCGCGCTTGCGTATGGGACAGAATCTGGCCGAAGCCTGGTTGGAAAAGCATCCGGATGTCACACCGGATATCGTCATTCCGGCGCCATCCACCGCCAATACGGCGGC
>CAZIWX010000147.1:0-5383 GCA_964543125.1 uncultured Lentisphaeria bacterium | reverse complement strand
ACAATATATCATTCTTCGCAACCCACACCTCCAACACATCAATATATACTCACACTATTTACCTACACTCCACTCTTCAGATCTATTTTTCCCAAAACCGGACGGTTATTCTCCCAGCAAAAGCCTATTTAAATTGAATTTAATTACCGGTGCCCGGCGGGATGTTTGCAACCGGAACCACGGGGGGGAATCAAATAACTTTCATTCAGACTCCCGGGCGGCCTAACCTTGAAATTACTTGAATTCTTTCCCGGATCGGATAGGTTTATGCTTCAGGAAAGGATTTCCTCTTTGATCGATCAGTTTTTAACCGGCCTGCCTCTCGTCCCGCTTTACGCCGAAATTCATTACCGATTTAAATATTTTCCTTTTAGTCATTATTTTAAGAAAGCCCCGGAAATTATTTTCGATGCTCCCTGGCGTATCAACCCGGGAAAAACGCCTCTTGTTTATTTACTGATCAAAGATGCTGACCGATACCCGATCAGGTTGCATGAATTAAGTCTGAAATGGGAATCCTCCACGGGTGATTCAGGGGAACGGGTCATTCAATTAGATACAGAAATCAGCCACAAGTGGTATTATCGCATTTACCATCTTGCCAATTCAGTAAAAGCGCCTGCCACCCTGAGTGTCCTGCCCGAATTGTCCTACTCCCGGATTGACCAAAAGCGCGTACTCAAGATTCGAGTTGACAACTGCCAAGGGTTATCTAAACGACCACTTCAAATTTTCCTGGCAAATGAATCCCTCCCGGCGTTTTCCGGCTGGCTGCAGGGTGATATGCATATCCACTCGGCACTCACCAACGATCAGGTTGAATTTGGTGCACCGTTAAAAATGACGCAACATGCCGCCACTATTCTAGGTATTGATTTTCTCACACCCACGGATCATAGTTATGATCTGGATGATGATCCCGATAATTTCCTGAAATCTGACCGGTCCCTGCAAAAATGGGACTCCTCCCGCTCCAGTATCTCCGAGTTAAATGCAGCCAACCACGAGCTTGCCCGAGTCATACCCGGTGAGGAAATCACGGTCCGCAATGAAAACGGCAAGAATGTGCACCTCCTGCACTTCAATGATAGTCAGTTTTTTTCCGGTAGTGGCGATGGCGCTGAATCTTGGTTCAACACCCGGTCGGAACATACCATTTCGGAAGTGCTAGCTCACCGAAACCCGTCTAGCGTTTCCATTGCGGCTCATCCATACTACCATATACCCAAACTACAGCGTTGGTTGATTGGCCGCGATGAGTGGCATTTGGTGGACCTGCAAACACCGGGTCTGGAAGGGGCACAAGTGCTGAGTGGAATTCCCCGGGGACCTGATTTCGAATTGAGTCGTCGTGCCTGGATTCAGGCATTACTGGGTGGTGCCAAACTTGCCATCATTGGTGGAAGCGATGCCCACGGTAATTTTAATCGTTTTCGCCAGGTCAATCTGCCTATGTGGTCCTTACATGAACATGATGATCAGGTTCTGGGCCAAGCCCGAACGGTAGTACAGGCGGCGGATAATTCAATCCACAGTATTCTCCGCGCCATTCGGGCACGGAAAACCGGAGCTACCACCGGACCGGTGGGAACGATTCAGCTGACTGCCGGTGAATTTGGATCAGCCGGCATCGGCGATGAATTAGTCTGTTCCGGCAGGGTTAACATCACCCTGGAAGCTAAATCCACCATCGAATTTGGCAGTGTTACCGGAGCCCGGTTGATCTGTGGGAATCCGGACTCTCGGCAGGAAACAAGGGTGTGGGAAGCAGCGTACACTGACATTCAAAGTTTCGAGCTCGTGGTGGAGAGAGAAGTTGAGTTGACCGGCCGGGGTTATATCAGATTAGAAATCGACTCAGGCGGGAATAGCCGCTGGCCCGGAATATACTTATCGTCGCCGCTATGGTTTGCTCAGCCGGTTTAATTTCCCCAGAAAGATTTCATTTTTTTACGCGAAGCCTGGATTTTTTTCATTTCCCGGCGAGCCGCACCGGCGAACAGACCATCGGGTTCTTTTTCTAACGCTTTTTTATATTCGGCCAAAGCCGCATCAAAATTCATGCGATCGTTTTTATAACGCGCGCGTCCCATCCAAAGATAAGGCAAGCCGGAGTTCTCATCATAATTCGTTGCCATTCCAAATTCACCGATGGCATCCCAAAGCTGCTTACCGGAACCAGAATCGAAAGATTTTTTTCCAACTAGCATGTGCGCGCAGAACTTAGCCGGTTGCAAGTCAGGCGCAATTTTTTGCAAATATTCATTGGCTTGTTTCGCTGTTTTCCAATGCTCACGCGCCATGCTGGTTTTTGCACGGTCATACCACAATGAAACTGCCAGAGTTTTCATGGAATCAGCTGAAAATCCGGCATCAATCGCAGATTGGTAATAACCATCCGCTTGATCGTATTTACTTGTGCGGAAAGCTTCTTCGTAAGCGAAGCGGTAGATGTTGCCCCTGGTTTTACCGGAATGGATAAGGGATTCATAATAGACCAGTGCACCGGCATGATCCCCGTTTGCAGCTAACTCCAAACCCGGTTTGACAGAAGGTCCGAATAATAATGTACATCCGGTTAGGATTATAATAAGTACCGGAATAAGCAAAAATATTTTTCGCATAAATGTCCTCGTTTTGTCATCTGCGTCTATTTAAAAATAAAAGAAAACCCCAGGTACGTGGGTCTTAAAAAAAATATTTAGCGGGTTTGATTAATGGAAGGTAACCTTGTTCATAAAGGCGCCAGGTTGTAAGCGATTCTCAAATAATGCCAGCACATCCTGGCCATTAGCAATCGCAGCGATGGATACTTCGTCTTTGTACTGAACTTTGACCACTACATTAACCTGGTCTATTTTGACACCGGTATTCGAGATAGCGGCTCCGGCACCGGCAAATCCAACCAGCAGCGCTTCATCAAAATTATTACGGCGGGAACCGACAATTAAAAGTAATTCCATGACTTCTTTGCCGTTCTTAGTGTAGGTGCGTATCTGAAAATTTTCAAAGGGAACTATATATCTGTAATTCTTAAAAATTTTGTTCGCTTCCCGATACATGGCGGAGGTTGACTGTGCAAAAACCCCGGAAATTGAAATTAAAAAACTGGTCAATATGATGAGAAGCTTCTTCAAAATTCGTCCTCCACAGATGTACTTTTCAATTCGCGAAATATAGCCCACCGATTAAATATAAATCAAGCGATAAGGAAACCCGGAAGTTCCCCCGTTTTTGATCAAAAAAACAGACTCCACCACTTGTAAAAGCTCGCGATCCTTTGCTTACCAATGTTTTAGACGAATCTCATTTCTGTTTTCGGGGGAAGTCCTGATAAGGAAACCGGATTACCGCAGTAGCAGGAGTTTTAGTTCGGTAGTTTGTTGCGATCCTTTAAACCGGCAAATATAAATTCCAGACGGAATATTATGGCCGCCGGCATCTTTTGCATCCCAAGGATATTGATGCTTGCCAAGCGTGAAAACCCCGTCTCCCAACATACGAACCAAGCGCCCCTGTAAGTTGTACACTTCCAGTTTCCCCGGCTGAGTTGAAGCCAACTCCAGTATGATATTCGTTACCGGATTAAAGGGGTTGGGATAATTATTCAAGCTGATAAACTCAGCGGGTACACCGGTGATTTCCTGCCGGATGCCATCAAATGTGATATCCAGAGGAAAATTTTCCGAAACCACCGGATACGAGGTTGTACCAGGTCCGGCAACAATCACATTACCAAAGGCGAGGTCGATTTCAGATCCGGCGGCAGCATTCACCTGATAGGTCAGGTGGATCACTGCTCCACTCCCAACTGCTATGTCACCCCCACCAAAATCGCTGATAAGAGCATGTAAAGTCCCGCTGGGGTATACCGTGTCAGCCAACATAAATCCAGCCGTACGGCTGGTAGTGTCAGCAGCTATAAATACCAGGCCGGATGATGACGGTGTCAGATAAAATTCAATTCCCCGAACCGGAACCGGATTTTCCAGATTCAGGTCGATGGTGATTTGTTCCCCCGGATGTGCATTTCCGGAAAATGACAAATAAACCCGGGAAGTGTCCTGGCCAAATCCGGCCTCTATAAAACATCCGGCAACAATCAATACAATTAGTAATTTACGCTTCCAAAACATCACGTCCTCACTGATAGTTGGGGCTCATGCGAGATGGCCAACTTGCCCCCGAAGATAACTTGTGCGAGCTGATTCACACCGTAATAATACGAAACCTGACGATAATTGTTACAATTCCAGATCACGCAATCAGCGGCATATCCGGAGGCCAAACTTCCTACTTCCGATGCAATTCCCAACGCCCGGGCACCCCCGACTGTCGCTGCCTGCCATGCTTCCAGCGGTGTTAAATGCAGATAAATTACGGCCAGCGTCATGATGAATGCCATGTTGTGGGACATGTTACTGCCGGGATTGAAATCAGAAGCCAGTGCGATGGTGGCGCCGGCATCCAGCAATTTTCTGGCCGGCGCCCAACGAGACGCCCCGAGAAAAAAAGTCGTTCCCGGCAATAGTGTGGCGACTGTTTCCGAATTAGCCAGAGCAGAAATCCCTTCTTCTGAAATCGCCATTAGATGATCGGCCGATAAGGCGCCGACTTGCACTGCCAATTCCGCGCCACCGGTACTTACGAATTCATCAGCATGGAGCTTCAATCCCAGATTCATCTTTTGGGCTGCCCGGAAGATTGTTTTGGTTTCTTCCGGTGTATAAACCCCGTCCTCACAAAAAACATCACAGAATTCCGCCAGGCGGGATTTGGCAATATGAGGAATCATTTTATCTTTCAGGAGCCGGATATATCCCCCCCGATGGTCTTGATACTCATCTGGGATTTCATGCGCTCCCAAAAAGGTCCGCAGTACCCGAAGAGGCAGCTTTGCGGCCGCCTGGGTAATGGCTGTTAACGACTTGACCTCTGATTCCAGGGATAGTCCGTAACCGCTCTTAGCCTCAACAGTAGTAGTGCCGTATTTCAGAATCGCCTCAAACCGCTGAAAAATCAATTGGGTGAGTGTTGACTCATCAATTTCCCGTAGATCGCGTACTGAATTGCGAATTCCTCCACCGGCGGCAGCAATTTCCTGATATGTTTTCCCCTGACTGCGTGATTCGAATTCCAGTTCCCGGGTCCGGGCAAAAGCCGGGTGGGTATGGGAATCGACAAATCCGGGAGTTACCAGCCGATTTTTTGCATCAATCCACTCGTTACCGGTAAAAGTTTTAGGGTGATGTTCGGCAATTTTACCAGTGTCGGTAAATACTAATGAGCCGCCCTCTTTAACTGACATGGTCCGTTGATCAGGGTCCCATGTGATCCACTGACCCAGGTTGGTGATCCCACGGGCATGTTTAGCCGGTAATCA
>CAZIWX010000146.1:0-5389 GCA_964543125.1 uncultured Lentisphaeria bacterium | reverse complement strand
GCATTAGCAGCCGAATAATCTATCTTGAGTGAACCGTCATTTATGAAAAAATGAAAACCAAGGGGAGCTTTATTCTGCCAGAATATTGAGTTGAGCACACTCACGGGTGAGCGATTGGTGTAAAAGCCACCCCCCTGACCTTCCGGCGCTTGATTTTCGACCCAGGTAGTGTTGTCAAACCGGGCATCGCCCGCGGCCAGATAAAAGGCGCCACCGTTTTTATGGACGGTCAGATTTCCGCCAATGATGCAATTCTGCAAGCGCAACTTACCATTGATGACATAACCGGCTCCTCCCCGCTCGGTCGTGTGATTCTTCATCCAGTAGGTATTGCTGCTGAAAATTTCACCATTCTGGCAAAACACGGCTCCGCCCCCCAGTGCACCATCCTGGTCTTGTAGGATCACATCATTTTGCATGACATTGGAATGGATGATACGCACTTTCCCATTATCGACAAAAATTGCCCCGCCGCGTAAGCTGGCTTCATTTTCACGAATGTCGCTGTTGATCAGTTCTAATGCCCCTCCACGCATATGGATTGCGCCCCCGGCCGGATATTTCCCACGCGCCAAATTCTGGTAGAAATGACACCCAATCATTATTGGTGCACCACCAAAAATGGCCACTGCACCACCAAAATCGCCTTCATTGTAATTGAAATCACAGTTTACAAAGGTCGGTGAAGCATCACTGATTTGGACGGCATTAGATTGGGCTTTTTCGAAAGTGAATCCTTCAATAATTGTAGCCGGTCCTTCCTTCCGGTTGATTAAAACTATCGGTTGGGATTTAATTTTAGGGCGTATAAATGTAGCGCCGGCACCGGATTTGGATCGAAGCCATACGGCTTTCCCAAGGGTGTTAAGATTTTCATAATAGTACCCGGAATACACTACAATAATGTCCCCGTCAGTGGCAGCATTCAGTGCTTCCTGAATAGTGGCGTAGACGGGACCGACTTCGAGGATGTTGGCTTGGAGAGACAATCCGGTTATTAACCAGAGTAACATAACCGAGGTAAATCTGGAGGCTAGATGGTCGAATTTGGAGTGCATTATTTTTAATCGATGTCAGGAATTCCCACGATTCAATTGATGCCATAGTCCGATGGCGTAACTGTCGGTCATACCCGATACATGATCGCACACCAGCCGCATTCGGCCGACTTCATCCGGGGCTTGTTCCACGGCCTTCCGCCGGCCCGGTGACAGCCGGACATTCGCCCGGGGCCGGGAGCGCCGGAGCACAATATCCCTGAAATAACAGAATAAATCTTCTAAAATCTGAACTCCTTTGGTCTCCGGTGTTTTCACATATTCGGACTGGTAGATCAACCGGTGGTTCAGTTTTTTAAAAAAGCTCAACTCGGCGTTGCACACCGCTGCAAATTTTAAAGCGAAGCGATAACGATTGGAGATCACCGCCGGGAACGGTACTTCAACGAGTTGCAACCCGTGAATCCACCGGCCGATGAGTTGAGCTACCAAGCGTTCCATGGGAAAGTCCTGTTTTAATACATCGCTCAGTGCATTCAGGATCTCGGCTGGTAAATCCGTGCCTGCCTCCCGGACGAACTGATTCATCTTTTCCCGGTCCAGGACCTGCTGTTTATAGCCATCAAAAAGATCTGAAGTCGTATAAGCGATATCATCCGCCAGATCCATGATGTCACATTCCACTGCCCGTACCCGTTGCCCGGCTTGACACTGTTCAATTACCGTTGCAGCCGGGTGGACCCAGTCTCTGATTACTGCTTGATCCGGGTATAAAAATTTGGCTCGGGCGGGCGTGTTGGTTTTCCCTACAATTTTGTATTTTAATATACCGTCCACCAGGGCTCGGGTTGGTTTGAGGCCACCCCGGGTTAATCCCACGGATTCACCCCGAATGATATTAGTGAGTATCCGGAGTGATTGGGCGTTGCCCTCAAATCCACCCCATTCATCCATCAAATCATTAAGCCGGGATTCGCCCTGGTGACCGATGGGTGGATTCCCCAGATCGTGGGACAGGCAAATCGCTTCCACCAGTGCCGGATCGATAAACAATTTTTCGGATAAGGCGGGTGTGCTGCGATTCAGGTAATTCACGATGGACCGGCCAATTTGGGCCACTTCGATCGAGTGGGTCAGGCGTGTCCGATATTGATCATTTTGGCCGGTAACATAAACTTGCGTTTTCCCCTGTAACCGCCGGAAGGCAGTAGAATGAATTACCCGATCCCGATCAATCTCAAAGGCATTGCGATACTCGCCCCGGGCAAGGGTCCTCGTCCCCAGAGATTCGGTATCCCAGTCGCCGTAAAAGTCATTTTCAGGATATTCGAAGGTCATGGGAGGTAATCTATCTTGATGGAGGTGCATGTGTTACCTGGTTTTTACAGGTCCCAAGCTGTTTGGTCATTGTAATATGGGGCCAGCCGCATTCGTCGTAGACATCTCCTTCCGGGATATAGGCCAATTTCTCGTAGAATTTCCGCACCTGAATTTGAGAATGGAGCCGGATTTTGAAAAATCCCCGTTTTTGAGCTTCCATTTCACAGAAGGCCATAATTTTGCGACCCAGAGCTTGTTCACGCCATTCCGGCAGCACCGCTACCCGGCCTACTGTTGCCACGCCTTGGGTTGGGATTAACCGTGCCGCGCCAACGGGCTTTTTACCCGCTAAAGCCATAATATGAATTGAGCGTTCATCTTCCCCATCATACTCATCCACCAGCGCAAACCCCTGTTCCTCGACAAATACTCGGCGGCGGATTTCAAATACCGCTGCAAATTCTGTTTCATTTTCCGCAATCTTGATCTTGATTTCCGGAGACAGGGGTTGTTTTTCAGACATTAGTTCAAATTATTATTACGATGTAAAAAACCAAGCTCCTTTCCGAACTCAATCCGGCGAGGTGCAAGACAAGAAAAGGCTCGCATAATTCCGAGCCTTGTGTTTCAATCAGTTGATTTTGTTAATAATAATGTCAGTCTATTTTTGCTGCAAGGTTTTCAGTTGCCGCTGCAGCTCTTCGATCGTTGAGCGCATATCATCCAACTGTTTCTGGAAATCAGAATCGGGTTGAAACCAGAAACGAGGCGAGCCGGGATCTATTCTCTCAAACTTTCGCATATTGTACGCCTGCATCGGCCGACTCTTGTTTGCGGCCAGTTCTACAGCGAGTACTTTGGTTTGCCCATTCCGAAACAGGTGAATTTTTACTTCTGTACCGGGTTCATATTCTCCGATAGCGGCAGTCAGGTCTTCGGGGCTCTGAATGATTGCATCGTCGACCTGAGTAATAACATCCCCCGCCTGAATGCCACTCTCGGAGGCGGGACTATCCTCGACAACTTCAGCAACCAGCACACCGGCATTTCCATCTGTCTTGAAGAATTTACGAAGCTGATCTCCCAACTTTTGCACCGAGACACCGAGGAAGGCGTGGTTCCAGCCAAATTCACCCCCTTTAAAATGAAAATCATGCCAGATATCGCTATCAAGTGAATGATTCAGGTATTTCTCAAAGCCTTCCGGCCCCACAAATTCATCCTTGGGTATCCGATATTCACGGGTTTTACCGTTTTCTTTAATAATAATCTGGACCGTATCTGATTGGTTGGCATCAATCTTAACCGACACTTCTTCCTTAATTTTTTTCTCTTTCTGACCCCCGGTTGCTGATGAGGCACAGGCAACAAAGCCGGTTGTTAATACCACCGCCAAGCCGACGGTCAATAACGATTTTACTCTCATGCGGTAACCTCCATTTTTCCGCTGCTTAATACTCCTCAAAGCGCCTGTTGTTTCCACGATCCGTGCGAGCAGAGTTTTAGCATAAGTGTTTGAAGATCAGGATTTCCCCCGAAAACAGAAGTAAAATTCGTCTCAAATCTTGGTGAGCAAAGGATTGCGAGCTTTTACAAGTGGCGGATCCGGTTGTCCACCAAAAACAAGGGAACTTCCGAATGAGTAAATTCCTCTTTTATTCTCGAGGGAGAGAAGCCGCTGTAAATCAATGGCCGCGGGCGAAATAATTCACGGTCAGGGTTCCGCCCCTTTTGAAGAAGCGGTGCGGGCGGGGTTCGACTTCAGCCTCAAAATCCAGAACTTCGACTTTTAAGAGGGTTGTCAGTTGTATCCATTTTTACTATTCTTGCGGGGCTAGGTTAGATCACCGGAGTCTCAACCGATAATAGGAGTAGCGAAAGCATGGATTTAGGTTTAAACAGGAAAATCGCGTGGGTGCAGGGAGCATCACAAGGATTGGGGTTCGCATGTGCCCGGGAATTAGCTCGTGAAGGTGCCTTGGTGGCCATCTGCTCGCGGTCTGCAGATCGAATCCAAAAGGCGGCTAAACGCATTCGAGAGGAGGTTAGGGGGAGCATATTACCAATTGTTTGCGATGTCAACAACTCAGAGGCCCGCGATCAGGCCTTGAATGCGATAGTAGCTCACTTCGGGACTCCGGATATTCTGATTGCCAATTCCGGTGGCCCTCAATCTGGAAAAATCGATGATCTGAATCAGGATGATTGGGATTCGGCCCTGGCAAATAATCTTATGAGTATGGTTTTCTCCGCCCAAGAGATTCTACCCGGGATGAAACAAAAAAGCTGGGGCCGGATCGTCTTCATCACTTCCGTTTCGGTGAAACAACCTCTGAATAATTTAGTCCTTTCCAACACTGCCCGGGCCGGGTTGACCGGATTCGCCAAATCGCTTGCCGCACAGGTTGCGGCCGAAGGCATCACGGTTAATTGCGTACTGCCGGGAATCCACGATACCGAAAGACTGCGTGAATTACACGGTGAAGATTTCAATGAGGACTTTATCGCCCGGGATATCCCCATGCAGCGTCTGGGACAGCCCGATGAACTGGCAGCCCTTGTTGCTTTTCTGGCTTCGTCCCGTGCCAGTTATATCACCGGGCAGTCAATTGTATCCGACGGTGGCTTGGTGAAGAGCTTATTTTAGGTCACTCACCGGTGTCTAAAGATCGCTTTTACGCTGATGGATTGAATTTCGAATGTACCGGGTGCGGTAACTGTTGCACGTTAGCCGGTGGATTTGTCTATGTAACGGACACGGAGATTCGGGACTTGGCGGAATTGCTAAACTTAAGCTTGAGCAATTTTACCGATCAATATTTAGAAATTCATGACCATAAGTTCGTGCTCAGGAGTAATGCCGAAGCTTGTGTTTTTCTGGAAAATAACGCTTGTTCAGTATATGCGGCGCGGCCGGTCCAATGCCGGACGTTCCCCTACTGGCCGGTAAATCTAAAATCACTTTATCGTTGGAAAATTATTGCATTGGAGTGTGAGGGCCTTGGTCAGGGCAGGCATTATACACGGGATGAAATTGAAACAATCCTGAAAACACAGAGTCCGACTGACCC
>CAZIWX010000145.1:0-5455 GCA_964543125.1 uncultured Lentisphaeria bacterium | reverse complement strand
CGTCACTCTTCCGAACTGACAAAATCCCACCCGTCGCCGGGCACGGTACCCGCCACCCCTTCGGGCTTATCGCGGTATGACGAACTTACTTCCGGTTTTCAAACTTCCGACCTGATCATTTTGGCCGGCCGGCCCTACATGGGCAAAACTTCATTTGCGTTGTCCATTGCCCGAAATGCGGCCGTTAAGCACAGCATGGCGGTTGGTATCTTCAGCCTGGAAATGGCATCTTACCAGTTAGCTATGCGATTATTGTGTAGTGAAGCCCGAGTGGACATGCACCTGGTTCGCACCGGTAAATTACCCAGCAACTTATGGGGCCGGCTTTCCAAAGCCGCCGGACGGTTAGCGAATGCTCCGATTTACCTGGATGATACGGCATCCCTCGGTGTTTTGGAGATCCGGGCCAAAGCGCGCCGGCTGAAAGCCGAACACGATATAAAACTGCTCATCGTTGATTATTTACAGCTAATCCAGGGACCACGGGGTATTGAAAATCGGCAACAGGAAATCTCCCAGATCAGCCGATCACTCAAGGCCCTGGCCAAAGAACTTGACATCCCGGTGCTGGCACTTTCCCAGCTTTCCCGGGCGGTGGAATCCCGTACCGATAAACGGCCGCTCCTCTCGGATTTACGTGAGTCCGGTTCACTGGAGCAGGATGCGGATGTGGTCACTTTCATTTACCGTCCCGAGAAATACAATCTCACCGATGATGAGGGCAATTCCCAAGAGGGGATTGCGGAAATTATTATCGGGAAACACCGCAACGGCCCCACCGGGTCTGTCAAATTGACCTTCGTTGATAAATATGCGGCTTTCGAGGATATGCCCAGTTATATCCCCCCCGAAGCTCAGAAAAGCGCGGTTCCCTTTTAATTGGTTACAGGTATAATAAATAAATTTCGACGCACCGCCTCGGAGAAAATGCCGGCTGATTTTCAGCGCATCATCGATCTGATGCAGGTCAATGTACACAATCAACCGGATGAAGAACTCCTGTTCAAAGCCTACGAATTTGCTAAAACCGCTCACCAGGGGCAGATGCGTAAATCAGGCGAACCCTATTTCACCCACTGTGTCAATGTGGCTGCGATTCTCGCTGAAATGCATTTGGATAGCATAACCATTGCGGCAGCCCTCTTACATGATGTCGTGGAAGACACCGGATTTACCATGAGTGATGTGGAGGCGGCTTTCGGCGAGGAGGTGGCTAATCTGGTGGATGGGGTCACCAAGCTGTCTGATATAAAATTTCGGAGCGAAGAAGACAAGCAGGCGGTTAATTTTAGAAAAATGCTGCTCTCGGTGGCTGAAGACATTCGGACGATCATCATCAAATTCGCCGATCGGCTGCATAATATGCGCACCATTGAACATTTACCGGATGTGAAAGCACGGCGGATTGCCCGGGAAACACGCGATGTTTACGCACCGCTGGCACACCGGCTGGGGATGTATCGCCTGCGGTCGGAAATGGATGACCTCGTATTCAAAGTATTGGAGCCGAAAGCTTACCAGAACCTCTCCAAAATCATTCCAAAGCGGCAAAGTGAGTTCGAGTCCTACATTAAAAAATTCCTGGTTCCGGTGCGGGAACGTATCGAAGGCACCGGAATTAAGACCGAGTACAAAAGCCGGTTTAAAAATTATTCATCGATTCACCGGAAAATGGTGGATCAAAAACGGCCCTTGCAGGACATTTACGATATTTTCGCGATTCGAATGATCGTGGATAAAATGGAAGACTGCTACACGGTATTGGGCTTTGTACACTCCTTTTACCCACCTATTCAGGCGCGATTTAAAGATTTTATCGCCACTCCCAAAGCCAATGGTTATCAAAGCCTGCACACTACTGTCATCGGCCCCGGTGGCCGCCCGGTGGAAGTTCAAATTCGAACGGATGAAATGGATGAAACCGCGGAAGAAGGTGTTGCCGCGCACTGGCGTTACAAGGAAAGCAACGGCAGCAGTCAGCATCATCAGGATGATTTAGATGCCCATGTGAGTTGGCTGCGCAATCTTGTGGAAATCCTCCAGTATGAGGATAGCACGACCAGTCATCAGTTTATGGATCTGCTTAAAATCGATTTATACAAGAATGAAATATTTGTTTTTACACCCAAGGGAGATGTGCGGATCCTGCCCCTGGGTGCTACCCCGATCGACTTCGCTTTCGAGATTCACACGCAGGTAGGGCTTCACTGTATCGGCGCCAAGGTAAATGGCAAAATTGTCCCGCTCAGTTCTAATCTTAAAAGTGGTGACAGCCTGGAGATCATCACCAGTGACCACCAAACACCAAATGCGGCGTGGCTTAAATTTGTAAAAACATCCAAAGCCAAGACAAATATCCGCAAGTGGGCAAAAATTCAAGAATTCGACCACAGTGTGAAATTGGGTCAGGATATTCTGGAGCGTGAATTAAGACGCCTACGCATGTCCAAGGAAGCAAAAACGATCCGCGGTAAATACGGTGATATCGGTTATGAATCCGAGCGGAAAATGTTGGCTGCCGTGGGCGCCGGGCATCGGACAATATCATCGATTTTAACCCGCTTATATCCGGATTTGTCTTTCACACCCCCCAAAGTACAAAAGGATGCCAACGAAAGTTTTTTTCGTCGTGCCCGGCGAAATACCAAAGGCGTGGTCATTGCTGGAATCGACAATGTGATGATCAGTTTTGGGAAGTGTTGTAATCCCATACCCGGTGATCCGATTATTGGATTCATCACCCGCGGCCGGGGCGTCACCGTGCATCGCACCAACTGTGATACCGTGGGTCCGAACCTTACCGAAAAAGAGCGCCTGATCGAAGTTCAGTGGGGTGGGGAACATAATCAGACATTTTTTGTGCGGATCAAGGTGATGGCTCAGGATCGTAAACATTTTCTGCGGGATGTCACTGAACGCATTTCATCATTTGATGTGAACATTGAGACCTTAACCATGAAAGCCGAAGAAGATCTCATTGTGGGACTGATCATAATGGAGGTTGATGGTGTAAAACAATTAGATAAAATCAGAAATCGTCTGCTTATGGTAGACGGTGTTATAAGTGTGGAACGTGAATAAGACTATATTGATAGAATCAAAAAGGAAGGAAATGAGGAAAATGGCAATCACTTACACAAAAAAGGACGTTGCAAAACTGACCGCTGATAAAGTTGGCCAGAAGCTGGCAGGTGTGGAAGAAGTTGTTGACCGTGTGTTCACCGT
Source organism: uncultured Lentisphaeria bacterium (assembly GCA_964543125.1). Classification (GTDB taxonomy): domain Bacteria; phylum Fidelibacterota; class UBA8477; order UBA8477; family UBA8477; genus CAZIWX01. The sequence continues at coordinate 2,230 of CAZIWX010000145.1, read as the reverse complement.
GCTCCGTGAGTTAATGAGCAGCGATGAAGCAGAAATACGAATTGAAATTCGTAATTTTGGCGTCTTTGAAGTTAAACCCACCAAAGCCAAACCCCGCGCACGAAATCCCCGCACTAATGAAGAAATCTATGTGCCCCCGCGGAAAAAGACGCATTTCAAACCGGGTAAGCTCCTACGCGAAGTGCTCAAAAAACCCCGTAAATAAATAGATTTTCCTTCAAAGGACAAACCGATGCAAGGCCGGATACTGGCGATTGATCCGGGCGGACGGCGTGTAGGTTTAGCACTTACCGACCCGCTCCGGATCATCGCCAGTCCCTATCAAACATTAGTCGTTAAGAATGATTATGACGCTTTAAGACAATTACTGAAAGTGATTGAAGATCAGTTAGTTACGGAAATAGTTATTGGCGTGCCAGTTAATACTCGTGGTCAGGATTCTGCTCAAACTAAACGTGTCAGGGCGTTCGTTGAACTGCTCACCGCAAACGTTGATCTACCAATCCATGAGGTGGATGAAAGTTTCTCTTCAGTTGAAGCTGAACGGAAATTGCATGCCATGCATAAAAAAATTGGAGCTGATAAAGGCGCCATTGACCGGATTGCCGCGGCGGTCATTTTGGAACAATATTTAGCTGAGAACCAAGTATGAAAATTGCCCGTCCTTGTGCTCCACAATCTCTGGCCGTATTAACCGGGGTTCTGCTAACCCTCAGTTTTCCGCCATTCAGCCTGTCGTTTCTGGCCTGGTTTGCCTGGATACCACTTTGGGTTGCACTGGAACGGACCCACTGGCAGCACGGTTTTCGGCTAGGCTATATTACTGGACTGATCTACACGCTGGGTACTCTTAATTGGATAGCCAATAATCGCGGTACGAATCTGTGGGTTGCCGGCTCATCCATGGCCGGAACGGTTTTATACCTCTCCCTGTATTTTGGATTATATGGATATTTGATTGCACGAGGAGGCCGCATCCTGGGTCGGCGGGTGGTATGGATCGCACCCGTTTTGTATGTAGGGGTGGAATATCTGTTCAGTTGGGGTTTCATGGGTTTCCCCTGGTTGTCCCTGGCCATGACTCAATATTTGTTTCTGCCCATCCAGCAGTTAGCCGAGTTGGGCGGGATTTATCTGATCAGTTTTTGGGTGATGCTCATCAACGCGGCTATTTACGAGATAGAATTTAGAGAATGGCCCGGAAAAACACAATTAAAAGCCTGGATAGGCCTGGCTCTGTTCATTGCGGTTTCGTTCGGTTATGGTGGTCTGCGCATGTGGATGGTTGATCGGCTACCAAGTCCCACCATTAAAATTGGTGTTATTCAATCCAATGTTGATCCGATAGGTAAATGGGCGCGCGATAAAAAATTGCAGCAAGTGGATAATTTGCTTCTTAAGACCGATCAATCCCGCGTTGCAGGCGCCCGGATTATCGTTTGGCCGGAGACCGCGGTACCAGCCTATCTCATGTATTATCCTGCATTATTCAACCGAATTCAGAACTACGCCATTAAACATCGGATTTCCATTCTGACCGGATCGTTACATCACGAGCGGCGCGGTGCTGAACTCGCCATTTTTAATTCAGCCTTTTTCTTTACACCCGCCGCGGAGGTGCATATTTATCATAAACAGCATTTGGTCCCTTTCGCCGAAAGACTACCGCTGGTGGATGTTTTTCCGCAACTGAAAATACTTAATTTCGGTCAGGCCAATTTCACTTCCGGGACAAAGAGCAGCGTTTTTCAAATGGGTCAGGACGGTGAGCTGGTGAAAATGGGAACCACAATTTGCTATGAATCGAGCGATCCGGTGCTTTTTCGCAGGTTTGTTAAAAACGGTGCTCAGGTAATGTCCATCATCACCAACGATGGTTGGTTGGGGCGCTCAATCGGACCCTACCAACATTTGGCAGTCGCGCGTTTACGCGCTATCGAACACCGAATTCCCATTGTTCGAAGCGCTCAAACCGGCATTTCCGCGTATATTCGACCGGATGGGGTTATCTCGCACAGTATTCCACTGAATCAGGCCGGATATTTTGTGGTGGCCGCACCTCTGAAACATCCATTGACGCTTTACACGCGGTGGGGTGATTGGTTTGGCATCTTAATGCTTTGCGGGATGCTGGGCATGACCGTGTGGTTTATTCTGAAACGAGGACCACATGCATCCAATTAAGAGTATTAACAAAATTGGTCTGATTTGGTTATGCTTTTTAACGCCG
>CAZIWX010000144.1:4502-5652 GCA_964543125.1 uncultured Lentisphaeria bacterium | reverse complement strand
ATTGGCGGGGGTTGCATAGCACCATTGCGCTGGCCTTCCCGGATAAGTACGAAACCGCCATGCCCTATAACGGGTTTCAGATGCTGTATCACATCATTAACCGGGAAGCGGATTTGGCGGCAGAGCGAGTCTATGCACCCGATGTGGATATGGAAGCTGAACTGCGCGAATATCAAATCCCGCTGCACAGTCTGGAAACCAAGCATGCGTTGGCTGATTTTGATGTGATCGGCTTTACACTGCCCTACGATTTACTCTATACCAATATCCTGAATATGCTGGATTTAGCGGGGATTCCAATCTGGACCGAAGACCGTAATGATGAGCACGGTTTTATCATCGCCGGGGGCACTAATGCCTATAATCCGGAACCACTGGCGGAATTTTTAGATGTGGTTGTCATTGGTGATGCCGAAGAAATCGTGGCTGATGTGGTTCGGGTGATTGGCGCCGGCCGGCGGGCGGGTAAATCCCGTGAAGCAATTTATTTTGATCTGTTGGCTTTGGGCGATGGTATTTACATCCCCGGTTTTTACGATGTAGCTTACGAGGATGATGGGAAAATCCGTTCCATTACACCGAACCGGGAAGGCGTACCGGAACGGGTTAAGGTCCTGAAAATTCCCTACCTGAAACAATCATACTACCCCACGAAACCGGTAATGCCGACCATCAAGACCACCCAGGATCGGTTTGCCCTGGAGGTGATGCGGGGTTGCACACAGGGCTGCCGGTTTTGTCACGCCGGAATGATCTACCGGCCGGTGCGGGAACGCAAGCCGGAGGATCTGATCGACCAGGCCAAGGCAACACTGGAAGCGACCGGATATGACGAAGTGGCCTTGTTGTCATTGTCAACTTCCGATTATACCGGTCTGCATCAAACCATGGAAGGTTTGCATGAGTTTCTGGACGAACGGAATATTTCCGTGTCGTTCCCTTCCATGCGGCTGGACACATTTACCAATGATATTGCCAAGCTTGCCAGGCAATATCGAAAATCGGGCCTGACGTTCGCGCCGGAGGCGGGGACTTGGCGGATGCGCCGGGTCATTAACAAACTAATCAGTGATGAGGATTTGCGAGAGTCAGTGCAAATTGCACTGCAAGAAGGTTGGAAAGTCTTAAAATTTTATTTCATGCTGGGTTT
>CAZIWX010000144.1:1275-4402 GCA_964543125.1 uncultured Lentisphaeria bacterium | reverse complement strand
TTAAAGCCACGGGAATCTCGGCGGATTGGTATCTGCGGGAAATAGGGGTGGCCGAAGTCCTGCCCTGGGACCATATCGATACCCTGCTTTTGAAAAAATTCCTGCAGCGTGAACGCCAGAAAGCCTACCGGGAAGCAACGCTCACCGATTGCCGGGATGGTTGCCATGCTTGCGGTGTGTGTGATTTCGATCAGTTAATCATGCGGGAAGAAGTCAAACACACCACCAGCGCCACCACCAATGCCGAACCGGCATATCAACAGGCACTCCAAGCAGCCAAGTACGCTTCAGGATCAACGCCGCGCCCGGCTTCGGAAGCCAATGAAGGCGCAGATCTGTATACGGTAAGGATCCGCTATGGGAAAACCGGTACGGGTTGTTTTATGGGACATTTGGATGTATTGAAAGCTTTTACACATGCTATTCAAAAAACCCGCTTGCCGGTTTATCATTCCGAAGGATTCCATCAAAAACCGCGGTTGTCCATGGGACTGGCACTGCCCTTGGGATATGCTTCAGATTCCGAGTATCTGGATATTCAGCTATATGAAGTCGTGCCGGAGATTTTGAGCGTGATCGGTGAGCGTCTGCCTCAGGGCATTATATTGCATGAATCCCAATGGTTTGCGGGACGAATTCCGGCAATATCGTCCATTGTTGACAGATTAACGCATCAGATTGAATTTGAAGATTTTGAAGACTTTTCAACCCTGGCTAAGAGCATTAAACAATTTTTAGCCCAGCCAGCTATTCCCATCCGGCGTCAACGCAAACAGAAATGGATCGAGGTGAATGCCCGTCCTTACGTTTCCGGCTTGCGTTTGATGAGCAATACTTTGGTGGTCGATACTAAAGTTATTGACACTTTGAGTATCCGGATGAATGAAGTATTAAGTGTGCTTTTCGACTGCGATGTTTCTCATCTTCCCCCACATCGCGTGTACCGAAAGGCGGTCTGCTTTAAGAAAAGCGGCCTGAAGATTTCCGAGCCCAAATTGCTCTAAACTGGCTCGCGCAAGTCCATAACAACAGGGACAAAAATGGCTGAATTTCGGCCGGCGTTAGTGTAAAACGATATGCAGAATACAAAAATTGCTGCTATAATTATTGGTTTAGACGCCTTACGACTATCAGTCGCATCTGAATCTGTTAAAAAATAATAGAGGTACCATTATGGGTGACCGTACACCATTAAAAGAAATTCTAATTAATCAAACACACCGTGAAACCCGTATAGCCATCATGGAAACCGGCCGGCTAGCGGAACTCTATGTGGAGAAACCGGAAAATGCCCGCATTGTGGGTAACATTTACAAGGGTGTCGTGGAAAATGTCCTGGATGGCATGCAAGCCGCTTTTGTGGATATTGGATTTGAGACCAATGCTTTTCTGCCCTATTCCGAAATTGAGGATAACGCCTTGGTTTTGGATCAGGGTACTGAAGAGGACGAAGAAGAAGAGGACGATGGTAATGGGGAGAACAAAGGCTTTCGGAGCTCTCAACGACCACAACACGGTCATAATAACCGCGGTGGTTATTCCCGGCGGGATAATAACAAACCGCCCATGAATCTGAAATCCGGCCAGGAAATCCTGGTACAGGTTATCAAAGAACCTTACATGGGCAAAGGTGCCCGGGTGACAACCAATATTGCCGTTCCGGGACGGTTCATGGTACTGGTTCCCAAAGCCAATTATGTGGGAATTTCGCGTAAAGTCAGCAACAATTTCGAGCGCCGGCGGCTACGGCGAATCGCCTACAAAATCAAACCCCGCGGCTTTGGTGTAATCGTCCGTACCGTTGCCGAAGGCAAGGATGAAGAGGGGTTGGAAGGCGACATGAACAACCTCATGGATGCCTACAAACGGATGGAAACAGCTATCCGGAAGCTGCCCTCACCGGCTCTGGTTTACAAAGACATGGAAACAGTTTCCAGCCTTATTCGAGACCTGTTTACACCGGATGTTGAGCATGTGGTAGTGGATAATAAGGTCATGCACCGCCAACTCAACGGCTATTTGCGAGGCGCCGCGCCTCAACTGGTGGATCGGTTGGAGTTGCATCGGGACAAAATACCCATATTCGAGAAGTACAATGTGGAACAGGAAATTCAGAGAACCCTCACCCCCCGGGTGCAACTCCGTAGTGGCGCCACCATTGTCATTGAACAAACCGAAGCTCTGGTCTCCATTGATGTGAATAGCGGCCGCTATGTGGGCCGCAAGGACCATGAAGCCAATGCGCTGAAGATCAACCTGGAGGCGGCGCGTGAAATCGCCCGGCAATTACGCTTGCGGGATTTCGGCGGACTGATTGTCATTGATTTTATCGATATGATGGTGGACGACCATAAGAAAAAGGTCTATTACGAATTGCGCCGGGAACTCCGGAAAGACCGGGCCAAGGTCGCGGTGAATTACATCTCGGACTTTGGGTTGTTGGAAATGACCCGTCAGCGCATCCGGCTCAATCTACTGCTATCGGCCACCGAAGTTTGCCCGGTCTGCCACGGCAGTGGACGAATCCCATCCAAAGCCTCCATGGTGACCAAGATCGAAAGCTGGTTCCGGCGCTATCGCAGCAAAACGCGCGAATTTAAGCTGGATCTGCAAGTCCATCCCGAGTTGGCGTCTTTTATGAAAAGCGGCCGGAAAAATGTCATCCGCTCCATGCAGTGGCAGCATTTGTTAAAAATCGACCTGAAAGAGGATGACAGCATGAACATCGATGAGTTCAAGGTCTTTAGCCGGAAGTTCAAGAAGGAAATCACGCAGGATTATTGAAAATGAGTGAGACCCGTTCACTCCGCCCCGGACGGCAAGAGTTTAGCCCGGTGCTTTGTTACCGGGGAGGCGATACCTGCGCGGCACAAGGAAATTCCAGTCCCGGCCGGAACGAAAAGAGACTAGCCCGGCAATTCATTGCCGGGACCAACGACCGGCTAAAAAACGGGAAGTCCCGGCGGATAATATCAAATCAACCTTTCCCGTGGCTTCGGGAGCAAAATGCTAACCCGAACCTCTCCGGCGTCGCCCTCTTTTTACCTGAAGGAGACAATGATTCCGGATTCCAGTCCCGGCCGGGACGAAAAGAGACTAGCCCGGCAATTCATTGCCGGGACCAACG
>CAZIWX010000144.1:0-1175 GCA_964543125.1 uncultured Lentisphaeria bacterium | reverse complement strand
GGCCGGGACGAAAAGAGACTAGCCCGGCAATTCATTGCCGGGACCAACGACCGGCAAAAAAACGGGAAGTCCCGGCCGGGACGAAAAGAGACTAGCCCGGCAATTCATTGCCGGGACCAACGACCGGCTAAAAAACGGGAAGTCCCGGCGGGACGGCCGAAGGTTTCCCCACCAATGAATTGGTGGACTATTAACGGTTATCCCTGGCGGGATAATGATCCGGAAACAAGGTACCCCGCAAGCCGGGAGATATTTTTTACTTGATTTGCATTTTTATAGCGCCTCTGAAGACCGGTGCTTAGGAAGCTGTACTAACTCGCACTGAAATCAAATACTTGTATTCTTTGCATTTTCTCTGTGATCTCTGTTTTCTACTCCGAGTACCCAATCCGATCTACCGGGTTGACAATACTTGACGCAATATTCTTCAGGTGCGAGTGAATGCGTTTAATGAATCGCAGGTACATCACCATGGCTGATGCCGTTTGAATACACAAATCCCGCGATTCACCCCGCACCAATCCGGTAACAATCCGATCGCACACGGAAGAGACCTCTTTCTGATGCGTGGACATGATCTCCCGCGCCAACTTGGAATCCTGTTCGTAAAAGGCTTTGATAAGCGTGTCAAAATTGACTTTAACCCGACTCTCAATCGCGGCTACCTCCGATTCGAATTTACCTAGCTGTAGCCGTTTGGGATGATTGATGGCCAACTCCACGATATTCTTGGTATAGTCGCCAATCCGCTCAATATCAATCACAATGCTTACCAGTCGAATCCCCATAGCCAGTTCGGTCGCCCCGGTAATCGCCAGGTGGGTCATGACTTTCCGCCGAACATCGCGTTCATAAGCATTGATCTGCCGGTCTTTTTCATAAAGATCAAATTGTAACTCAGCCGTATCCGACTCTCGTAGCGTCCGGACCGATTCCAGAAACATCTCATGGTCGGTTTTCAACATATCCACCGAGGCATCAAAGGCCTGCTTCATAAGATTGTCTTTGTTAAACAGGTTTAAAAGTTCTTTAAACATTGTGAATTACTCCGAAATTAAAATTACAACCAGGGGCACGAGATAAAACACCACCAAAACATATGCAATGGGAATCAGTTTATTCCGGATCGCCAGACGTGCCATGAATTCCGCCAGCTTGATAGGAATCTCGCGAAT
>CAZIWX010000143.1:0-5676 GCA_964543125.1 uncultured Lentisphaeria bacterium | reverse complement strand
GTGCCCGTTTATCAACCGCGCTCCAACTCCCGGCGAGAGCCGGGAAGCCAAACGCCCAAGCTACAAACAGCGGGCGAATATATTATTTCAAGCCAGTGTGACCAATACGAAAAAGCCGGAACCCGGATTCCGGTTTATAGCGCATTCAGCAAAAAGCGCGGTTACATCCCCCTGGCAATCCCCATCACGCCGGCTGAGTGATTTTTCAGCATCATTCAAACCGGTCGACACCTCCAGCAGGCGGATTAATTTGAAATACGAATTGAAACGCCTTCGAATTTTTAAGAAAGACGGGGGCGAAGTTTTTTCAGGATGGGTTTGGTCATAGGTTGAATGCTAATTAATATGTTTTCCGGTGGTTTGCCGGAACTGGGTGCCCGTGCGGCTGAATCACCGGTTTCGCACTACACTTTTTTAATTGGAAGGATTATACTTGAGCATGGCCCCGTGGCGCGTACTTGAGCTGATAACAACCAGTGAAAAATGGCTGGCTGAGCGGGGAATTCCCGACCCGCGGCTGGATGCCGAATATCTCCTGGCGGAAGTCCTCCACAAAGATCGGGTGGGCTTGTATGTGGCGTTTGAACAACCTCTTACGGAGATGGAGTTAAGTGATTTTCGGGCGCTTTTAAAACGCCGGGGTACTCGTGAGCCGTTGCAACATATCCTGGGCTACACCGAATTCAGGGGACATCGTATCGCTACCTCTAAAGCGGCCCTGATTCCCCGGCCGGAAACGGAATTACTGGTGGAAAAAGCCCTGGAGCTGCTGCGTAATCTGGCACAGCCGCGCGTCATTGATATTGGCACCGGGACGGGCTGTATTGCCATTGCGCTGGCCAAGGAACTGACGGCGATAAAAATATTGGCTCTGGATGTGAGCCAGGTTGCGTTAGACCTGGCTCGGGAAAATGTGACCTCTCACCAGTTAGCGGATCAAATCACTTTGCGTAAATTCGACATACTCAAAACCCTGCCGAAAATTCAGGAGCGCGTCGATTTGGTCGTGTCCAATCCGCCCTATGTCAGCACCGGCGAAAAACCGGCTTTACAAAAAGAGGTCATCGATTTCGAGCCGCCGGAGGCCCTTTTTGATTCCCATGACGGCTTGGAATTCTACCGGCGTTTTGCGGAGATTCTGCCCCGCCTGCTCAAATCCGGGGGACGGTTTGTTTTTGAGTTTGGCGGTGAACCACAGGAAAAATCCCTGCTAAATGTGTTCATGGAAGCCGGCTTTGCCAAGCTGGAAATCACCCGGGATTATGCCGGTCATCCGCGCCTTATCAGCGGGCGCTATATAAGTTGAAGAATTCCATGCCCTGGCTGCGTATTCTGCGTCCCCTCAATCTGTTCCAGGCAATCCTCGCGGTCCTGTTAGCCGTCTATCTTCTCGCGGGATTCGATCAAACACAAACGCTGGTTATGTTGCTTATTTCCGTTATTTGCATCAACGGCGCCGGAAATGTGATCAACGATATCTATGATCTAAAAATCGATAAAATCAATCGTCCTGACCGGCCCCTGCCGGCCGGAAAAATATCCATCAACCAAGCTTGGGGTTATACCAGCCTTCTTTTTGCGGCCGGAATTATAGCCTCCGCGTTCATCAACTGGCAAACGCTGATGATCACGGCCTTCATCGCCACGCCGCTATTGGTGAGCTATTCGATCTGGTTCAAACGCAGGCCGCTCATCGGAAATCTGATCGTGTCGGGCATGCTGGCGCTGGTCTTTGTGTATGTGGGGGCCGCGTTCGGTAATTTTAAAGCCATGCTGCCTTTGGTTGGTTTAGCGTTTGGATTCACCATTATTCGCGAGCTGGTGAAGGATCTGGAGGACCAAACCGGCGACACCAGCCAGGGCGCCCGCACGCTGCCCATTGTGTGGGGTCAAACCGAAACACTGCGCTTGGTCACCCTGTTCACGGCATTATTTCTCATCGCCGACCTTTTACCCTACTGGCTTCACGTATATAATACCACATACTTGATTTTTGTGATCGTGGGTGTTAATGTGCCACTACTTAGTGCGTTGATATTTATGTGGTTTAGGCCAGCCCGGCCTACCTTTCGGCGGGTCCAATTGTTGTTGAAATACGACATCTTTGCGGGCTTGCTGGCGATACTGCTCGGTGGTTAAATCCCACGAAGTGATTAGACTGATTTAACAGCTCCGCTGCCACCCTGATTCCGGCAGACGACTATCAACCAACAGGATCCTTAATGCCTGAATTCGTTCATCTTCACAACCATTCCCATTATTCGCTGCTGGATGGCGCCGCCAAGATTGATCAGATCGTGGATACCGTAGCCCGGTTGGGTCAAAAGGCCTTCGCTCTTACCGATCATGGCAACATGTTCGGCGCGGTGGAATTCTATAAAAAAGCCAAAGCCCGGGGTATCAAACCTATCATCGGGTGCGAGGCCTATATCAGCCCGGGCAAAATGACCGATAAATCGTCGTCCCGTGAAGGTAAACGCAATTATCATTTGGTATTATTGGCCAAAAACGAAATTGGCTACAAAAATCTCATGCAGCTCACCTCCATGGGTTATCTGGACGGGTTTTACTTCAAACCCCGGGTGGACAAGAATGCTTTGCGTGAACACTCGGAAGGTCTCATTGCCAGTACCGCCTGCCTGAATGGCGAGGTCACCTACGCGGCTTCCCAGGGCGACTATGACAAAGCCCAAGCATCAGCTTTGGAGTATTACGAAATTTTTGGTGATGGAAATTTTTACCTGGAATTACAACGCCATCGGACTCTGGCCGGTCAGGACATCGAACGTGAAGCCATTGCCCGTCAGGTCGTCCGGAAAATTTCCGCTGACACCGGTATTCCGCTGGTAGCCACCAATGACGCCCACTACGTAGACCCGGCCCATTATCTGGCGCACGATGCCCTGATCTGTATCGGGCACGGCAAGTACATCAGCGATACCAAACGGCTGAAGTACGACACCAAGGATATTTACATCAAGTCAACCAAGGCGATGGCCGAACTCTTCAACGATGTACCAGAGGCTGTAGAGAATACGCTGCGCATTGCCGAGATGTGCAATTTTGAATTGAAACTGGGTCAATATCACATGCCTGATTTCCCGATTCCCCGGGACGCCGGAGTTGTCACACTGGATGAATATCTTGAAAAAAGAGCCCGGGAAGGTCTTTACGAACGCGTTCCACACGCGGACAGCCGGTATAAAGAACGTCTTGAGTTCGAATTGGGCGTCATCCAGAAAATGGGTTTTCCCGGTTACTTCCTAATCACGCAGGATTTCATACTCTATGCCAAACATAATGGTATTCCCGTGGGACCGGGACGCGGTTCAGCGGCCGGGTCGCTGGTAGCCTACGCCCTGCGCATCACGGACCTGGACCCCCTGCGGTACAACCTGCTGTTTGAGCGATTTCTGAATCCTGAGCGGGTATCCATGCCCGATATCGATGTGGATTTTTGTTACGACCGGCGTGGGGAAGTGATCGACTATATTCGCCAGCTTTATGGTAACGATTCCGTGGCCCAGATCATCTCCTTTAACAAATTAAAAGCCCGGGCTGTCATCCGCGACGTGGGCCGGGTGCTGGAAATGCCCATTCGGGAAACCGACCGGGTAGCTAAGCTGGTGCCGGAAGAACTGGGCATTAAACTTAAAAATGCACTGGAGAAAAGCCCGGATCTGAAGAAAGCTTCCGAAGTGGATGAAGTTCACCAGAAGCTTTTTGAATATTCCCAGGTGCTGGAAGGCATGAACCGGAATGCGGGCAAACATGCCGCCGGCGTGGTGATCGCACCGGGGAAACTCACCGATTATGTTCCGCTGTATAAACCAGCCGGTGAGAATACCATCATGTCCCAATACGATATGAAAGCGCTGGAAGCGGTGGGATTGATCAAGATGGACTTCCTGGGATTGCGGACCCTCACCGTGATCAACGACGCCGTCCGGCTCATCAAGAAATTCCGGGGCATTGAGGTTGACATTGAAAATATTCCCCTGGATGATCCGGAGGTTTTCAAAATTTTCGGTGAAGGGAATACCATCGGTTTGTTCCAGTTTGAGTCTTCCGGGATGCGTGAGTATTTGAAAAAACTCAAGCCTACCGTCATTGAAGACCTCATCGCCATGAATGCCCTGTATCGGCCGGGTCCCATGGGCAATATCAATGATTTTATTTCCCGGAAACACGGCGAACAAAAAATCCAATATCTCCATCCCATTATGGAAAAAATCCTGGAGGATACCTATGGCATTATTGTGTATCAGGAACAGGTGATGCAATTGGGATCGGGGATTGCCGGTCTCACACTTTCCCAGGCGGATATTATGCGCCGGGCCATGGGCAAGAAAGACAAGGGTTTGATGGACAAGATGAAGATCAAGTTCATCGAAGGCGCCCAAAAGAAAGGTATTAATCCAAAATTAGCCCGGGATATCTGGGATTTGATCGAAAAATTCGCCAAGTACGGATTTAACAAGTCTCATTCTACTGCTTACTCACTGGTAGCCTATCGTACAGCCTGGTTAAAGCGCTATTATCCGGTGGAATTTATGGCGGCCAACCTGACCTCGGAAAAGGACGATTCGAAAAAAATTCTGTTGTTCCTCAACGAATGTAGAAACATGGGCATCACGGTGGAACCTGCCAACCTGAATCGTTCCCATGCCCGATTTTTCCCCGGGGATGAGGATTCCATCTTATTCGGGCTGAACGCCATCAAAAAAGTGGGTTCCAAAACAGCGGAAGCCATTCTGGAGGAGCGGGAAAACAATGGCCCCTACTCCGATCTGTTTGATTTTACCTCCCGCATCGACAGCCACGTCATCAACAAGGGTGTTTTGGAAAACCTGGTAACTTCGGGAGCCATGGATGATTTACCGGGAACCCGTCAGGAAAAATTTGCCGCTCTTGAAGCGGCATTATCCCACGGACAACGCGTCCAAGCCCTGAAAAATACCGACCAAACGGATTTGTTCGGAACCGGCGGTAGGCCGGAAACCGTTCGACCCCCGGAACTGGACAGCCTGGGTGAATGGAATGCCATGGACAAGCTGAACCGGGAAAAAGAAGCCATCGGGTTTTATCTCACGGGGCATCCCCTGGAAGGATTCGAAGATGAGGTGCGGGCGTTTTCAACACTGGACATTGAAAATTTGGAAACGGTTAAAGATGGTGATGAAGTCAAGGTGGGTGGACTCATCTCCAACCTGAAACTCCACTTCGATCGTAAAGGCCAGCAAATGGCGTTCTTCACCCTCAATGGTTTGGATGGATTCATCGAATGCCTGGTTTTTGCCGACCCCTTCGAGAAATACCGGCAGTTCATTTATAATGATGCCCTGGTATTCATCGAGGGGACGATTTCCCGGCGCAGTGCCGACGATCTGAAAATCATGGTGAGTCAGGTACTTAAGATCGAGGAAGCCCGGAATACATTTTCGCGTCAAATCCACCTGGCTTTCAACCCGCTGGAACGGTCCACCCATGATATGGATGTCTTGCATCAATTGGCCAATCGCTATGCCGGACCGTGCCAACTTATATTGCATCTGCGCCACCCCAAATCGACGGAAAAAATTATCCTGGCCAAGAGTATCCACGTGTCGGCCAATGGTGATTTTTTGGCAAACCTGAAGGATCAGTACGGCTCAAAAAATGTATGGTACACCTAAC
>CAZIWX010000142.1:0-5725 GCA_964543125.1 uncultured Lentisphaeria bacterium | reverse complement strand
CAGCGAAATTATTAGTCCCGTCACCATCGAAATCACCCACAACAACGCCGTAAGCAGTATAACCCAGGGTTGAGTCAACGAACTCGGATTGCCAGTTGGGGAATTCAAAGGTAGATGATGTATCCAGGGAGAAAATCATGACATAGTCATTCTCGGTTTCATGTAGCAGAATCTCGGTAATGCCATCGTCATCAAGATCACCGGCCCAGACACTGGAGACTGATCCACCGGTACCAACACCGGCAACGGTCAACGGTTGAAATGCGGATACCCGTGTCAAGGCTACATCATCAGCAGTCGTATCCAGCTCGAAGATGAATAAGCCATTCTGATCGGCATTGTATGCACCTTTACCGCCAACGATGATTTCCGGTAATCCGTCGCCATCCAGGTCGGTTTCCTGATCAGCAGCTTCGTAGCTATAGGTTACATCAGTGATGTTATAGGTCCACTTTTCGGCCCAGGAATTGTCACCTGTGTTTTCAAACAGATGGAGTGTAATACCGTTAAAGTCGGTAAAAGCCAACAATTCCTGATTCCCATCTCCATCAAGATCATAGGGGCCGCTAACACCCCAGAAAACATCTCCATCATCGGTATTGGTTGCAGACCAAACCTGGCTGAAGCTGTTTACACCGTTTCCACCCGCAAAGGCAAATCCGGCAAATACGACCAGCGTTAACGCAATAGTCCACTTAGGTAGCGTTGTACGCATAAGTCCTCCTTCTTTTGGTTATTTTGGACCCGCCCTGCTCTTCAAGCAATACCAACCAGTCCAGGACTTGCAGTAAAGGCCGGCCCTTAATTTTCTTCTCTGTGCCGTGAATCTACTTTGTCACTCATCTCAATTCAAGAAAAATCCACTCTCCTTGGAGATTTGTTCGTATTTTCTTATTAACGAACCGGCCTTTATTGACAAGGGTATTCGCGACGGCTATATTGCCGTCCAAATCGGTAAGAAACAGGGTGGAGTAACCATGCAGAGAACCTCTCTCCAGGCAATAGATTTTTTAAAGTTGTTCATTATTATGGTGGCCGTAGTGAGCATTATCCAGCCACTGCAAGCCGGGACTAGCGGTAAAATATCAGGAATTGTAACGGATGTTGACACCGGAACTCCGCTACCCGGCGTGAATGTCGTTCTGGAAGGCCAGCCCCTGGGGGCTTCCACTGATCTAAAGGGTCAGTACTACATCATTAATGTTCCCGTGGGCGTGTATTCAATTCATGCCAGCATGATCGGCTACACTGAGATGCGGGTAAAAGCGGTTAAAGTTTTAGGCGATCTCACGACCCAGATCGATTTCAAACTGTCCACCAGGGTGCTGGAAGCCGGCCAGATTGTGGAGGTGGTGGCTGACCGGCCCATGGTTCAAAAAGATCTCACCAGTGGTCGCTCGATTGTGAGTGCCGAAGACATCAAGGAAATGCCGGTTGAGTCAGTTAGTGGAATCATCCAAACCAAAGCTGGTATTGTTACCGATGCCGGGGGCGCCATCCATATCCGGGGCGGCCGATCCAGTGAAGTCTCTTACCTCATCGATGGTGTGCCCATGACCAACCCGGCCTGGGGTGGCATTTCATCCACGGTGGAAAATAACGCGGTCCAGGAACTCCAGATTCTGAGTGGAACATTCAACGCCGAATACGGCCAGGCCATGTCCGGTGTGATCAATATTGTAACCAAAGAAGGTTCGCGTGATTACCAGGGCAGTCTGTCCGGTTATATGGGTGATTATTATACGAACCATACCAAGGTATTTGAACACGCTAAACAATATAAGTACAATAATATCAAGAATCTGGAAGGTTCTTTTTCAGGACCTGTGCCGGGCTTTGGCGAAAAACTCTCCTTTTTTACCTCAGGCCGTTACTACCAGAATGGCGGCTATCTGCGGGGTGAGATTCAGCATCAACCCGGAGATGTGAATTATCTGTCCACGCGGACGGTGGAAGAATTGCTTAATTCACCCTATGGTAAAGCAGGTCTGCTCCACGTGGCCGAACCATTTGATGATCTAAATGGCGATGGCAAATTAGCTTCGGGCAGTGAAGCTTACATCGATTTTGACGGCAATGGCCATTATACACCGGGAGAACCCTTTCGCGATGTAAATGGCAACGGCCGTTACGATCACCCCGGCGTCGATTTGGATGGTGATGGATTCTTAAATCCGGAAGAGCTTGAATTTATCGATTTAAACGGCAACGGCGTTCTGGATGGTGATCCATTCATTGATACGAATAATAACGGGGTGCTGGACGGGGAACCTTACATCGATTTCAATCACAATGGACGGTGGGACAGCGGAGCCTCCGGAAGTGGCGAGATCGTGCGATTGAATCATTCCCAGCGCTACAATGTCAACACCAAATTCACCTGGCGAATCACCCCTAAAGCTAAATTGAATTATAATGTTTTATATAACAGGAGCACAAGTCAGAGCTATAGCCTGGCCTATAAATACAACCCCCTGGGGCGGGGAACCAACAACAGCTACAGCTTATCGCAAATAGTTGATTTTACTCATTCCCTCAGTAACAGCTTTTTCTATAACCTGAAGGGCTCGTATTATGTTTCCGAGAGTAAAACCTATTATAACGATCTGCTCCCCAATGAATTAATTAAAAATGAGCACAAAGATTTTACTACCCTGGATCAACTCATCAGTTATGCGCAGAGTGAAGAACTGGCCACCGGTGAATGGTACGGCAATCGAAGCGATTCATTGCTGGTTTTAAAATCGATTGTTACGATCAACGACACCGCCAGCGGAGCAACAGTTGTCTCTTTGACCAATCCGGAAGATCGCACATATTCGGTTGGCGACTCAACCGAAACGCTGGAGGTAGATTTCGCCGGACTGGTCGAATACTTCAAAGGTTTGATCGGAAATGAAGGTTGGGCAATCACGGTTGACATTACCTTGAGTGACATTAAAAATAACCTGGTCCTGCCTAATAATATCTCTTATGCACCACCCAATGAATATTACGGTGGCGGCCATAATCACGGGTACACGAGTCGAAAAAATCAGACTCTATATCTGGCCGGCAATCTGACTTGGCAGTTCAACAATATTCATCAGTTCAAAGCCGGTTTGGGCTATAAACATCATATCATGGATTATCAAACCTTCACCACCGAGGTGAGCAGCTCAACCGGTTGGATTCCGGACGGCAAAACACCCGAAACCAGTCTTTCCAATGACAATTACAATAATTGGTTGAGTGATACAGCCAAAGTAGGGCGAAGCCTTGCTCAGAGTAACCGCACGCCGCGGGAATATTTCGCTTATTTTCAGGACAAGATCGAGTTAGTGGACATGATCGTAAATATTGGACTTCGCTATGATTATTTCGATCCCAACTACTTCGTGCCCGGCGATTACAAAGACCCCGATGATCCGAAATATTTTTTATACACCACTGTAGACACCGTGGATGGTGTGGCCTATCAGGATACGTCCGTCGCTTCAGAGAAGGAGTATCAACATACCGGAGTAGTTATTGATACGCTTAATGCTTCTGGAGGTCAATGGGTCACATACGGTAATTTTTATAAGCCGGTTCAACCGGTACACCAATTTAGTCCGCGTATCGGTGTGGCTTACCCTATAACCGATAAGGGCATTATCCACTTTAGCTACGGCCACTTTTTTCAAATTCCCACCTTTGCCTATTTGTATGCCAATCCCGAATTCGAGATCGGAGCCGATAATGCATCGATTTTGGGAAATGCCGCTTTAAAGCCACAAAAAACGGTGAAATATGAAATTGGATTACAACAGGAGTTAGCGCCGGATCTGGCCATTGAAGTTATTGCATTTTACCAGGATTTTTCCGGTCTGCTAAGCTCGGAACTCAAAGAAACATACAACGGCACTCGTTATTCCATCTACTCCAATACGGATTACGGGAATAGCCGGGGCGTGACTTTTTCACTCACGAAACGACGCACCGGACTATTCTCGGCGGCTGTGGATTATACCTATCAGATTTCCAAAGGTAACGCTTCCGATCCGAAGGCTCAATTTTACGCCAATCAGTCCGATCCACCCGCCGAAGTAGAAAAAAAGACCGTGTTCCTGAATTGGGATCAACGCCATACGCTCAACGCCAATCTCAGCTTGTCGGAGCCCAATAAATGGGGCGTGAGTTTCCTGATAAAATATGGATCAGGATTACCGTATACGCCTTCCATTCAGGGCTTTCAGATTGATAAACCCAACTCCGACCGGAAGCCCCCTGAATATTCAGTGGATGTGAATGCTCATAAGGATTTCAGTGTCTTCGGCAAACGCATCGTCTTTTTCGCCAAGATTTACAACCTGTTCGATACCATGAATGAACGTTATGTGTTTAACGACACCGGACGGGCAACCTATTCGTTAATTCCTACCTATACTCCCGATAAAGGCAATGATCCGGGCCGGCACAGCTTGAGCGATTATCTCAATCGCCCCAGCTATTTTAGTGCGCCGCGGCAGTTCCGAATCGGATTACAGTTTGGACTATAAGGGGTGAGCATGCGGACTATTATCCTGACAATCCTTGTAACAGCCGTTAGTCTCACTGCGGGTGGCCGCGGCAAAAATGTGTATCAGACGCCAATTCCACCCTCCAGTAAAACGGATCAGGTGGGTTGGAACCAGTATAATGCAAAATTTGATGCCCTGCATCGTTTGAGTAAAGCCGCGGCACGCAGTGATCGGGCTTACGGGATTCATAACGGCAATCAGGTTCGAACCTTGTTTTACAACTATGGTTCAATTGGCAAACCCAGTACTGAACCATCAATGGAGTGGCCTATCGGATCCGGGCGTGGCTATGCCTTTGAATTTGGCGTCGTAGCGGGCGCCGATGTCAAGACCCATGGGGGTAGTTACCTGCGCATGGTGGATGATGGACTTATCATTGGAGGCGTTCCGGGCGCGAATCCTGATGGAACGGCAGCTGATTGGGAGCCACTTCCAGGCTATAACGACCCGTTTGTCCATCGTATCGCTATGAGCGATAGTCCGGACGAAGATCGTGATCTGGACTCACGCCCGGATACCTGGCCGCCTTACAAGACTAATTCGAATCCATATTGGTATCCAATCAGTGATCCGCTCAATCCGGAATATCCCGGCAAGTTCGTCTGGCCGGGTGAATACGGCAAGGGTGTGACCACGGCTGATCAGGAAAGTTACTATGTCATGGATGACAGTTATATCCATCGCCATAATACTTATCCCTGGTCAGATACTTTAGCTGCCAATGAATTTTATCCGGATACGAACAACTATGGCCGGGGTGGGCTGGGATTCCAGGTTGAATCCCGGGGCTACCAGTGGATTGCCACCCGGGCGCAAAATGTTATTTTCTTTATTTATGAAATCGAAAATGTGGGTACGGACACTCTGGGGAATGTTTATTTTGGCATGTACGGCGACCCTCATATTGGCGGGGCTAATGATTACGCCGACGATGATTCCTATTACGACACCTATGTGGATATGGTGTATGCCTGGGATGACAATGCCAAAGGCGGCCCCGAATTCGCCGACGTTATTCCCGGATTTTTTGGGTACAAGTTTTTGGAATCACCCGGTGAGCCTTACGACTACATCGATAACGACCAGGATGGAATGGTTGATGAATCCATGCAGGACGGAATCGATAATGACGGTGATTGGCGCGCCTATGAAGATCAGAATAATAACGGCCAATGGGATGAAGG
>CAZIWX010000141.1:0-5745 GCA_964543125.1 uncultured Lentisphaeria bacterium | reverse complement strand
ATATATATTGGCGTGGGGGGGCGTGCCGTGTGGGTCAATAATATCGAACCCTTGGGCAACGGTGGCTGGGCCGATATCCAAGTGTTAGCCGGATATAAATTTTAGGCGGCCGGGTGTGGGAAAAATCCAGTTTGCTCCATCGTCGAATCGGTGTTGGCCGGTATATTATAGCCTGGTCTGGATTATGATGTTAACTGGTCCACTAACGAAGACTCTGAACGCGGAAACCGGGATTGTGGGTACCTGGTCGATAGCAGATACCAGCTATGTTTTTACCATAAATATTCCCGCTCGGCCAACTCTGACGAGCATGAAAATACAACGAATGAATTTAAAAGGCAGATATGTTACCACCGGATCACCCCGAATTGAGATCATTCCACCCGAATTTATCGGAAATCATCTCAGCTTCCGGCGTTCCAGACAGACAATTGATGCCGATGTTCAGCCCGCCCCCGGAGCGCCTCAATTCCGGATTGCTTATTTTGATGCCGGGTTATCGTTTTTTCAGTATGGACTGCTGAAAAAAGCACCACCCAAACCGGTAACAACCGCAGATGCAATGACCAAAATTGATACATTGGGGCACGATTTTAAAAAACCTCCACCGTTACCATTTAAAACTTCGGTTGGTTCCAGCCCGATTCAGAAAGCAAGGACACTTACAGCGAGTGTAAAAGATTCGCTACCGAAACCTCACTTGGTTCGGACGGAAACGGATACGTGTGACTATGATGGTGATAGCACAAGTACCAGGGCGAGTTTGGACAATCAAATATTAATAAATAAAAGTGGAAAAACGGATTCGACCAGGGCTGAATCCAAATCCGCATCACCGGAGGGAGAGAAACCTGTAACCAAGGGTGTTGGAATAAAACCCAAACGGCCGCCAATCAGGGTTGTGGCGCGACAGCCATCCAAGGCGCCCAAGGGAACCATATTCAATGAGGGTATCCTGAATGGACTGGTTCTGGAAGCAAGTATTGCCTCGCCGTATTGGGTGTCTAAAAACCTCACCACCTGGTATTCGTCCATGGATTGGCGATTTTCGTTCACAACCCCGTTTTACTATCATTGGGGGCCCGTGATGATTGGTTTCACCCTGGAGTGGTCCAGTTACGACTTTGAGAATACTTTCCCAGAGGGTGGGCGATTCCAGGGACAGGCCATTCTGGGATATGTAACCGGATATTGGCGCGGACTGAATGTGGAACTGGGGGGAGGCAAATTCAGGGACACCGCCGGTGCCATCGCCGGGCTTTCAGGGAAAATTTTAGAGGGAAATCACCTTTATCTTGCGGGAGGTATCCGCGGCGTCGTTATCCAAAACATTCAGACTATCGGACAGGGCCATTGGGCTGATGGCCGTTTAACAGTCGGGTATAAATTTTAACAGCAGAGAAACTTGATGGGACAATGCAAGGTTAAGTATATGAAAATGCGTGATATTTCACTCCGGTTTAAACAGCGGCGAACACTCGGATTGTGGCTAGGAAGTTTCCTGCTTGGCAGCAGCCTGTTTGCGGCCAATACCTTTACTCCTACGGGTGGGACGGTTAATTCCGGTTACTGGAACGCCAGTAATACCGGAGCCAGTGTCTTTGTGAATGTACCCAACAATAGCAACATTAAATATGCTATCGTGCAGATTAAGGTGGGGAGTAACGCCTGGGAGGGTCTGGGAGACAGTCCGCTTAAAAACGCGGCTCCCTATGTCAACAGCACGGCCACCTACACCTATACTGCTTCCGAAGTTGAAAACGCCACCGGTTTCGCCAACGATTCAACTTTCTCCAACCGCGTCGTTTTTTATGATGTGTCGGTTGCTTCCACCGGAGATACTGTTAGTCTGTCTCCTACGATAACCGTGGATCAAACTGTTCCCAGCATCTCCTCCACCAGCTTTGATGTTACGAGTGGATTGCTAAAAGTGGCTGATGTCCTGACCCTGACCATCAATTCAACGGAAACCGGGTTAAGTGCTACGACTCTGACCATTAATGGTGTCGATGTGTCGGGTAATATTTCGGACAATGGTGATAACTCCTATACCGTTACTTATACCGTCTCCGAAAATGACGACGATATCGCCGATTCCGCTCAAATCCCCATCACCATCACCCTGGATGACGCAGCGGGGAATTCCACCGGCAGCTATACGACCTCACCGGCCGCTGGCAGTTCGCCCGGCATAGACGGCCACACACCATCTATTTCATCCGTAAGTTTTGATGTTACGAGTGGATTGCTAAAAGTAGGTGATGTCCTGACCATGACCATCAATTCAACGGAAACCGGGTTGGGATCCACGACTCTGACCATTAATGGTGTCGATGTGTCGGGTAATATTTCGGACAATGGTGATAATTCCTATGCCGTTACCTATACTGTCACCGAAAGTGACAACGATATCGCCGATTCCGCCCAAATCCCCATCAGCATTACCCTGGATGACGCCGCGGGCAATTCCACCGGGAATTATACTACCTCACCGGCGGCCGGTAGTTCGCCGGGAATCGATGCTAATTCCCCTGGTATTTCATCCGTAGC
Source organism: uncultured Lentisphaeria bacterium (assembly GCA_964543125.1). GTDB lineage: Bacteria > Fidelibacterota > UBA8477 > UBA8477 > UBA8477 > CAZIWX01. The sequence continues at coordinate 3,195 of CAZIWX010000141.1, read as the reverse complement.
CTATGTTCCTACTTCGGGCACACTCAAAGTAGGGGATGATCTGACACTTAATGTCACTGCTGCCGCCAGTGAAACCGGACTCACAGCTTCTTCAGTAACCGTAAATAGCCAAAGTATCGGTAGTACGCTCACGGATAACGGCGATGGGACGTATACTTTCACCTACACAATTGGCGAAGGGCAAACCAATATCGATGACGGTTCTCAAATTCCGTTGAGTGTTACCCTGACAGACGCGGCCGGCAATACCACCGGTGCTTACACGACTGCCCCGGCCTCCGGCAACACCCCGGCCATTGATGCCAATTCGCCGCAGATTTCCAGCGTCACTTTCAATCCCACCAGTGGTACGCGTAAAGTGGGTGAAACCATCAGCGTATCCATCAATGCCGGCGAAACATCCCTATCCTTGCAAACGCTCACTGTAAATAGTAAAGATATTTCCAGCACCCATTCGGACGACGGAGGTGGTGTTTACTCAGCGACCTACACGGTTACCGAGGGCGACAACGACATCTCCGATGCATCCCAGATTCCCATTATTATCAAGTACAATGATGCTGCCGGAAATACGACCGGCAATTATACGACTTCGCCCGCGGCTGGGAGTTCACCCGGAATTGACGCCAATTCGCCCGGTATTACCAGTGTAACCTTTAGTCCCACGGCCGGAACGCTGAAGGTAAGCGATCAACTATCCGCTACCGTTAATGCCTCCGAGAGCGGACTTTCCACCACTACCGCAACTATCAACGGTGTGGATGTCTCCAGTCATATTACCGATAACGGCGGAGGGACTTACACGGCGCTCTATACGGTTACGGAAGGGGATACGGACCGGGCGGATGCCGCGCAAATCCCTATAGAATTTGAATTTACCGATGCGGCCGGGAACACCACGGGTGCTTACACAACTTCACCGGGTTCCGGCAGTACGCCAGCTATCGATGCCAACTCACCCAGCGTTTCTTCCGTGAGTTTCACGCCTACCAGCGGAACCCTCAAGGTCGGTGATTCCATGACCATGGATATTTCCGCCGATGAAACGGGATTGTCCGCCGTGACCATTACCATGAATGGTGTGAATGTGGCCGGGACACTGGTTGACAACAGCGATAACACTTATACCGTAACCTATTCCATTTCTGAAGGCGATAATGATATCGGCGCAGACGAAACACTGCCCGTCAGCGTTACTCTGGAAGATGCCGCGCACAATTCTACAAATACACTTACGACCGCCCCGCTGGCGGGGGTTACACCTACCATCGACGCCAATTCACCCAGTATTTCATCCGTGACCTATTCGCCCACCAGTGGCACTCTGAAAGTAGGAGATGCTCTGACTGTGACGATTAATGCCAGCGAAGCGAGTTTAACTGCTACAACACTGACAGTAAATGGCGTGGATGTGTCCGGAACTTTCGCTGACAACACGGGTGGCGTGTATGCAGCAACCTATACGGTAACCGAAGGCGATTCGGATCAGACCGATTCGGAGCAAATTCCGCTTACTGTTTTACTGGCGGACGCCGCCGGGAATACGACCGGAAGCTACACTACCGCACCGGCTTCAACGGCCACGCCGGCCGTGGATGCCAATTCTCCCAGCGTCTCTTCCGTTAGCTTCACACCCACCAGTGGTACCCTGCAGGTGGGCGACACGCTGACCATGACCATTTCAGCCAGTGAAGCGAGTCTTAGCGCATCTTCGATCACTGTGAATGCGGTAGATGTTGCTTCAACCTTGGTGGACAACAGCGGAGGAAGCTATTCGGTGACCTATACTATCGCCGAAGGTAATACCGACCGGGCCGATTCCGAGCAAATACCGATTCAGGTGACTCTCACGGATGCTGCGGGTAATGCAACCAATAATTTCGTGACTTCACCGGTTGCGGGAAGCACTCCGGCCATCGATGCCAACTCACCCACTATATCCAGCGCTGTTTTTTCACCCACATCCGGATTGCTGAAGGTTGGTGATACTCTGGCCGTGACGATTAGCGCGAGTGAGGCAAGTCTTACAAATACGACGCTCACGGTAAATAGTGTGGACATTTCCACCACGTTGGCGGATGGTGGTGGTGGAACCTACACCGCTGATTACATCGTTTCCGAAGGTGAAACCGACCGCAGCGATGCTTCTCAGATTCCCATTGCAGTGGCCTTTACCGATGCCGCCGGAAATAGCACGGGAACTTTTACAACTTCCCCGGCGGCCGGAAGTTCACCCGGTATTGATGCCCATTCGCCCAGCATCAGCAGTATTAGTTTTAATCCCACTTCGGGCACCCTGATTGTGAGCGATGTTTTAACCGTTATCGTAAACGCCAGTGAAGCGGGGTTGAGCGCGAACAGCATAACCGTAAACGGTGTTGATGTAAGTGCGGGCTTTAGCGATTCGGGTGGTGGTATTTATTCCATTGCCTACACCATTACCGAAGGCGATGCCGACGTTGCCGACAGCGCCACCATTCCCATCAGTATTACGCTGGCGGATGCGGCCGGGAATGCCACCAACACCTACACCACATCACCGGCAGCGGGCAGTACACCGGCAATCGATGCCAATTCACCGGCTATTTCACTGGTTACTTTCAGCCCCACCACCGGAACATTGGGGATCGGCGATACTTTAGCAGTAGCCATTGTTGCCAATGCCGCCGGCTTTACACCCGATACACTGAAAATCAATCAGCGCTCAACCATTGCCACCTTTACCGATGCCGGTAGCGGGAATTATAATGCTAAGTATATTGTCACTTCCGGGGACGGTGATGTGAGCGACAGTGGAACGATTCCGGTTTATATCGTTCTGCAGGATGCCGCCGGAAATACCAATACAGCTTATACCACCAGTCCGTCCGCTTCCACCACACCAGTCATCGACGCCAACCGGCCTACAATCTCGGACGTCAGCTTTTCGCCCACATCCGGCATGCTTATTCCGGGAGCAGATTTGACGGTGACAGTAACAGCGAGTGAAGCCAGTTTATCGGCGGGCGCCATCACGGTGAATGGCGTTGACGTGGCCAGCACACTGACAGATAATGGGGGCGGGAGTTATACCCTGACCTACTCCGTGACGGAAGGCGATAATGACATTGCGGATTCGGCCACGATTCCGGTTAGCCTAGTCCTGGCGGATGCGGCCGGGAATGAAAGTACAGCCTATACCACTTCGCCTACGGC
>CAZIWX010000140.1:2088-5784 GCA_964543125.1 uncultured Lentisphaeria bacterium | reverse complement strand
AAGTGAAAGTGCATTACGACTATCCCCGAGGGGAACATCGGCTGCGGGTGCCGCTGGATGTAACCGGCTTTGCATCGGGAGTGTATTTTCTGGTGGTTGAAAGTATCGCGGTTGATGGGAAGAAATATCAGGCCAGCCATAAGATTACGGTTCTTAAGTGAAAATCTTCTTGACGGTGAGTCGAGAAAATTGATGGAGTTTAATGCTCCGAAGGATTGGTTAATCCATTAGAATTGGCATCCCTCCATCAGTATTCTCTTCCCCCTTGTATTAATTCTCCCTCAGCCTAAATTCCGGCAGCAATGGAGAATCTGTATGATCGTTCTAAATAAAACCTTTACTTTTTGCGCCGCTCATCGCTATCACAACCCCGCATTTTCAGAAGCAGAGAACGAGCAGCTGTTTGGACCGGATGTGCGATTGCACGGCCATAATTATAGCCTGATCGTCTCAGTCACCGGAGAGGTTAATCCCGATACCGGATTCCTCATCGACCTGCCGCATCTGAAAACGGTGGTCAAGGCGCATGTTCTCGATAAACTTGACCATACCCGGATCGATCAGGACATCGACTGGTTTGCGGATAAACAACCTTCCACCGAGAACCTTGTGGTTTGGATCTGGAATCAGATCGAGCCCAACCTGGAAGACGGCGTTCTGTATCGCGTTCGTCTACAGGAGACCCCCACTATCTATACGGATTATTATGGTCACGGGGGATTAGCTTGATCCCACGCTCTGGTTTCGGAAATTTGAATCCCACCGCAAGTTGTGCGAAACGAGTAGGCTTGTTTTCGGGCTTGGCTGATGTTATCGCCTATCTTACCACTCAAAGTACCGCTGTGTGGTTATTTCATTTCTGGAAGCGCCTTATCAATGGTAAACATCTCCGGCTTAAAGAAAATAATGGGTCCGGACTGGTAAGTCAGTTGCTGGATTCACCGGGTGCTTTAATTGTTCTGATTCTAAATTCTTATATTTTTAAATATTTCTTGGCACTGGCCGGAACATCGTTTTCTACCTCGGTGTCCGGCAGTTTAACCAATCCACTGAAGAGCCGGAAAACAATTACAAACTCTTATTTGCGGAGGAAGTCCTGTAATGAGTATAAATTTAAAAAAAATTGAGGAATTGACTCATGAATTGTTGACTGAAATTGGTGAAAATCCAAAACGGGAAGGACTGATCCGAACCCCTGACCGGGTTGCCAAGGCCTGGGATTTTTTCTCCCACGGCTATACCCAAAACCTTGACGATATCATCAACAAGGCCATATTCACGGAAGATTACAACGAAATGGTGGTGGTGCGGGATATCGAATTTTTCTCCATGTGTGAGCATCACATGCTCCCTTTTTTCGGGAAAGCCCATGTGGCCTATATTCCTGATGGTAAAGTGATCGGTTTGTCCAAGATCCCGCGGATTGTGGATATGTTCGCCCGGCGCCTGCAGGTCCAGGAGCGTCTCACGCACCAGATCGCCAACACCTTAATGGAGGTAGTGCAACCGAACGGTGTGGCCGTAGTGTTGGAGGGCCGGCATATGTGTATGCAGATGCGCGGCGTGGAGAAGCAGAATTCCTATGCCACAACTTCGGCCATGCTGGGTGAATTTCACGAGGAAATAACGACCCGTAACGAATTCCTGAGTATTATCGGAATGCGCAGTCTTTGAGTGCCGGATGGAATTGTTTGAATCACATAAACCAATGGATTCCAAATTTAATCTGTTTGAAACAATAGCTTTTCAGACCCAATTGTCATGATGGATACCATGCAAAAAAAACTCATTACTTTATTTGAGCAACATTTCCACGAGCCGGTAAAAGAAGTTACTGATTTGCCGCCTCATGGCTCCAATCGCTACCTCATTCGTCTCCACGGGGAAACCCGGACTGCAATTGGCGTGGGGAATGCTGACCGGGAAGAAAACGAGGCGTTCCTCACATTTTCCCGGCATTTTAAAGCCAAGGGACTGCCGGTTCCGGAGATCATTGCTGAAAATATTGATCAGGACATTTACCTCGAGGAAGACCTGGGACAGACCACCCTGTTTGATGCCCTGGTGACCGCCCGCGGCGCTCGGATCGAATTCCCGAAAAAAATGAACTCTATTTACAGTCAGGTGGTGACCCTGTTACCACAGTTTCAGGTGGGTGGGGCGGAAGGACTGGATTGGTCCGTGTGCTACCCGCGCCACAGTTTCGACCGCCAGTCCATGGTTTGGGATCTGAATTATTTTAAATATTATTTTTTGAAACTGGCGCATATCCCGTTTAATGAACAAAAACTGGAAGACGATTTTAACACGCTGGTGAAATTTCTGCTGGCAGCCCCTCAGGATTATTTTCTCTACCGTGATTTCCAGTCCCGTAACATTATGCTCAAAGATGGTAAACCCTGGTTTATCGATTATCAGGGCGGTCGAAAAGGTGCCCTGCAATATGATATCGCTTCCCTGCTCTACGATGCCAAAGCCAATATTTCCGAGGAAGTGCGCAGGCGTTTACTGGTGCAATACCTGGATGCTTTAGGTGAATTGGTTAATATCGATCGCACACAGTTTACTCTGTATTTCCAGGGCTATGTCTTTATCCGTCTGATGCAGGCCATGGGCGCCTATGGATACCGGGGATTTTATGAGCGCAAAGAACATTTCCTGCAGTCGGTGCCCTATGCGATCCAGAATTTGGAGTATTTGTTAAAAACGGTTGAGCTCCCCATTGAGTTGCCCACCCTCATGGGCGTTTTTCACTATTTGGTGCGGTCATCTGCGTTGCGGGAATTTGGTAGCGCCAAGCTAAAACTGACTATTCGGATTCTGAGTTTTGCCTATAAAAATGGCGTCCCCACCGATAAAAAAGGTCACGGTGGCGGGTTCGTCTTTGATTGTCGTTACCTGCCGAATCCGGGGCGTGATATTGCCTATAAACCGCTCACCGGCAAAGATAAACAGGTGATAGAATTTTTCCGGGACAAGCCCTTGATGAGTCATTTTCTGGAAAATGTGTATACACTGGTGGATGCCGCGGTGAAAAGTTATCAAGACCAGAATTTTACCGATCTGCTGGTGAGTTTTGGCTGCACCGGTGGTCAGCACCGGTCAGTCTATGCGGCTGAAGCCTTGCGGCGTCATCTTAAAAACCGGTTTAAGAAGATCGAGGTGGGCGTTCAGCATCTCAATCAGGATAACTGGCCGGCGAAAGAGGTATAAGCATTTCCATGAAAGCCATGATTTTTGCCGCCGGCCTGGGTACGCGCTTACAGCCACTTACCCATGATAAACCTAAGTGTCTCGTGGAAATCACACCGGGTGTAACACTGCTGGACTCGGTCATGGCGCGGCTAAAACGAGCCGGCGTGGATGAAGCCGTTCTGAATCTTCACCATTTCCCGGAACAAATCAAATCTCACATTGCGAATAAAAATTATTACGGAATTGAAGTCCATTATTCTTATGAAGAGACGCTGTTAGACACCGGCGGCGGGCTGCGCCACGCAGCGGATTGGTTTCAAGCTGAAGACATATTTTTTATTCATAATAGTGATGTGTACACCGATCTGGATTTATCCCAACTACTGGCGAAACACCAATTCGCGGGCGCCCTGGCGACCCTGGCGGTCAGTCAGCGCGAAACATCGCGTTATCTATTGTTTGACAATCAACAGCGCCTGGCCGGTTGGGAAGACCAACGCC
>CAZIWX010000140.1:0-1988 GCA_964543125.1 uncultured Lentisphaeria bacterium | reverse complement strand
CGTTATCTATTGTTTGACAATCAACAGCGCCTGGCCGGTTGGGAAGACCAACGCCGGGGCGCCCCGCCGGTGTCTTTACTTACGGGTCAACGCTGGGCGTTCAACGGGATTCACGTGGTGTCTGGGAAGTTTCTGAAATACCTGGAACCGGAACAAGGCGCTTTCTCCATCATTGCCGCTTATTTGAAAGCCGCCGGCGCAGGTGAAATAATTCAAGCCTTTCCCATGAATGCTGCGTTTTGGATGGATATAGGCACGGTGGAAAAGTTGGAAAAGTTAAGAAAATATCTAACACGCCCCGCGGGGTGGACAGGGAAAGAGAATATAATTTCCTTTTGAGAGAAATCGTCTTGTAACACAGGTGGATAATAGGGGGTGTGCGGACGGAGGTTTGACAACGCATAATTGTAAAAATCCATTCCGCTGGCCACTTGATTCAACCCTCCGGTACTAAGATCAGATGTCCGATAAACTCATCATCAAAGCCCTCGGTACCGTGCCCTACATGGTGGCCTGGGATATTCAAAAAAAACATCACGCCGCACGGCTGAAAGGTGAAATTCCGGACACCCTGCTGCTGGTGGAGCATCCACCGGTGTATACTTTTGGTAAAAACGCGAATAAAAACAATTTGCTCTCACCCCGGGACGCGGAAGTCATTCAGTCCGACCGAGGTGGTGATATCACCTGGCATGGTCCGGGTCAGATTGTAGGCTATCCTATTTTGAATCTTAAGGAACACAAACCCAGCGTGAGCTGGTACATGCGTACCCTGGAAGAAATGGTCATTCGTACCCTTGGAAATTTTAGTATCGCTGCCGGCCGGATCAAAGGCCTCACCGGAGTGTGGATCGAGGATCGAAAAATATGCGCCCTGGGCGTGCGGCTTTCCCATTGGGTCACCATGCACGGATTTGCCTTGAATGTAGCACCAGATTTGTCATATTTTGCCGGCATGATTCCCTGCGGCATTTCTGACAAGGGTGTCACCAGTATGGCGGTCGAATTGGATCGTCAAATTTCCGTTTCAGAAGTGGTTCCCGTTTTAGTTGGAACCTTCCGGCGCACCTTTGGATTTAACCGGGTGGAATACGCCGCGCAAGTTGAGCCGTTTAAACCAAATTCCAGTTCAACTTCGATATTGGCTGACAACGAAACTGCCCGGTAGCAGTAATCGCTGGATTTCGCAGGAGGTTCCGTGCCTACTTCGTTGCATGGTTTTCAAAAAGCAGAACTAATCGAGATTTTTCGGCAAATGGCGCGCTCACGACGCACCGATGAGAAGATGCTGACCCTTTTACGGCAGGGGAAAAGTTTTTTCCATATCGGCGGGGCGGGTCATGAGGGTGCCCAGGTAGCAGCAGCCTTGAATTTTCGCGGGGGGCATGACTGGTTTTACCCCTATTACCGTGACCAGGCGTTCGTGCTGGCAGTAGGCTTAAGCCTGCGGGAGGTCTTTTTGGGATTTCTGGCAAAAGCGGATGATCCCTCTTCCGGCGGGCGCCAGATGCCCCAGCACTATGGTAAAAAGGAACTGAACATTGTTGCCCAGTCCAGCCCCACCGGAACCCAGTATTTGCAGGCCGTGGGAACGGCATTGGCAGCAGCACGGGAAGATAAAAAGGCCATGGTCTACGTTTCATCCGGTGAAGGGACGACTTCCCAGGGTGAATTCCATGAGGCATTGAATTGGGCGACCCGGGCCCGATTGCCTGTTTTGTTCCACATCGAGGACAATGATTACGCGATTTCCGTGCACAAGACATTGCAAACCGCGGAGGGCTCGGTTTACGACATGATTGGCGGTTATCATCATCTCGGCCGGTACGAAATCGATGGTACCGATTTTTTCCAGGCCTATAAGACCTTCAAAGAAGCGGTAAAATATATCCAATCCGGGAAGGGCCCGGCCGCGGTCGTTTCCCACGTGGTGCGGTTACTGCCCCATTCTTCTTCGGACGATCAGCGCAAATATTGTTCAACCGATG
>CAZIWX010000139.1:0-5891 GCA_964543125.1 uncultured Lentisphaeria bacterium | reverse complement strand
GCTTCATCGGCGTGACCGCTCAGCGCGAATCCCCAGGCGCGCATGAGATTCTGGTGAAACATGGCATCCGGTTGAATAGGAGTGGAACTGATCTCCAGAAATGTGAGCGCCTGGAGCCAAATTTCTTGCTGTTGTTTGGTTAAACCGGTGGGTATCCGGTCAGCCTGGTGCCAATTTAACCACCAACTGGATTCCCGCTTCATTAAGTCCCGGGGATTGACCGACAAGATTTCCACGTAACGGCGAGCAATTTTAATACTCTCCGCGGAATGAGCCAAAACCGTCAAGTGGCTGACTAAATGATCTTCACCGGGCAGATTACGATCGATAAATGCAATGTCGGGCCGATCCAGCGCGATGTGAGTGTTGATCTCGATTTTTTGACCTGGGCGGGTCGTCATTTCGGCCAAAACCAGAAAAATGGGGTCGGAGTAGGAAGCCGGCACGATCGCCGTGATGGTCAAATGGTTATCATCATTCAGTAAATACTCGATCCGGAGTATTCCCGTGCTCGGAATGTAATCAGCCCGCGTCAGCACGGCGTCCAGGGCCAGGGATAATGACTCTCCATCCACGGTGACGGTGAAAGAAAGGGATTTGAAAAAATTAGATGCCGCCAGCGGGTCAGTCGAATCAGAGGTTACCCACCGCTTAAAATCCTCAAATTGCTGGGTTTTAAGGTTGTACCAGGCCCGGGCCTGGCGATTGAAAACGGGAATGCGGCCAATGGTGCGGTATTGAACAGGCTTGCAGGACTCGTATTGGTTGTACTCTCTGGAATTTACGATTTGCAGGCGGGGGAAATCAGGTGTTGCCGACGCTGGTTGAACTTTAAGCGTAACTAAAGCCCGGGCTGGAAACGGGCCGGTGAACTGAAATATTTCCTCGTTTGCAACAACCGAAACGGTATCGAAAACAGCCCCGGGCTCAAGAGAGAGCTTTATATCTGAGCTGAGATTGCGAATCAAAAAATAATAAACAGAATCCGGATCCAGTTGGTTATTTAGCCGGCTTAAATCAAACCTGGCCGAGCGAAAATTTTGATCCGGGCGGGGATAATATTGATCCTGAGTTAAAACAGCTTCCGCGGTGGAAACCCGCCAAAACCCGGCTACCGGTATCGCTCCGGCTAAGGGAGAAATCGGAAGTAACCCCGTAATAAACATTAACGTGGTCGATAGTAGCAGTTGACCTTTACCCCGGTTCGATTTCATGAATGCCGAATAATAAGGTGCGGCTAAATTTTATTCAAGGAAAGGTTGGTATTTTATAAACCCGGGAACATGGGCAAAAAATTCAATTGAAATAGCCTAGGGAACCGGTTATAATCACGCGCTATTTGTAAACAAAACGCGGAATGGCCGGTATCAGATGCGAAAGAGCAGGGGCGTATTTCGGAGTGCCGGTCAAGCCAAAAACGGGGCCATAGCTCAGCTGGGAGAGCGTCGCGTTCGCAATGCGAAGGTCAGGGGTTCGATCCCCCTTGGCTCCACAAAACCCCAAAGCCCGGAAACGTGGGCTTTTTAAGGTTTTACATACGGTGTTATAAGTTAGATCAAAGTTGAATAACGATCGGTGTAATCCAGCAGTTTGGATTGAATGCCCGGTTCCGACATGGAATGACCGGCATCCGGAACCAGGTGAAATTCCGCTTCCGGCCAGACCTGGTGCAGATCCCAGGCAGTTGTGGCCGGGCAGACCACATCGTAACGCCCCTGAATGATCACACCCGGCAGGGAGCGAATTTTAGCAATGTTTTTCAATAGCTGATCCTCAGGCTCAAAGAAACCGCGATTGGTGAAATAATGGCATTCAATTCGAGCAAATTTCTCTGCCAGTTCAGCTTCACCAAATTTATCAATGGCCTGCTGATCCTGATACAACTTGCTGGTGGCCGCTTCCCACTGGCTCCAGGCCTGCGCTGCCGGGAGACGGATGGCGTCGTCGGCACTGGTGAGACGGCTATAATAGGCTGCCAACAAATCGCCCCGTTCGGCCCGGGGAATTGGCGCCAGAAAGCGCTCCCATTGATCGGGAAAAATTTTCGACGTGCCCGCCTGATAAAACCAGTCAATTTCTGCTTTCCGGACCAGAAAAATTCCCCGTAAAATCAATCCCTTTACGCGTTCGGGATGGGTCTCGGCATAGGCCAGGGAAAGCGTACTTCCCCAGCTACCCCCAAAAACAACCCAACGCTCAACTCCCAAGGTGGTCCTGATTTTCTCCATATCCCGCACCAAGTCCCAGGTGGTGTTCTCTTCCAAACAGGCTTTCGGAGTACTTTGTCCGGCGCCCCGCTGGTCAAAGAGAATTAAATGATATTTTGCCGGATCAAAATACCGGCGGTAGTGCGGAGAAATTCCGCCACCCGGTCCCCCATGCACAAAAATTGCCGGTTGACCGGCGGGATTACCAACTTCTTCATAATAGACCGTATGCAGATCGCTGACTTTAAGAAAATCCGAGCGGTACGGTTCAATCGGTGGATAAAGGGGGCGTGCGAGGCTGGGCGGAGGCGGCATTTCGTTCTCGTTTCGTTACTTGAATACAGGGTGAGTAATAACCTATCTTTCAAGCGGATAGGATGATATCTGCTGGCAGAAATTCATCCTTAAAACTAAACCATGATCACCCTGCTGGCAAAGAAAACCCGAATGACTCACCCGAAAATGGATACTCACCTTTTTAAGAGCCGATTTTAAAGAAAATTGATGAGCGGGTTGTATCAAAACGGTCACGAATTATTCCCTGTTATGTATTCTTTATTGAATATGTGACGGGGCGTACAAGTTTTCGGTTGGCCACCTCTAGGGCACCCTTTAATTTCCGCCGCAAAAAAAGCTAAACGAGGAGATTCAAATGAAAAAACCATTTAAAAATCGGCCATCCGGCTTCACGCTGATCGAAGTTTTGGTCGTTGTGATTATTGTGGCTATTCTCGCCGCGGTCGCATTCCCGATTTATCAGTCCTATGTGAAGAGCGCTTATGCCTCCGATGCCCAGGCGACCATTGGCGCCATTATGAATGCATCCAAGATGTATTTTCAGGATACAGGCATGTACCCCAGCGAGGTTACGACTGATTTAGAGCCCAAATATATACAGGTTGATAGAGGAACCAGCGCCGCCTGGGAATTCACTATCGAGGGTGGGGGAACAGATCAACCTCCGGCCACGATCTCGGCCACCAGCACCGACCAAATGAAACAGGGCGCCGGGAAAATTGTGACCTTTACAGTTGAAACGGGGAAATTTTCCGGTTTCGGCTTTGACGAAGACGTTAAACAATAATTCAGTACGGTAATCCAGCATTGAGAACAGGTAAGTAGTTATTTATGTCGTTTCATATAGATGAGTTATTGAACTACGCCATCGACAGCCAAGCGTCGGATTTGCATATTAGCGTAGGTGCGGTTCCCATGGTGCGAATCAACGGGGTCATGCATCCGTTGAATTTACCGGCTCTGACCCGGGAAGAAATGGATGGCGTGGCCGGGGAAGTGATGAACGAGGATCAGCGAAATCGCTTTCAGGCTAACAAGGAAATCGATTTCTCCCGCCGTCTCGGGGATCAGGGCCGCTTTCGGGTCAATTTCTTCAAGCAGATCAATGGTATCTCGGGTGTCTTTCGGGTCATTCCATCCCAGGCCAAGGGGTTTGAAGAACTGGGCTTGCCACCCGTGCTGGCCAACCTTTCTTTGCGTGATCGGGGGCTGATTTTACTTACCGGTCCCACCGGCAGCGGGAAATCGACGACCCTGGCTTCCATGGTGGATTATATGAACGAGAATCGCCAGGCGCACATCATTACCATTGAAGATCCGGTGGAATACTTTCACTCTTCGCGTAACTGTTTGATTAATCAGCGTGAACTGGGACAATCAACCGACAGTTTTGCCAATGCCTTGCGTGCGGCCCTGCGCGAAGACCCCGACATTATTCTCGTGGGTGAGATGCGTGATCTGGAAACGGTTCAGTTAGCTTTGACCGCCGCCGAAACGGGACACCTGGTTTTATCCACGCTGCATACTTCCAGCGCGGCTAAGACCATTGATCGAATTGTTGACATTTTCCCGGTCGGTCAAAAGGGCCAAATTCGAACCATGCTTTCCGAGAGCCTGGAAGCGGTGATTGCCCAAAAACTATTGCCGAGCAAGGATGGAAAAGGCCGGGTCCCGGCTCTGGAAATTATGATCGCCAATTCAGCCGTCAGAAACCTTATCCGGGAAGATAAAATCTATCAAATCCCCTCCGTGGTTCAAGCCGGCGGCACCGACGGGATGCAGACCCTTGATCAGGATCTGCAGCGTTTGGTTTCGATTGGCGCCATCGACCGGAGTAAAGCCGCTCAGGTGGCTGATAATCCCAAACAATTTAAACAGGGCATCATTTGACCGGGTAATTATCGAATGTTGTTTCCCACCCCAATCTCCGCCTTACGAGCAACCGGTTCCGAAAAACCGGCCCGTGAGGTTAGCAGCCGGTGGCGGAATACGCGCAAGCGTGGTTTTACCCTGATTGAGGTCCTCGTAGGCATGCTCATGATCGCCATTGCGTCCGTGGGGCTCATGCTGGGAATTGTTTATGGCCGGACCATGCTGCGGAATAGCATGATAGCCGACCGGGCGCTCCAGGAACTGAGCAATTATATGGAATTATGGCGGGGCCGGCTCCATGCCGGGATTATTGGAAATGTGGAGTGGAGCGGTGGTATTCCCCAGAAAGTGGTGCTTTATTCCCCAACCCGGGATCCGAAAGATCCAACTACGGTGATCGGTACGATTTACCGTGAACCCATCCATAAGGGCGGCACGGATGATTCCAGGAGAAAATATTTTCCGTATTACACGCTGGAAGCCTATATCGTTTGGGAAAGACCGGGTGGAGCGAACGGCAACGCGCTCAAGGATACGCTCCGGCTGGCAACTTCAGTGATACCCTTCAAATGAGCCGGGATTTGAAAACCATGCACCGCCGCCGCAAAATAAACGATCCGGCCTCGGGAGGCTTCACGCTGATTGAAGCCATGCTGGGCATCACCATTTCAGCCATCATTTTGATGGGGCTGGTCGTTTCAGCCCTGGCCATCATGTATCATTACCGGAATGACTGGGTGCTCATGGATTTGCGTAATTACGGGAACATCATCATGGAAGAAATCGGTGATGAAATGAAGCAGGCCAAGGATATTCAGGTCAACAGCATTGAGGGAAAACAACAAATTGAAGTCAAGGATTGGAACGATAACCTGAATGTAATCAGCGCAACCGGTAGTGAGGGGTTTCTGCTGAACAATCGCCCCATGCTGAATGGCGTGTATCTACCTAAAACGGGTGAATATCGCGAGAATAAACAGCGTGTCGTCAATCTGGTGGATTTCACGTGTAAATCTTTACAGAGCCAGGGTGTCCAGTTACCGGGGCGCGGGACCGGTTCATTCGAAAAATCCGTTTTCGATGTTTCATTTACGCTGGCCTTGACTACGAATTATTCTGGTGAAGGTCCTTTGACGGAATATATGACCTTCACCAAGACCATTTTTGCCAGTTCAAAATACGGGGGGTTGCGCAATGCCGCGGTGTCACCTCCGCCAATCTTTAACTAATCAGCCGGTTAAGGAGGCCATGCATGCAGCGTGAAAAATTCCAAAAGGGCCATATCGCCCTGATTGCCTTGCTCTTGACCCTGGCAAGTTTAGTGTTGAGCCTGGGCTATTTGCGCTGGGTCATGAGCGAGCGGATAGCCTTCTTGCGCCGCCTGGCCAACACCCGGGCCGAACTCAATGCCTATAAAGGTCTGGCGGAAGAAGGGTACCAGGTTATTGTTGCTAAAAATTTTTCTAATGATACTACAATTACCGCGGTTGCCGTGGCGGGTTTTATGAAAGGCCT
>CAZIWX010000138.1:0-5959 GCA_964543125.1 uncultured Lentisphaeria bacterium | reverse complement strand
TGGGCCGGGTGGAACACAACCCCGGCTCCGACCTGGTCTTCCTTCAACCGGGTGAGCGGGTGGTAATCATCTATAAAAGCGGCTATGAGCCGCTGAAAATCATCCTGGCGGACCTGGGAATTCACCTGCGTAGCCGGGAAATCTGGGAACTGAAGATAACGGCGGAGAAGAAACCGATTTATATCAACATTATTAGTGACCCGCCGGATGCTGTCAAAAGATTGGACGAAAAATTATTAGGGGCCGGGGAAAGTTTTCAGGTTGTACCCGGGAAGCATGAATTAAAAGTGAGCAAAGATGGTTATCACACCAAGACCATAACGATTGAGGTTAGTATAAGTAGGACGCTGTTCAAGGATATCGTCCTCGAGGAGCAAGACGTTATACCGGTTAAAATCCGCAGCACGCCAAAGGAGGCCAGTGTTTTTATTGATGAGGTAGAGCAGGGAAAGACGTACCTGCCCCTTTGGCTTTACCCGGGGCGTTATCGCGTAAGGTTGGAAAAGCCTGATTATTTGGCTGTTACTGATACGATTACAATAGCTGAAGGCAAAAAGAATGACTACTCCTATACCTTAACTGAAAATGTTGGTTTCCTGAATTTGAAAGTGAATCCGGCCGATGCCGCTATCAGACTTAACGGCCAATCTTATTCACAGGGAAGATTAAAATTACTACCCGGCAAATACCATATCGAGGTATCAAAAAGTGGTTATTTAAACATATCGAAAGATATTGAACTGAAATTAGGGGAAACGCTGACGTACCAATATACGCTGATAAAAAATGTGGGGACGCTGTCTTTGAGTATTTCACCAGCCGATACTCGTGTGCTGATTAATAAAAAAGAATATGAAATCCAACGCGAAATTGAGTTAGCCCCTGGAAGTTATAAGCTGGAGGTCGAAAAAGATGGCTGGCATAGCCGGAGTGAAATGGTAACTATTGATCGCGGCCAAACCCTGAAAAAGACATTCAAGCTTAAGCAACAAACGGGCAGCTTGCAGTTCACTATCCAGCCGCTGGATGCTCAAATCACGCTGCAACGGGAGGATGGGACGGTTTATAAAACCTGGGCCGGTATGCAGTACTTAAAGGCGGTACCGGTAGGGGTTTATGAGCTTGTTTGTGAAAAAGCAGGTTACCAAAGTAAAATAATAAATATCAACATATCTGAAGATGAAAGGTTAATTGAGAATATTCAGTTGGAACATGCTGAAAACATTTTGAACAAAACCTTTGGTGACTCGAAGCGCGATGTATTTACATCTATTCAACCAACGCCCAATGGTGATTGGCTAGCGGCAGGATATACCAAATCCAATAGTTTTGGAGCCGAGGATGGTTGGTTGGTTAAGATTAACAGTGAAGGTAACAAAGTTTGGAGTCACACATTCGGTGGGCAAGAGAGTGATGAGTTTAACAGTGTTTACCCTACTGAGGATGGGAGCGGAATAGCTGCGGGATTCACAATGTCTGGTGGTGGTGAGGGATGGTTGGTGAAAGTTGATGCTGAAGGGAAAACAATTTGGAGCAGGACCTTCGGCGGCCTGAAGCGTGATGTATTTACATCTATTCAACCAACGCCCAATGGTGATTGGCTAGCGGCAGGATATACCAAATCCAATAGTTTTGGAGCCGAGGATGGTTGGTTGGTTAAGATTAACAGTGAAGGTAACAAAGTTTGGAGTCACACATTCGGTGGGCAAGAGAGTGATGAGTTTAACAGTGTTTACCCTACTGAGGATGGGAGCGGAATAGCTGCGGGATTCACAATGTCTGGTGGTGGTGAGGGATGGTTGGTGAAAGTTGATGCTGAAGGGAAAACAATTTGGAGCAGGACCTTCGGCGGCCTGAAGCGTGATGTATTTAGATCTATTCAACCGACAGGTAACGGTGGCTGGCTGGCAGCCGGGTACACTAGGTTTGACGGTACAGGCGGCAGTGACGGCTGGCTGGTTAAGACCGATGCTGCAGGAAAAACAAGTCCTGAGTGATCTATTGGTGTCTCTACAAATTACCCGTTTCTTTTGGTCCGCTACTGAGGACGATAGTAACACCGCGTGGCGCCGTGCACTGAGTTACGACTATTCAGTTGTCTTCCGGAACTTCACCAATAAGAGCTATGGATTCTCTATCCGTTGCGTGTGGGATTCCCCGTGAAATCCGCGCTATCGTTGCTTTACTAACAGGTTAATCTGAAAAAGCTGCTGGGAATTCTTAATAAATGAAGATTCAGCCCGGCACTTTAGGGCCGGGGAAAACATCGAGTGGAAAAAGATCGAAACCAATTTTCATCCGCCGGTTGGCGGACGAAAATCGGTTACGGGTTGAAACCCCATCCGTAAAATCGACCGTCCCTACGGGATCATGGGTTTCTATTTCCCACCAATGAATTGGTGGGCTAAATTCTTCCTATCCCTTACGGGATGGTGCATATCATATCAGTCCTGGTTGGGTTTTCTCCGTAGCCCCGGGCTTCAGCCCGGGGAACGCAATAATTGATTAAAACCGGGGCTTCAGCCCCTAATCGAAGTTGCGCGAGAACCGATTTAGTCCTCGCAGAGCTCGGCCGGAAATCGGTTACGGGTTGAAACCAACCCACGAGCTGAAGCTCGTGCCAATGAAATTATTAAAGACTTCCAGAGGAAACAGACCGT
The DNA here is from genome assembly GCA_964543125.1 of uncultured Lentisphaeria bacterium. Lineage (GTDB taxonomy): Bacteria > Fidelibacterota > UBA8477 > UBA8477 > UBA8477 > CAZIWX01. The sequence continues at coordinate 3,299 of CAZIWX010000138.1, read as the reverse complement.
CGTCTGTGAAAAAAAATGCCCGCTTTTCCGTGGAATTCAAGAGGCTCTTTTAGTCTTCTCCAATCTTTGATTCCACAAAAATTGGCGTAGATTGTAATTATTTGGGGATGGGTGAGAGGAGAGCTGATGCCGCGCAAAATCGATATCGAATTCCTACGCGAACAGATTATTGGAAGCAATTACTGTTTTTACACACCATTTGGCAAACGACTCATGACCTATGCTGATTATACCGCCAGTGGCCGTTCACTCCAATTCATCGAAAATTATCTGATTAAAATTCAAACCTATTACGCCAATACCCATACCGAAGATGATGCCAGCGGCCGTTCCATGACCCGCCTGCTGCATTTGGCCGGGCAATCCATCAAACGCAGTTTGAATGCGGAAAAGAACTGCTATTTGATCCCGGTGGGTACCGGCGCTACCGGCGCCATCGGCCGGCTGCAACAGATTCTGGGTGTCTATATCCCGCCGGCGACTCGGTCGCGATTATCACGTATCGTTAACCAAACCCGCAACACTCGACCGGAATATGGCGAGTTGATTTCCGCGCTGGAGCAAGAATTTCGTAGCGCTCTGCCGGTGGTGTTTATCGGGCCCTATGAGCACCATTCCAATGACATTTCCTGGCGGGAAGGTTACGCGCAGGTGGTGGAAATTGAGCTCGCCGCGGACGGCGGAATCGATCTGAAAGATCTAAAAGCGAAACTAATAGATCCACAATACAAAAACCGCCTGAGAATCGGCTCTTTTTCCGCGGCCTCCAATGTCACCGGTATCATTTCACCGGTTTACGATATCGCCCGAATGCTGCATCAACACGACGCTTTGGCCTGTTTCGATTTTGCCGCCAGCGCACCCTATGTTGAAATTGACATGAACCGGGATGATGATTGTTATTTTGACGCGGTGTTCATCTCACCTCACAAATTCATCGGTGGTCCCGGGTCCTCGGGACTGTTAGCGGTGAATCAGAGGGTGTATGATCCATCGTTGCCGCCCACCCATCCGGCCGGCGGAACCGTAAAATATGTAGGTCAGTTGGGGTACGATTTCTTTGATGATGTGGAAGAACGGGAACGGGCCGGCACACCCGGCGTTTTGCAGGTAGTGAAAGCTTCGCTGGCCTTGGAAATAAAGGATCAGATCGGGGTGACATTTATTGAAGAACAGGAAAATCGGTTTACCCGGCAGGCGGTGGAACACTTTGAAAGGTGCTCCAATATCCAAATGCTGGGCAATCCCCACGCCTCTGCCCGCATTGGCATCTTTTCAGTTCTCATCAAACACGGCGATGTTTTTCTCCATCCTAAACTGGCCACCAGTTTACTGAATGACCTGTTCGGCATTCAGACTCGCGCCGGCTGCGTTTGTGCCGGTCCGTACGGCCACCGGCTATTGGGGATTGACGCGGAAAAATCCAACCAATACCGGCATGTGATCCGCCGAGGCATCCAATGCGTCAAACCGGGTTGGCTGCGGTTTAATTTTCATTACGTCATGAACCAGGTGGATTTTGAATTTTTATGCTCGGCGGTTGAGTTTGTAGCCGATTACGGATATCTGTTTTTACCCGATTATGTCTTGGATTATGCTTCCGGTGTCTGGTTGCATCACAATACGGTTGAGGATGATCAATTCACGGGACCGCGCGGTATCCAGGGTGCCTTGGAAGCTCACCTGGATGAATGTTTTCAAGATGCTGTCATCGATCATCAAGTCGAGTATGAGTCGTACCTGTCCGCAGCGCACGCTCTGCTGCCGGATTTAAAATCCCGGCCACAACCCGCCTACAGCCAACTCCCGGACCCGGAAGCCGAGGCGTTGCGGTGGTTTGAGTTTGTGACGGGGAAGTAAACATACATTACCGTAATAGTCATATTTAATGTGATATAAATCTATTAATCACAGGTACGGAAGTTTATATTCTGGCGCTGTAAATAGTGTAAACAATTGGTGTTGACCGTCCGAAGCTGAAGTGAATGCTGTGATTACTCGGAACGGGATTTTAAGAGCTGTATCAGGAAATGTGAACCAGGCAGATATAACAAGCATGAGTTCAGGTTTCACTCATTCAAACAAGGGACAATCCGTCCGAGGGAGTGCCGGCTCCGCCCGGAACCGGGTTTCAGTGTTCGTATTGCTGGTGGTGACATTAGGACTGGTAAGCTGCCGGTCGGTTGTGGATTCCAGCGTGACCTCGGATTACACCAATCCCGACAACCCCTATTTTATCAATCCGGGCGTTACTTTTTCCCTTTCCTTTGTGCCGGGCGACACGCTTACAACCAACCGGCCCACCATTGCCTGGACGGGGAGTGTTTTTGACAGTTGCGAATTCACCTGGACGGTGGATTCCATCATGTTCGGCGGCTGGTCGACTGATTCAAGTGTTACGGTGCCACACCTCGATGAAGGGCGTCATCTGTTTGAAATTCGCACCCGCTACCTTAACGGTGTCGAAGTGGATACCAGCACTACGCTTGAATTTTATGTGAATGCCCTCCCGGGGCCCGGCCTGCGGATCAGCCCGCCCTATCAGGAATTACCGGCTAACGAACGCTATGAACTCGATGTGAGTCTGGAAGAGGTCACGAACTGGAGTGGGGGCAGAATCTCGGTCCGGTGGGATGCGGACCAAACCCGGATCCGATCCTATTACCTGTTATTAGGAGCTGATGCCTTGCTGAATCAACACCAGAGTCAGATTATTTCGGATTTTGACATTTTCCCCGACAGCCTGGTGTTGGATTTAGGACTGGTGGATGATCTGGTTTATGGCATCAATGGTTCCGGACCGATTCTGCACCTGAGTTTTCAGCCACTCTCCCAAGCCGATTCCATCGCGGTCTGGTTTGGGAACTGTGAATTCCGGGATGCAACCAATCAACCCATTATGATTCAAGTGCAGGTGCCCGGCGTGGGTATTTACACACATTAAATGAGCACCCGGGATGAATCAGTCCCGTGGCTCAAATGGAGCAAAGACCATGTATGGTAAATTGAAAAAAGCAGTGCTGCTGGCTGTTATTCTGACTTCCGGCGCCAGGGCGCAAATCCTGTACAATGTGAGCGGGACCGTCCAACTGGAGGACCAGATCGGAACCGCGAACCACGCCGGGGTGAAGATCGCTTTCTACAATTTGCCCGGCATGACCCCGGAGGATAGTACGTTCTCTAATGCCGAGGGACACTATTCCCTGAACATTTCGCCCGGGTATTACCTGGTCGAGTGGACCAAAGCCGGCTATGTGCCCTGGGAATTGGGTGGCTTTTCATTGGCCAATGATGCGGTT
>CAZIWX010000137.1:0-6029 GCA_964543125.1 uncultured Lentisphaeria bacterium | reverse complement strand
TTGCGTCACTTAAAATACTTTGGCTGGGACGATCATTATTACCGCTTAACCGGCGCCGGTCTATTGTTAGCGGATGATATTGCGGCGGATTTGATGGTTTAATTAAGTTTGGTCCTGCTCCAGCTTATACGGCTCCACCGCTAAAACTTCTTCTCGCAGCAAGCGCACGCCGCCAGCACCAAATCGCGTTGTTGGGAGGGGTAAAATCACAGGACTAAGGTGGAACGGGACGCGGCTATCTGCGGTGGCCTAACGTACCGGTAAGATTTTTGGTGCGACCCTCACCTCAACCCTTGAATGCATGATAAAATCAACAATATGTGTTTGACTTTCCTGAGCAATGTAATTACAATGTGACTATTATGAAAGCAACCGTAGTAAAGATTGGAAACTCACGGGGCATCCGGATTCCCAAACCCATATTCGATCAATGCGGGTTCGAGGATGAAGTCAATTTGGAAGTCCATAATCACGAATTGATCATACGCTCAGCCAACCAGCCTCGCGATGGCTGGGCGGAGGCCTTCAACGCAATGGCGAAGCATGGCGACGATACGCTAATTGATCGCGTCGCGGAATCTGGGCCGGCATGGGATGCTGAAGAATGGGAATGGGAATAATGGATCGATTTGATGTCTTTCTCATCTCTCTCGATCCGGCCGCTGGACATGAAATAAAAAAAACTCGTCCATGCCTTATCATCTCGCCAAACGAAATGAACGACAACATTTCCACAGTGATCATTGCACCTATGACTTCCAGAAGCCGACGCTACCCAACCAGAGTGAACTGTGTTTTTCAGGAAATCCATGGCCAGGTAGTTCTTGACCAGATTCGTACTGTTGATAAAACACGTCTCGTTAAAAAACTTGGGCAAATATCCGTTGCGGCCCAGAAAAAAGTTTTAAGCGTACTGGCGGAGATGTTTGCTCCTTAAGGTTTACGTGCCGGTAAATGAATTCCATTAATAAGGCTTCCGTTAGAAATTAACTTTCCCCCTCCAACCGATACGGTTCCACCGTTAAAACTTCTTCTCGCAGCAAGCGTACGGTGCCCGGTGCGGCACCTCGGGGCTTAGACAAGTATTTCCGCTGGCAATAACTCACCGGCGCTACACCCGAATGTTTGGCGTCGCTATACCGGGCCGCCAATTGCGCCGCCAGCACCAAATCGCGTTGCCGGGGTTCCTGCTTCCCCGTCTGCAAAATCACATGGCTGCCGGTAACCCCCCGGGCGTGAAACCACCAGTCATTTTTGCCGGCAACCTTAAAAGTAAGCGTATCGTTATCCCGGGCGCTACGGCCAACGAGGATCGGAAACCCGGCGTGCGACATGAAACTTCGGTAGGGGATTCGGACCGGTGAGGCTTTTGCGTCTCCTGTAAAGCGTTCGCCATGTTCCTCCAGGAATTTTTGAAGGTTCTGTTCCTGGCCGCTCCGAAGCAATGCTGCCAGGATTTTTATATCTAGTTCGGTCTGTTTTAGCCGATGGGCATGATCAGCCGCACGCGATTTTATTTTTCGTACCGATTGATAGAGGTGTTGGAGATTCTGGTGGAGCGATTGTTTCGGATCTAACGGAATCGTGAGCTCGCTGCCGGTTGGTGAGAGATCGGACGGGAGCGTGATTGGACCGGTACTGGCGGGTTTGAGCCTGCTCGCGGCCGCGATTGCCAAACCATCTGCCTGTTGTTGAACTTTTTGCCAGTCGTTGGCGGCAAGTTCGGCCTGTTGTTTCGTAAATTTTCGCCGCCAACGCTTTAGTACCGTCCGAGCCCGTTTTTGTATGGAATCGACTCCCACGTCTGATTTATTAATTCGTGAATGTCTGACAATCAGGCGAACCAGATCAGGCAGGTTATCGGGGTTAGGTTCAATTTCAGAATCGGAAATCTGGTAGTGATTGATTAGCCAGCCCAACCTGTCAAAATGGAATGGCTCAAGGAGCGGGATATCCTTACTCCGGAGCGGCGAGGTCAACCGGCCGGTTAAAATATCTGTTTTCAAGCGCAATGCCGGATACCAGTTATCTTCCAAGGCTCGCCAGGGTACGGATTTTATAAATTGCGATATGACTTCACCTTGCCGGCGGTAATAAACATTTCCACGGGGGTGACGAAAATCATAGATCAATTCAGCATCGGCCTCCAATTTAAAACGAACTACCGGCAATTCGGGATGCAGCGCGATGCTGGTGATGGCATCCCCGTAATTCAATTCCTTGGTAAAAATCGCCACCCGCCGCCGGGGTCGCCCTAAGCGGCCGGGCAGATAAAATGTGGTTTGATTTTTATACGGCATCCAGGTCAGTTGCACCTCGGAAGGACCGTGGGTCAACCATAAATCAAGCCGCTGCTTTTGATAAGTGAAAGCCGCTTCAACCTGATAGCCAACGAGTTGTTTATCAAGCAACCGTGTCCAGTGCCAAAGCGTAAGCCAGTGATCCAACATGCAACGTTTCCTGTTTGGTCATAAATAACGATTTAAAACGGCTTGAAAAAAAGCCTTGATTTCTCCGGAATTATTTCTCTGGAGAATAGTAGAAAAACCTTCATAAATCCAATAAACATTTTGACATAGAAATGAAGGGAAATTATAATAAGCCACTTTTGGAGAAGAGCTGATGTTGAAGAGCATGACAGGATTTGGGAAGGCGAAGATAAAGCACGCAGGCATGGACCTTACAATTGAGATCCGTTCGGTAAACAGCCGTTTTCTGGAAATGAATTTCCGCCAGCCGCGTATGCTGGCGGAATTTGAAGATTTGGCGCGTCCCATCGTCCAGAATCGCATTTCCCGGGGTAAACTCCAGATCTCACTGAACCTCCCCAACGAAGGTGCTTTGAACGCTGTGCCGATTCTTAACCGGGAATTGGCCCGGGATTACCTGGAGATTGCCCGTGAAGCACAACAAATGGTTGGTAATGGTTCGGGACTGAATGTTGAGCAATTAATGCAATTACCCGATGTGATCCGCTTCGAACCCAAGATCCCGGATCAGGATGCCTTTTTCAAGGATTGTATTACCGGGTTACGGCAGGCTTTGGATGCCCTTGATGAAATGCGCTCGGTTGAAGGGCAGCATCTGGAAAATGCACTGTCGGAGCAACTGGAAATTCTGAGCCGATTGTTGAATGAGATCGAAAAAAAGTGTGATTCTCCGGTTTCGACGGCCATGGAACGATTGCGCGGTAAAATACAATCCGCCGTTAGCGAGGCCGATATGGATGAACACCGCCTGGAACAGGAATTGGTGATTTGGGCCGATAAAATGGATATTTCCGAAGAACTTGTACGATTCAAGACTCACATACAGCATTTTCGGGATATAATGACTGCTGATCCAAACGGAGGGCGGCGCTTGAACTTTTTATTACAGGAAATGAATCGGGAAGCTAATACCCTTGGCAGCAAATCCTATTCGATTTGCATCTCACATGCCGTGGTTGAGTTAAAAAGTGAAGTTGAAAAAATTCGGGAGCAGATTCAAAATATTCAATGAGGAACATGAGAGGTAAATTAATCGTGATCGCCGGACCCTCCGGAGCCGGCAAGGGCACCTTGGAAGAGCGCCTGATGGCGGCTTATCCGGGAATAAAATTTTCGGTATCGGTGACCACTCGTCCCCCGCGGGAATACGAAATCGACGGCGTACATTATTTCTTCATTAGCCGGGAGCAATTCCTGGAGAAAATAAAACGCAATGAACTGGTGGAATGGGAAGAGGTATACGATAAAAACGGTCATCTCTACGGAACTCTCCGGTCGTTCGTGAATGAAGCACTGGGAAAGGGGGATATTTTACTGATCGATATCGATATCAAAGGTGGTCTGAATGTGAAATCCCAATATCCCGACGACACGATCTCCATTTTCATCCGGCCACCCTCCAAGGAGGTGCTGCTGGAGCGTCTGAAGCGCCGCGGCGCCGATTCCCCGGAGCAAATTCAGATTCGGCTGGAGCGCATGCCCGAGGAAATTGAATTGGGTGAACAATTTGATTTTCAGATCATCAATGATGAGTTGGAACATGCGGCCCACCAACTGATTGAAATTATCGAACTAAATATAATCCCAATGGAAACAATCAATTAATACAAGGAGTACCTAATGGCCCTAAAAACAATTCCCTTTCGTGAATTGGAAAAACATACCAACGACATGTTTGAAGCAGTGACAATAGTCGCCAAACGCGCTCGGCAGATCACAGCCGACCGGTTTATAATCCGCGAGGAAAAACGCCGGGAAGAAGAAAGCCTGGAAGATGTGACTATCGTGGAAGAGCTGGAAGAACGCAGCCCGGATTACGAGCAGAAAAAAATTGAATTCGATAGGAAAGATAAACCGGTTACGGCGGCAGTGAACGAATTGTTGGATAGCAATTTAGAATGGAAACACCCGCTTGATTTTGAGGGAGAAGCAGAATAACCCGTGAATTTGAAGTCAGAGCAACGGCAATTTTTGATCGAGGAATTGGAAGTCTTTGGCGGACCGCTTTACCGGCCTGAAATGTCAACCCTGAACCAATCCGATCAATCTGCATCGGCTGAATTCGAGACTGAGAAGAAATCCATGAGTCAAATACCCGCAGTTGCGGTACCTGCGGAACCGGTGCGCGATCTGGCCGCCTTTAACGCTGAAATCAGGAATTGTCAGAAATGTCCCTTGGGCGCTTCCCGCACCAAATTTGTGTTCGGAGTAGGTAACCCCAAAGCGGATCTGCTGTTTATCGGTGAAGCCCCGGGCCGCGATGAAGATCTAAAGGGTGAGCCGTTTGTGGGCCGGGCCGGTCAATTGCTGGACAAAATTCTGAAAGCCATCAACCTGACCCGCCAGGAGGTTTACATCGCTAATGTATTGAAGTGCCGGCCGCCCAATAATCGGGACCCGGTAGCGGCTGAAGTTGAGCAGTGTGAACCATATTTGGTGCACCAAATTCAACTCATAGAACCAAAATTGATAGTCGCCTTAGGGCGTATTGCGGCCCGTACGCTCTTGCGGGTTGAGGATACTCTCAAAAACATGCGGCAGCGTGAATACACCTATCATGGCGTAGACCTACGAGTGACCTATCATCCGGCGGCACTCCTGCGTAATTCCGGTTTCAAACGCCCCGCCTGGGAAGATTTTCAAAAAATTCGTGATCTTTACCTGAGCAAAACCCAAGGCAGGCTGAATCATGGTTAATGCTTCCGCTAATCTGCGCGTTCCACCTCAAAATGTCGAAGCCGAGCAGGCTGTATTAGGTAGCATGATGCTTTCCAAGGAAGCCGTTTCGGTAGCCTTGCAACTGCTGGAGCCCGAATATTTTTACAAGTCTGCCCACCAAAAAATATTCCAGGCGATTATCACACTGGAATCCGAAAGTGAACCGGTTGATCAACTGGCGGTTGTTGATGTGCTCAAGCGCATGGGTGCGTTGGATGCCGTGGGCGGCGCCTATTACATTTCCGGACTCACCGAAGCCATTCCCAGCACTGCTAATGTTGAGTATTATGCCCGGTCGGTGCTGGAATTCTCAACCCTGCGCGACGTGATCAGTCTGGCGGGTAACATTGCCACCGATGCCTACGAGGCCAAAGAACATGTGGATGACCTGTTGGATGACATTGAGCGAAGGATTTTTGAAATTTCCAACCGTCGATTCAGAAAACGCGGCTTTGCTCCCATTAAACCGGCTTTGGAAGAGGCGTTTGAGATGGTGGAAAAATCCCACCAGTCTCCGGGGGCGGTGCGCGGCACCCCTTCGGGCTTCTCGCGGTATGACGAACTTACTTCCGGTTTTCAATCTTCCGACCTGATCATTTTGGCCGGCCGGCCCTCCATGGGCAAAACTTCGTTTGCGTTGTCCATTGCCCGAAATGCGGCCGTTGAGCACAGCATGGCGGTTGGTATCTTCAGCCTGGAAATTGCTTCTTACCAGTTCGCTATGCGATTATTGTGTAGTGAAGCCCGAGTGGACATGCAGCTGGTTCGCACCGGTAAATTACCCGGCAAGTTATGGGGCCGGCTTTCCAAAGCCGCCTGATG
>CAZIWX010000136.1:0-6095 GCA_964543125.1 uncultured Lentisphaeria bacterium | reverse complement strand
AAATGCAAGCCGGAAACGGATTGAGCTTCGAAACGCGGAAACGATTGTCTGCGAAAGCCTTTGCGCACACGGCGGCTTATGATACGGTGATTGCGGATTATTTCAGGCTGGAGAATTTTCCGCGGGAACAAAGCTTGACATTCAAAAAGAAAATGGTCTTACGCTACGGTGAAAACCCGCACCAGGCGGCTGCGGTCTATGAGTCACCGATCCTATCCGGGAATCCCAACATTTTAACTGCCCGGATTCACCAGGGGAAAAAACTTTCGTACAACAATATCGCCGATGCCGATGCTGCCCTGGCTTGTCTACGAGAATTCAACCAACCGGCTTGCGTGGTTGTAAAACACGCCAATCCGTGCGGTGTGGCAGCCGGGACGGAAATTCTGGATGTGTATCGGCGGGGATTCGCCGCCGATTCCATGTCCGCTTTTGGTGGGATTATTGCCCTGAATCGAACCTGCACCGTGGCGGTAGCGGAAGAAATCCGGAAAGTGTTTGTAGAGATCGTGCTGGCGTCGGCCTTTGAACCGGCGGCCTTGGACATTCTGGCGAAAAAGAAAAACCTGCGCGTGTTGGAATTGGGTGAAATCGGTCCCCGGCTTTCCGGGCCGGAGTACAAATTCGTGGCAGACGGCATGTTGATTCAGGATCGGGATGTGCATGAAGTCAAAGTAGAGGATTTGAAAGTCGTTACCGCGATCAAGCCGGATTCAGACACTCTTAACGAGCTGTTATTTGCCTGGAAAATAATCAAACATGTAAAGTCTAATGCGATATTACTGACGCGGGAAAAAACGACCGTGGGTATTGGCGCCGGACAGGTGAGCCGGGTCGATGCTACCGAAATTGCGATTCGGAAATCAGGTGATCGGATTCAGGGATCGGTTCTGGCTTCGGATGCGTTTTTCCCGTTTCGCGACAGCATCGATAAGCTGGCCGGAACAGGTGTGAAAGCTATCATTCAACCGGGTGGGTCCATTCGCGATGAAGAGGTGATCCAGGCTTGTGATGAACACGGCCTTGCCATGGTATTTACGGGGATCCGGGCCTTCAAGCATGGATAAATCCCCAGCCACGGATAAACACGGATAACTCTAATACGAATTTGTTGGACTGCTACTCGCGGCAACGGGAAGGATAAACCGGCTACGCGAATGACTCTCCACCTCCGGGTTTCAGCCCGGCGGTTACTAACGGCTTACTTCGGCTTCCGGCTGGTGTTTAGATGACTTTGTAAACCAGCAAACCAATCATGACGATGAGTGATATGAAGATCAGGGAAACACTCCAATTACCCTTTTTAATTTCATCCCATTCTTCGATATCGCTGGAAAACCAGTCAAAAACCTTAATGGCGATGGCGACACCAATTGAAAAGCCGATGGAAGCGGCAATAGCCCAACCGATGCCTTCGCCGTAGCGGATCCAGATGGATTTATTGAACATTCCACCTTGAGCAAAAACAGCCGATGCCATGAGCAAAAAGGTCCCTACATAAGTCGTCATTTTCTTAAGCATGGTTTATCTCCTCTGTTTCAGATTTGAAATGATTCATTCCTGTTATTCCGTGATGAGACACTTGTCGGAAAAGTAGTCCACGTCAACTTGATCATAAAACAGTTGTTCGGAACATTTTGCCGAAGCAGCCAGCACCAACTGCTCATCATCTTTAAAATTTACCTCGGATATGACCACAATATAGTCCAGAGCGGCATTTGCATAAGGATTAATTCCACCACCAACCACAAAGGCAGTGAGAATATCGTCCATTTGAGTGGTTCGCCGGCTTTTCAGGGTGATATATAAAACGCGGCCCCAACCGGCCACATCCTGAATTTTCATGGATCCCCGGGGAACATCAAATCCCTGCTGCCGAAAAAGATCCTGGGCAATCCCGACGAGTTGAAAATCGTTTACTTTCCCGTCATCAGTTTGCGCCAAAGTTAAAAATGGCAAAGCAGTGACCAGACTGAGTACTAACCAAATTTTACGCACGATCTTAAACCCTTTTATCCTCACGTCTACCGGAAACGGTAATCATTCAATCCCAGTGGCTATTCCTGATAGTTTAATGTTACACGCCAATCAAATTATTATCAATTGGTTTTTTAACTCTCGCAACCGCTCATATAAGAATCATCCCAGTGGAACAAATGTCTCCTCAAAAGCGCGAATGGATTGTTGGATATTTCCGGTCAGATGGTCCCGGATTGATTTCGCCGCCAGTTTAACGGCGTTCTGAATTGCCCGGGCGGTTGACTTGCCATGACATTTTAAAACCAGCTTGTCCAGACCTAAAATCGGCGCGCCGCCGTATTCCTGATAATCAGTAAGTTTTTTCAGGCCCCGAATACCACCGGATAATAAAAGCAGTCCCAATTTCCAGATAAATTTTTGTTTAAAGGCCAGACGCCCCAAGCCCATGACGGTTTCGGCGGAACCTTCCAGCGTTTTAATGGCGATATTACCCACTAAACCTTCGGTAACGACCACATCCGCGATCCCACGCAACAGGTCATGCCCCTCGATATTGCCGATAAAATTGACATGTTTGAGATCCTTGAGTATCTGAAATGTCTGGGAATAGCGGGGACCACCTTTATTGGCTTCAGTGCCCATGTTCAGGAGTGCCACTGCCGGATCTTCGATCCCCTTTACCTCACTGGCATAGGAAGCTCCCATGAGCGCAAACTGGACCAAATTCTCGGGCTCCACCGTTACATTTGCCCCAACATCCAACATCAGGGAAAATAGATCCTTTCGTTTCAATTCATTCAAAGTCGGATAGACGGATGCGAGAGCAGTGCGTCGAACATTTTGAATACGGGGAATATTACGGGCCGCGGCCAGAATGAGAGCACCGGTATTCCCGGCTGAAATAAGGGCGTTTGCAGCACCGGATTGAACCAGTTTGGCTGCTACAATCATGGAAGCTTCAGGGAATTCTTCCAGGGCCTGCTTTGGAGAGGCATCCATGGGAATCGCTTCTTTGGCGGAAATGATTTCAATCCGCTCGGCCGGGTAGTTCTCCTTATTCAGCAGGGGTTGGATTGCATCCGGCCGGCCCACCAGCAGGATTTTCAAAGCGGACTGCCGCACGGCATCACAGACACCTTTGATCACCACGTGGGGTGCATCGTCGCCGCCCATGGCATCTACCGCCAAAATAATATCAGACATACGAACGCTCACGGTAATTAAATATTGGGAATAGCCCGGACATCAGTTTCCAGTCCTGTTCATAAATTCACCTTAGGATATGCCGTCTTAGGCTTCCCAGCGCCGGATCAGTTCCAGAATCAACCGAACCCCGGCGCCCGTGGCGCTTGTGCTGGCATCACTTGACGGGAAATAAGATTTCCAATCCGAAACCCAGGCGGATCCGGCAATATCCACATGACACCAAGAGGTTCCCGCTTTCACGAATTCTTGTAAAAAGGCGCCGGCGGTGATCGTTCCGGCCTGACCCGGCTTCCCAATATTGCACACATCGGCAATCTTGGATTTGATATCATTGGAATAATCGTCATCCAGCGGTAACTGCCATAAACGGTCAAAGCTCATAGCTCCGGCGGCTTTCAACTCATCGGCAAAATCCTGATCGTTGGTCATAATACCACTGTAATAATGTCCCAAGGCCACGATTACTGCGCCGGTCAGGGTGGCAAAATCAACCACTCCGTCGACTTCGTAATTCTCGGTGAGATATGCTAATCCATCAGCCAGGATCAGACGGCCTTCGGCATCCGTGTTTAGAACCTCAATGGTCTTACCGTTGTAGGCTTTTAAAATATCGCCCGGCTTGTAGGCCTTGCTACCGCTCAAATTCTCGGTTGAAGGCACAATCGCGACAACATTGATTCCGGGCTGGAGTTTGGCAACCGTATGCATAATACCCAATACGGCAGCGCCGCCCAGCATATCAAATTTCATCTGATCCATTTTAGCTGACGGCTTGATGGAAATCCCACCGGAGTCAAACGTGAGACCCTTGCCCACCAGGCCGAGAGTTTTGGCGTTTTTACCACCCTCCTTATACTCCAGAATCATGAATTTCGGCGGCTCCGCACTGCCGGCGGAGACACCCCCGATGCCTCCCAGGCCCAGGCGTTTGAAATCATCACGGTCGAAAATTGTGATCTTGAAATGATCGGCCGCACCGATTTCCTCGGCGTGCCGGGCAAGAAATGCCGGGGTTGCCACATTACCGGGATGGTTCCCCAAGTCGCGGGCATAATTCACGCCTTCGGCAACGGCGTAGCCATAAGCGACTGCATCATCTATACTTGCATTGGAAACGATCGTTACCGCTTCCACCCCGGAAAATTCGTCCTGATTTTGAGTTTGATAGGGTATGAACCGGTAAGAACCCATGCCATACCCTTCCGCCAAATACTGGGCATCATCCGCGCTCAAATCATCCCGGGCGATGAATTCGCTGGCGATATGTTTGATTTTCAAGCCGTGCGCCGCACGAATGGCAGTAGCGGCAACCTGGCGCAGTTTATCCGTATTGAAATCAGCCCGCTTTCCCAATCCAACGATTAACGCACGCCTGGCGAGACTATTCTTGGGTGTATACATTAACAGGGTGCTATTAAGCTTGCCGGAAAATTCTCCATTGGATTTGGCCAGTTCCAAAGAACCATCCAATTCACGATCCAGTTCCGTAAGCTCGGCACTCCAGGCGTCAGCTTCAAATTGACCGCGAACGATCAACTCGAAGGGGCTTTCAACCGCAGCCTGTTTTATAATATTAATATTTTTAACAAAATCCATACTAACTCTCCTTATCCTGTATTTATCCACGTATCCTGATTTGCCGCGTGTGAGATTGAAAAATTATTGCCACTGTCATTCTATTTCCGCGAAAATGTACACCCCGGACTACAAAATAAAACCTATTCCTGGGGCGCCGGGATGGAATTGGGCAAGGCTGCAAATATTTTCACGATACCTTTGAAAAACGATTGTTCCTGTTCCAGGTTAAATCCACCTTGCTCAAGAATTTTGCCTGTTTGCCGGTTGAGGTGACAGCCTTCAGCGATGACCTCCCAGGCAGGTGACAGCCAATCGAAAATTCGACCCAGCCAGGGTTGCCGCGGCCGAACATGTTCCAGTAAAATCAGCCGTCCGTCCGGTTTTAATACCCGCTTGAGTTCGGCCAGAGCCGCCGGCAGCGATTTGACGGTGCATAGAACCAGGGTTGCGCAAACCATGTCGAAAGAATGCTCGCCGAAGGGTAGATTTTCGGCGGCGCCCCGTACCCAATGTGTATAAGGTGCAACGGTCTTGCGGTCACCGGCACAGTGGATTTTAGACCCGGATGGCTCCAGGGCAATGATTTCTAATTCAGATGGGGTTGGAAACAGACCCGCGTTGAGTCCGGTTCCGGAACCAATTTCCAGTACCCGGCCCTGTAATGGCCGTAAAACATAGCGTCGCAGCCGCCGGAGGCCCAACCATTCAAGCGGCGTTAAAATCAGGTCATAAAAGCAAGGCAAACGCACTTAGGTTCTCAGGTTCGGGCTATTTTGATTGAGATTAAGGATGTCCATACTCAGCTTAATTTGTTTGCCCGAGACTTTGTTCCTGAAGGAAATCGTGAATTCCCCGGAAGACCGCCCCGGCTAACCGATCAAGACCTTCATCACTGAGTAAAAACATTTCATCGGCCGGATTGGTCATAAAGGCGCCTTCCACTAAAAAAACCAGGTAATCAGTTTGACGGAGTAAGTAATAGTAATACCGGGTGATTTTGCCATAGTCGTTTAATCCTAAATCCAAAAGATGCGGATAGGTGGCATCGCAGAGTGGTTTGGCGCCGGG
Source organism: uncultured Lentisphaeria bacterium (assembly GCA_964543125.1). Taxonomy (GTDB): domain Bacteria; phylum Fidelibacterota; class UBA8477; order UBA8477; family UBA8477; genus CAZIWX01. The sequence goes on along the minus strand of CAZIWX010000136.1, from coordinate 263 downwards.
CCAGGTGAAATAGGTGGAGGTGCCCTGGCTGGCCAGAGGATCACTCGTTTCACCAGGCGCATTATTATGAGCCATCACGAAAATTTGAACGCTGTCATTCCGAGCGATTTCAGCGCGTTCCGGCAAACTCAGTCGTTTATCGATGGTGCTTGTTAGGTAAACCGCGCCTCCGCCAGCGCGTAGTTGTTGCGCAAGTTTTAATGAATACCGCAATGTGGCATCGGCTCCGGCATAACCGGTGACGCCAATCGCACCCCGCTCAT
>CAZIWX010000135.1:0-6255 GCA_964543125.1 uncultured Lentisphaeria bacterium | reverse complement strand
GTTTCACCGTGTGACGAATCCCGGTTTGAGGATCGGTCACTTTGGGGCAGAAAAATAAATTGACCCCGGATTTCACGGAAAAACCCAACTCGCGGGTCATGAATCTTGCCAGGGCATCACCTTTGGCACCCGGCCGGGCAGTGATAAAATAGACCGTGTGTCCCTGCGCCCGAAAAAACCGCACTAACTTGGCCATGTCGGGAATGACGTGGGAGTAAATGCTGTCATGCGTGTTTATCCAGCCAAAGTCAAGTCGTTGATCAGCACTCGCGTATTTGAGCGCTTCGAGAAAATTGTCTTCCGAATATAGGATGGTATCGTCGATATCGAATCCGATCTTCAATTTTCCCGGGTTGTTCGGCGGTACTTCAACCGTGGGGGAAGTACAACCCGCCAACCAGAAAATTCCCACCACCACAAACAGAAATTTTATCCTGAGCACTCTAATTCTCCTTTTCAGCCGGATTGCCTGGTCCGATAACCAGTGATTCACCATACGCACTCACATCCAATAAGTGGCCCTGGAATTGACTCACCACACCACCCCCATGCCGGATATTCTCCAAGCGTCCGGCCAGACCGAATTTTAACCAGGCCGCGGCTTCCGTAATCTGTCCTTCCAGTCCCGCGGGAACATCGGCCGGGGTTGACTGCCGGGGTTGATAACCCTGCCAGGGTTCGTTCCAGGCCGATTGGGGATTTACCATGGCCGGGACTGCGTAGTGCGTGGCCGATTGGGCCAGTGCTTCAGCGTAGAGCTCCGGATACCAGCAGTCGGCACAGATAAATACCGCTAAGTTTCCAAACTCAGTCGGAATCACACGCCAATTTTTTATTTCTCCGGGGTTCACAAAGCCCTTTTCAAAGGGCGTTAAATGTAGTTTCGGAACCACACCGGTAATCGATCCGGTGGGATTGTAAACGACGGAGCGGTTCAATAATTCTGATCCTTTTACACGCCACTTTATCTCACTGCCGACAACAGGCGGTGATAATATGGAACCGGCTACCACCCAGCTATGGTGGGCTTCAGCCAGGTTACTGAAAACCTCATGATACATTTGCCAGGCTTCGGAGGCATATGTTTGAAACACCGCCCGCTTCAGTCGTTCGCCGGCCGGACCGATGAAAAAATCCAAATAGGTTCTGAAAAAATTCCAGAGTGTTTTCCTTTTGCGCAAACGGGTCAAATTTCCCATAGCGCCCATAAGCGATTTTGCCGATAAAGCCTCATTCCCACCGGCGGTAAGGTAAAATCCCAGACCGATGTATTCCGGAAAAACCAGTACCCGGGATGGAGCTGACTCCAAATCTTCGGGAACTGCCCGGGATAATTTTTCATACAGCAGTTCCACATCTTCAAAATCGCGCGTTTCGAGTTGCGGTGCAACGGGAACCAGGCGGACTGCGGAAAAATTATTCATTGCCTCAATCTAAGGCTGGAAATTCTAAAATATGAAGTCCAAATATTGAAATTTCCAGGTGTTGTAGTATTCCAGCGACATTCCCACGAAGGAGTTGAACATGTATTTTTTTCCGATTTCGCGATAATAGAACAACTGGACTTTGGGAACGAATTTCAGGTTGGCATAAAAAGGTACCAGGATAAAGCTATTCAACCGCATCATCATTTCCGGCCAGACCGGCTGCTCGATCCCGGGAACTTTGAAAAATTTCGTACCCTGCAACTCCAAAAGCCAATCGAACGCCTGGATCGGAACCTGGTAGCGAGTCTTGTAATCAATACCCAAAAGCTGTTTATGGCGGGTCTGGGTAATGTCGTACATCATGGTTGCACTCAGTTGCGTATCCGATAAATGCCCATACCGGGGCATATAGATTCCCAAATTCAATCCCAGATCCTGATGCTTCCGTTCACCTTCATCGGCGGTGAATTGGGTCAGATACCGTAGTTGGATAAAAACTTCCGGCAATAATGGATTGGGTGTGAGTTTGCGAAAATTTACCCGGTAGGAGGTATTCAGCTCGATCTCGTCTCGATGCTCCTGCGGTTTATTAGATTCCAATTCCGCCATGGCATAATCAGTGATGAGCCGCATCTCCCAGGTGCTGCCGGGATTCTGACGCCAGAGCCGTAGCCGCAGCTCCGTATCCAACAGATTGATGGGCTGCTGCTGTAGTTCCGGATAAAGCTTTAAATCACTCTGATTGTCATTGGTACGTTGCAGTGATGAATAGGTTAAACCAAGTTTTTCGAAATCCCACCGCCATAACGGACGGGCACTGAACTGCTGGTCGTTGATCCAGCCGGTGGAAAAGTCACCGACCGCCGGGAGTGAGGAGAAATAGTACCGCAATGCCTCCTGGAGTGTTATAGGATAACCCTGATTAGAGCCTACCAATAGTAACGGGCCGGTATACAGTAAGCCGCTACGGGTAATTTTAAATGAATTGCGGCGTTGCCGGGCGCGTTCCAAAGGCAGAAAGGCGTTGGCTTCGTCCATCAAGTCAGTAGTCAACACCACGGCGTAATTTTCACCCGGCCGAATATTATTGTGGTGGACCTGCCATTTATTGTCAAAAGGCTCCGGGTCATGAATACCAAAAAAATGCAGCTTATAGCCGGAGCGCTCACCCAGCGCCTTGATCTCCAGAATATCCTTCCCCGCCAAAGCAATGGTTTCCACGGTGAGGGTATCATTGAGCAGTAAATCAATGTCTTCCGCATCCAGGCCACTATCCGCTGCCAGAGAATCCCAAAGAGTATAGTTTATCACCTTATCACTCATGAGACAGATCTCGGTATGAGTCAGATCGGTGAGTGCGGCAGCTAGGTTGGTAATGAATACCGCTGGCGTTGCGACCGAATCCAACGGCACCAGTTGGTTAATTTGATTGCCAAACAAACTGACCACGCTAAAAACGACATATGGAATACTCAATCGACTCATTGAGGCTGAATTTACAAGCATTTCCGGAATAGACAATGGAGAAACAGCCGTAATATCCTTAACCGTAAAACTGGTAGAATTGCACCTGAATCACCGTGTTTTTTTGGTGCTGGAGAGAAGCTGCGGATTTCACGTTGAGATGAAAAAATCCAAGACTTTTGGGGGAATTACTCCCGGCTGTCCGTCCGGACCGGTTGAAGATCAGCCGGGAATGATCAAGAAATTAATACTTACACCCGAAAGAACAACTAGGTGAGGATATTGAGACCTTCCGCCCGGGACCCCCAAAGTATCAAATCACGCGGTGCGTTCCAACCAATCGCTCGGCCGGATTCGATCCGAAGAATTGGAAAATGCAAAGCTGGAGTACCCTTCGGCCCCCGAAACATCAAAACCCCAGGTAACCAGTGATTTAATCCCCGTCGATCTAAATGGTTTTTGCCTCTATTTGGGCAATCCGCGAATCCCCATCGCCCAGCGTATCGGGATAAGTAAGTTCAATCGGGGTAACCCAGGATTGCTTTTACATTAATCCAGCATTCCCCGGCGATCTCTCCATTCTTCTTCCAGTTCCCATTCCAGTAATTTTTGTTTATTCCGGCGCCGATTTAATATATATCCGATTAAAACCAGGAAGGGCATCGCTAGCCATAAGAGATCGGGGAAATGCGCCAGCTTGAAGAAGGCAAACTTTTGATCTAGATGCTTCCGCCAACCAATTTCAAAATCCGGCAGACTTTCCCGAGTCGCCGCGCCATAGCGTTCGGCAAACGATTTTTTGCCCGCTTTTAAAATCTCCGGTAAGATTGAAGGTCCCTGCCGATCCAGCATGTATTTAAACGCATCGATGGCTTCGGCATAGCCCAATTCCGCCCGCTTCCGGCTGTAGCTCAACACCATATCCAGATCTTTCAAGGGAATAACATCGTGACTGATGGTGGCGGTGCCCAAGGTGTAAAATCCGCTCCAAGACCAGTTTCCGGCAATGTATTGGGCCAGTCCTTCATTGAACCACACCGGCAGGTTCACACTATTTTGTGCCACCAGCACGTGGGTTAGTTCATGGCGCAGCGTGGTTCCCCAATCCACCGGATCATCGTCATAGATATACAGCGTATTGAGGTCGGTGGTTAGTCCACCGGACCAGGTGGGCGCATTGGGAATAAACTGTTTCACATTTCTCTGGTTGTTGATGAAAAAGATAGTCAATGAATCCGTGAGCGACAGGTGAGTGATGGTCTGAATATCCCGGGTAATTTGACCCACCCGGTGCGCCGCTTCCCGCAACAAACTGGTATCCTGACTGTCGGTCACTAACGCCAGCTTTCCCTGGGTCAGCATCAGTCCCGCGACCGATTCGGGTGGGTTCGGATGAGAGTTAACGCCAGCGAGCAAGGACGATCCCAGTGTTAACACAATCACTAATTCTGCTCGTAGATACCGCATGCAAGCGCTCTAACCCATGATCCGGACAGGATCCACGTCGATACTCAGGCGGATCGACTTATGGGTGAAGCGCCGGTGAATGTAGCGCGTTGCCCGGTGGAGGATTTTTCCCTGGGGATCGCTGGATTTGGCACTTTTAACCAACACCTTCCACCGAAAGCCGGCCCGTGACCGCTCCACCAGAGCCGGCGCCGGCCCCAGAATCTCCAGCCCTTTGAATTCACCTAATAATTCAACCACTCGTTCCGCAATTCGCTCCACTTCCCTGCGCCGCGGACCGATAAAATCAAAAACTACCAATCGTGAGAACGGGGGATAATCCCGCTGTCCCCGATCCTCCAATTCCTTGTTGTAAAACAGCTTGATATCCTGCCGGGTGGCACATTGGATTGCAAAATTGTCCGGTTGCCAGGTCTGGATGACCACGCGGCCGGGAAATTTGCCTCGGCCTGACCGGCCCGCCACCTGGTACACCAACTGAAAGGTGCGTTCCCGGGCTCGGAAATCCGGGTAATGCAGTCCGGTGTCGGCATTCAGTACACCCACCAGGGTGACATTCTCGAAATCCAGACCCTTGGCGATCATTTGAGTCCCTAATAAAATGGGATATTTCCGGCGGGCAAAATCACCCAGTAGCTTTTGATGTGCCCCTTTTTGACGGGTAGTATCCAGATCCATGCGGCACACGGGTGCAGTGGGGAATAACGCTTGCAAAGCTTCCTCAACCCGTTGTGTTCCCAAGCCACCTAAATGCAGATCGGCGCCGCCACAGGCCGGACAGGTGGTGGGTGGTGTGGATTCATAGCCGCAGTAATGGCATTTCATCCGGTGACCCACTTTATGATAGGTAAGAGTAATTTCATCATTAGGGCAAGCAATCGCGTAGCCGCAATTGCGGCATTTCACGATGGGCGCATAACCCCGGCGATTCTGAAGCAAAATCACCTGATGTCCGTCAGCCAGGGTTTTTTCGATGGCGGACCGTAGTTTGCGCGAAAATGGCGATGACCAATCCTCTGTTTCTTCGTACTCCCGGGCCATGTCCACCACATCCACCATGGGCGGAACGGCTTTTTCCCAGCGCTTGGAAAGGTGCAAGTGCTGGTACCGCTCCTGAATCTGATTGTAATAGGTTTCCAGCGCCGGTGTCGCACTCCCTAAAATGACGGTCACGTTCTCAATCCGTCCCCGCATCAATGCCACATCCCGGGCATGGTATTTGGGATCACTGTCTTCCTGTTTGTAGGCATTTTCCTGCTCTTCATCCACCACAATGAGTCCTGGGTTCTTCACCGGCGTCAGAATGGCACTGCGGGCGCCCACCACAATTCGGAATTCACCGCGCTGGATCGCTTGCCACGTCTGAAGCCGTTCCGGTCCCCGTAGATTGGAATGCCACACGGCGACACTGTCACCAAACCGTTGCTGAAACCGCTGCGCTAACTGGGGCGCCAAAGCGATTTCCGGTACCAGCACGATAACCCCCCGGCCGTGTTTAAGCGCTTGGGCGGCAGCTTCCAGATACACTTCGGTCTTACCGCTCCCGGCGACGCCAAACAGAAAAAAGGGTGCAAAGCCTCCATGCTCCATAGCTCGGTGAACTTCAGCGGTAGCTCGTTGTTGCTCAGGATTCAGTTTAATTGTTTTAGGCGCCGGTCGGTGATAATCCTTTAATGGATCCAAAGCGGGCCGCAGCGGTTGTTTCAGGATCAATTTTTTTTCAGCCAACGCCCGGACCACCTGAGGCGAAGTGCTGAACTGTTCTACCACCGCGCTCTGGGTCAATCCTTCCGGGGTTTTCAGAAGGGCCTCATAAATCAACCGCTGTTTGGAACCCGGCCGGGGGAGTTGCTCCGGAGTAACTGCAATTTCAGGGAACAGGAGAAAATCCGCCGGG
>CAZIWX010000134.1:0-6308 GCA_964543125.1 uncultured Lentisphaeria bacterium | reverse complement strand
CCCTGCAATTGTATAGATCCACGTGGAAAATTTTGCTACTTCACGGTAAGCGTGGCGATTTCGATAAACCTTTAAAAAAGTATCTTGAACGATATCTTCGGCTTCATCGCGATCTCCAACAAAACGATACACAAAATTCAGCAGGCGATTTTTATATCGTCCCACCAGTTCGATGAAGGCTGCTTCCCGGCCCGCCTGAAATTGAGCAATCAATTGTTCGTCAGTCGTCGTCTGATCCACCTTTTGCATATTAATTCAAGTGTCCTGCAACCCAATTGCTGAAATAAGCCATGACGGGGTAATTTTTCTGTCTGAATTGATAATCAATTTCAGCCAATTCTCCCAAAGCCGACTTAAGTTCCGGCAATGAGTACCGCCGGGAGCCACCCCACAAACCGCGCTGGGTCCGGCTGGAAGCTGTACCTGCTAACTTTCTTGCCGTGGCAGGATCCGGAAACCGGTCATAATCGGCAAACCGCAGTAATTTATTCATGTGGTTGTATAGGCTGATAACCAGGTAGGGTATACTCTCATCCCGGGCCGTAATATCCAACAGCGCTTCGATGGCGAGAGAGGCATCACGCTGGTTAATAGCTTCAAACAGGTTGGATAGCGTTGCATTGGGAACCGCCGCGATGGAATCCTGAACCGCTTCCACGGTTATCAGCTCTTTAGATTCGCTCAGGAATAAGGTCAATTTTTCGATCTCGCGCTCAATCAAAGCCAGATCATTCCCCACAAGTTGCAAGATAAGGTCGATCGCGGCCGACTCAATTTTTTTCCCCTGTATCTGAGCCAGGCGCTGAATGATACGCGGTAATTCATTATCGAATGGGGCCGTTGTCAGAACCACGGCACACTGTTCAGTCATTTTAGAAAGCCACTGAGGTAAGCGATATGTTTCGGGATGCGTTAAAACAAGGTAAAGATCTGTATGGGGATTTTTAAGCACCCGGGTCAATAGTTTACGGGCATTTTGCTCCAATCCCGAAACATTAAGCAGTATGACCAGGTTGGCACGACTAAATAATCCGCCTCCCCCCAGGAATCCTTCCAGCTCAGCCTGTTTTATATCTTCACCATATAGACGGGTAATTTCACCAGAGTCACCAAATTTTTCTGTAAAAGTTGACTTTACCTGCCCGATAAAGCGCTCGGTTAGAAATACTTCCGGGCCCAGGAGGAAATAGGCCGGATGGAGCTGACCTTCCCGGACTAAGCCAATCGCTCGCGTGTATTTATCGAAGTAGGTTCCGGCCATATCCTTTATGCAGTCCTTCTTAGGCGAAGATTAAGCCCACACCGCCCACCAAAAGGCAGTAATAACCAAACCAGTGAAACCGCCCCCGCTCCAGAGTCCCCATGAGCCATTTCAGCGCTGCATAACCCACGAGGAATGAAACAATAAGTCCGGTTGCCAGGATTTCGAATCTCAAGGCTGTTAATCCGGCATCATCCATTTTAAATGCCTGGAGTAGCATCGCGCCAAAAATCAGGGGTAAAACCATGATGAATGAAAAGCGGGCGGCTTGAATCCGTTCAATTCCAAGGTACATGGCAGTCGAAATGGTTGATCCGCTCCGGCTAATGCCCGGTATAATTGCGAAAGCCTGTGCCGCACCAATCAAAAAGGAGCGTCCCGGGTTTAATTCATTATGCGGTGCTTTAACCCATTTTGTTAAAAAGAGAAATACGCCGGTTAGAATGAGCATTCCCGCCACCAGTTTTGGATTAGCAAATAATGCTTCCAATTGATCCTGGAACAGGATGCCCACGATTCCGGCCGGGATCATTCCGATAATCATCATGCTGGCCAAATAGAATTGGGCATCTGTATGATAAATCGTTTTAAGCTGGCCGGGGTGACGCAACCCTTTCAACAGGGAGGCCAACAGACTTTTGATATCTGACCAAAATACTAACAGAACAGCTAAAAATGTCCCGAAGTGAACAACAACTTCGAAGGCCACATCACCGGTATTCGCGACACCCAACAGTTGGCGCCCCAACACCAGGTGCCCCGAACTGGAAACCGGCAGGAATTCGGTTAATCCTTGTACAATGGCTAATAAAACCGCATCAATGATACTCAACTGTCTATTCTCCCGATAATGGCCAACATACGGCCGGTTTTCCCTTGATCGCGCCGGTGTGAGAAATACTTGTGTGACTCACAAAAGGAACATTCGTTGCTGGATTCAATATTTTCCATCGGAACTCCGGCTGCAAGTGCCTGATCGACATTGGCTTGTGCATGGTTGAAATAAAGACCATCCAGCCGATGCTCCAGGTATTTTGATTTAAATTTCGTTGCAAACTCAGGTCCGACCTGAAAATGACAGCGCCCCAGGCCCGGTCCAACCCAAACCTTGAATTGATTGAGCTCGTAGCCGCTGCTACTCAGGATGAGCGCTAAGGTTTTGCTGAGAATTTGCTGTTCCGTTCCACGCCAACCGGCATGAACGGCGGCCAGCCACTCTCCGTCATCCGCCCAGATCAAAATGGGGTGACAATCGGCGATGAATACTGACAAAAAGACATTCCGTGCCGGGGTGATTAACGCATCGGTTGCGGGATAATTACCCGGTTGGTCAATCATCTGAACCGTGGCAGAGTGTATTTGTTGGGGTGTGACCAGCCGGTTTTCATCGATTCCCAGTGCTCCGAGTAAAAGCGCGCGATTCCGCTTCACATTCTCCTGGCTATCACCTGTTAAAGTGGAAAGATTCAAACTGGCGAACTGATCCCGGCTGACTCCACCCGAACGCGTGGAAATCCCTGCCAGGACGCCATCGGGCAGTGTCAGTCTTTTGGGTCCAATAACTTCAATCACCGATAGCTTCCCCAGCGGATGTCGTATCCGATTCTACCGGCGTCGGTAATACCTGACCCTCCGGATGAAATCCGAACTGATCATAATATCCCGCCCGGGACGCGCGGCGCTCTTGATTATCATATTCCATAATAAATACCGATTGATTTTGGCGTGGATGATTTCCGCCGAACCTGACCTGTCCAATAACACCGCGCCAGGTATCCATTTTAATAAATACCTGCCGTATCAGCGCCGGTTTGAAATTGGACTGTTCTAATCCGTCCAACAGCAGATTGGCCGTATCAAATCCTAAATAATCGTACCGAGTGGGATTCCGGTCGTACAACATGGGATAATCAGTCATCATGCCGGTTACTTCCAAGCGTGTCGAATCCACGGAATTACTGGATCCGAATGCCAAACGGGGCAAATAACGACGGTTCTTGTTCAGGTTATCGGGATCATCCCAGTTTTCATCACCCAGGACATAGGTATTCAAATTGTAAAACGCGATTTGGGAAGCCACATAGACCTGCCCTTGATGGATGGGCATATACAGGCCGTCAATAGTCGAGATCTTGACCTTGAGTGAATCAGAGGTTGAATAGCGGTGAACAAATTTTCCCGAGTCGGGCGTAATCGGTTTTAAAATATAGCGATAGTTAGCCTGTCGAACTGAATCCGTGTCGGTTGCAACTTCTTGAAGCAGACGCTGAAATCCAATCGTTCTCAGCGTCTTAAAATGAGCGGATAGATCGGTGGGATCGCCCGCGTACCAACCTTCATAAAGGACCTGCCCATCTAATTCATCCACTTTCTTCGTAAAGCTGTCGGTTAATTCACGGCCATAGGCATCGGTGGGAGCCAAAACAGCAAAAGTCTTCAGTCCCAAAGTATTCATAGCATACGCTGCCAGGGATGCGCCCCGGATGCCCCGGCTGGGCTGATACTGATACAGATCGGGCGAAAAATCTATCAATTCATTCTCAGTAGCCGTTGGTGTGAGGATGATTTTGTCAGAGCCGTTTAAAACTGCAGCAAGAGCTTTGACATTCTCACTTATCAGGGGGCCAACCACGGCAATCAGTTGAGGATTGGATTTAAATTTTCGAGCGATATTAATGGATTTTCCCAAATCTGCTTCATTATCGTGAATATCCAACTCCACTTTTACCCGGGATGAATCCGTATAGACCATAGCAGCATAACGTAAACCACTGAGGATCTGGTTTCCGATGGAACCCAGGGCTCCGGTTAAAGGCAGCACCACGCCAATAATGACAGTTCGGTGGCTGGTGTGGGTCAACTGCCAATCCACTTCCAGAGCTTCATCAATTAGCCAACCGGTTTTCAGATAGGGACGCAGGTCGAACATGAGGTCAGCCGCTTCCACGTGCTTACCATCCCGCTGAAACCGTTCAACGGCCAACAATCCCAGGAATTGGCCTACCAACCCCACATCTCGTGTATATAACAGATCCAGGTCCTGAAGTGGAATCCTGTTAAGGACTAATTCCCGGGTTCTACGTTCAGATTCGTACCTGATATTATTGCGGTCTTTAGCATGAACCCGCGCCTGGGCGTAATTCCAGGCCGCTTCAGTGTACTCGCCCAATAATGCATAAACTTCACCCAGCAGAAAGTAGACATCCGTTTCATAGCGGCTGTTGGGATAATTCAGTTGAAACTCACGCGCCAATAGAATGGTGCGCTGGAAGGACTCCAGTTTAGCATAACATTTCATGCGCATCACCAGCGATGCAGTCAGTTGTGGGTTCTGTTCCGGGGTTTGATTTGACAAAGCCGTGAATTGAACCAGCGCTTGCCAATATTCGCCCTGATTGTACAGTTTTACACCACGATCGAAAGTCGTCGATTGACTCCAAACAGAGCCGGCAAATAAAACAACGATGATGGTAATTCGTCTAAAGATCATTCCACCGTCACACTTTTCGCCAGATTGCGCGGTTGGTCCACATCACAGCCACGTTCAACCGCGATATAATACGCCAAAAGCTGCAACGGGATTACATTGACAATCGGTGCGGTAAAAGCCAAAACCGGAGGGACATAAATAACATGATCTGCCAATTCGCGGATATCTTTGTCGCCTTCCGTAGCAATGGCAATCACCCGGCCTTTGCGAGCCCGGACTTCCTGAATATTGCTGGTAATCTTATCATAGGTTTTATCCCGCGGCGCCACAAAAACGACCGGCATATCCTCATCGATTAAGGCAATCGGTCCATGCTTCATCTCAGCCGCCGGATAACCTTCGGCGTGAATGTAGGATATTTCCTTCAATTTCAAGGCGCCCTCTAGCGCAACCGGGAAATTTACTCCACGTCCCAGGTATAGAAAATTTTGGGCGGATGCATACTGCCGGGCAATTTCAGCAATCGCGTCGGCTTGTTTCAGAATCCATTCCGCCTGTTCAGGTAATTTTTGCAAGGATTGTACAACCTCAACACCATACTTCTCGCTCATACCCATCAAGCGAGCTAGTTTCAGCGTTAATAATGACAGCACCATGACTTGAGATGTAAATGCCTTGGTGGAAGCGACGCCAATTTCGGGACCAGCGTGCATGTAAATACCCGCTTCCGTCTCCCGTGCAATGGAACTCCCAACCACATTACAAATTCCTAAGGGCGTGGCGCCCAGCTTCTTCGATTCTTGAATTGCAGCCAGCGTATCGGCTGTCTCACCGGATTGACTAATAGCAAAAACAACCGAACGACGGTCTACTAGAGGTTCCCGATACCGAAATTCAGAAGCATATTCAACTTCCGCGGGTAAACGCGCGAATTGCTCAAACATCAATTCACCGATCAAGGCAGCATGCCAGGAGGTCCCACAAGCGGTAAAGTAGCGCTGATCGGCGTGTAGAATCGTGCCAATTCGGTCTGCGATTCCTCCCAAATGGGCCGTACCCGTTTTGGGTAATAATCGTCCACGCATGGCATCATAGATTGTTTGTGGTTGCTCGAAAATTTCTTTCAGCATGAAATGTTCGAATCCACCCCGTTCGATGGCAGCCAGATTATATTTAACGTGATGCACTTCCTTTGAGACACTCTCATTCTTATGCGACAAAGTCTTATATCCGTCGTTGGTCAGAATCCCGATCTCACCGTTATCGAGGTAAATCACATCTTTGGTGTAAGCCAGGACGGCGGCAACATCGGAAGCTACAAAATACTCGTCTTTCCCTAATCCCAGGATCAAAGGTGCGCCATTCCGGGCACAGACAATTTTATTGGGCTCACGATTACTTAGGACAGCAACTCCGTAGGCGCCAATGACTTTTTCAAGAGCGGCTTGCACCGCGGCTTCCAAATTGCCTTCATAATGCGTGCTGATCAGGGCTGCTAAAACTTCAGTGTCTGTGTCGCTGGTAAAATTGTACCCGGCAGCCTGGAGTTCCCGTTTCAGGGTCTGAAAATTTTCGATGATGCCATTATGCACTACAGCGACGTCCCCCGCCATGCTG
>CAZIWX010000133.1:4956-6370 GCA_964543125.1 uncultured Lentisphaeria bacterium | reverse complement strand
GTTGGTTAAAGTTAGTGGACTGTTGATTCGTACCCGGCATTGCGAGTGGCTTCCATAAGGTCTTGCGTTGCTATTTTAGCCGGATCATACTTAATAATCACATTTTTATCCTCGAAGCTGGCGTGGACTTCAATCACGCCATCCAGCCGGGCCAGACTCTTTTGAATTGTCACGGGGCAGGCGGCACAGGTCATTCCCGGTACGTCCAGCACCACTTCCCTTACATGTGTATTCGTAACGATTGGATTTTGGTTGCTTACAAATAAAGTTGGAGTCAGGTACGGAAAAGCCAGCAAGCCCGCGACAAATACGGTGACGCTCCATAAGGCAATTTTGTTTATCTTACTGGCTTTGGGATTGGCGCAGTAGCTCCCGGGTTCACAGTTCTCGGCTTTTGGTTTATGATACACGCTATAGAAAGCGTAGCCCACCAACACCACTGTCAGAGCCATAAAATACGGCCGGAAAGGTTCCAGGGCGGTCAGACTACCTACCCAGGCGCCGCCAAGCCCCAAACCAAGCAGCACAAGGGGAACCACGCAACACAGTGAAGCCGCAATGGCTGCCACGACGGCGCCAACCAGTCCTTTCCGGGAAGCTTTTATCTGTTTCATATTTGTCATGCGACACCTCTAATTCAAATTCATTTTAGCATCTAACTCCTTGTACCAAGGTACAGGGTTCCGCCCTTTTAATTTTCTTTTTCAAAAGCATCTAGGATTGGGCAATGACCTGTGGGACCCGCCCCCCGGCAATCGGCAACTAATGTCGTTAAGGCTTTTTTTATCCGGCGCAACTCCCGGATTTTTTGTTCTACGATTTGAATTTTCACTTCAGCTTTTTGGCGTACATTCGTACAGGTGGAAGCAGGATCAACCCGTAAATCCAGCAACTCCCGGATTTCCTTTAAAGAAAAACCGTGACGTTTAGCCATAGCGATAAAGTGCAGGCGTTTACTGTCCGCGGCCGTATAAAGGCGATAGCCGGCCGGTGTGCGCCGGGGCTCGGGCAGTAACTTGTTCCGCTCATAGAACCGGATTGTTTCGATGTTTAAATTTGTGTTTTTAGCTAAAATTCCGATCGTAAAATCACTCATCGTGTTCACCTTTCAATAGTAGAAGCTAACACCCTGTACCTTACTACAGGGCAAGGAAAAAATCACCGCGTTGCAATCCCTTTCGGTAATGGGTTAGACCGCATCCTTTTTATTACTCTTGGATCTCAAGCTCTTTTACTGATTCCTTAACAACCTCGTCCGGAGCGTGTTTGCCTGCAAACCCTAAAATCATGATAATGCGGAAGATAGTTATTGTAAACCTTAAAATGTTTTGGAATTGCCTTAAAAATACCGGCCGGTTGGTTCGGATCGGGGGCAAACCCAGGCTCTGGTTGGTCAATACAACTTCAATTGTCC
>CAZIWX010000133.1:0-4856 GCA_964543125.1 uncultured Lentisphaeria bacterium | reverse complement strand
GAATGTCTCCAGGATAAGTTGTTCCCGCCGGTTTTCCGGCGATTCTTAATCCGGTGTAGTTTGCAGCGGGAGCTAAGCATGAGCATCCATCGAAAACGAAATAAAGACCTGGGGTTGGCGGAACTGGTTGCCATTGCGCTGGGGGGTATGGTTGGCGGTGGCATATTTACCATCCTCGGTATTTCGGTCTCTATTATTGGTAATTTGACGCCCCTGGCCATTATTATCGGCGGATTGATCGCCGCCCTGGCCGCTTATTCCTATGTCAAACTCGGTGTGTATTATAAAGATGAAGGAGCGACCTATTCTTTTTACAAACGCACTTATCCGGGGTCCCATTTATCAGCCGCCGCCATTGGCTGGTTCGTGATTTTCGGCTATATCAGTACCTTGGCGCTGTATGCCTACACCTTCGCTTCCTATACCATCAGCGGGTTTGGGGTTGGACAGGATATCTGGCTTCGGAAGGCTGTTGCTATCGGGGTTATCACCTTGTTCACGCTGGTCAATGTTTGGAGTGTGAACGGGATGGGAAAACTGGAAGATTTAATGGTTTATACAAAACTCGTTGTGCTAACCATTATCTCGGTAGTCCTTATTCGCCACGGTACAAGCGATTTTGGAACCTTTATTAAAAACATTGCCCAGACTAGTGAACGGTCCACCATCCTGAATGTGCTCATTGTTGCGTCAGTGACGTTCGTAGCCTACGAAGGGTTTCAACTGGTGATCAACGCCGTCAATGAAATGACCAACCCGGACAAGAATATTGCCCGGGCTATTTATTCAGCCATTTCCCTTGCCATCTTGATCTATGTTGTCATCGCCCTGGGCGCCCTGTTTGCCATCCCCATGGAAGACATCATCAAAAACAAGGAATATGCCTTAGCCGCGGGGGCTGGAGATATTCTGGGAAAAATGGGTACCGGCCTGGTGATCCTCGGAGCCATACTCGCAACGAGCAGCGCCATTAGCGGAACGGTCTTTGGGGCTTCACGCCAAATGTCCATCATAGCCAAAGATGGCTATCTTCCCGCCGTCCTGGCCCGGCGAAAAAAAAGAATACCGGTCAATGCGATTTTTACCATGGCCGGTATGGCCAGTTTATTGATCATTATTGGCGGGCTGGAATTAATTCTGGAATTTGGCAGTATTACGTTTCTGCTGGTTTCATTACTCATGGCTGGTGCAAATTTCAAGATCAGGCACCTGACCAAATCATCGACCGGGTTAACGGTTGCGGCGATATTGGGCCTTCTGATGGGCGGATCCCTGATCCTTTTTTATGAGGCCGGGAACGCATTGAACCAGATGATGTTCATTTTGTTACTCTATTTTTTATTGACTCTGGGTGCCTGGGGCTACTCAAAAAAGAGACAACGAGCAGCCCTCCGTCAATAAACCTTTTAACCGGGAAATACCAGTTCCCGGCTTTCCACCCTTGCCAAGTCGAGATTTCCGGGAAAACAGCGAAACACCTGCGAAATCCGGCTTTAAAAAAATGCGCTGACGGTTCTGCTTACCAAAGGTGATAAAAACCAATTTATATAATGATCAAATATATGTCAGCACTTCCTTGTGTGGATTTAAACAGAAGGAACTTTTGATGGAGCCTGGCAGGTTCGTAAAACCAGTATTGATCATTTCCCTCTTGCGGCTGTACCTGCTGAAGCACGGTCATGGACACAAGTAGCAAAAGCGAGATTTTCAGGACCAGCGTCTTCATTCCTTAACCATTAACCTTGGCTCGGGAGTTATAAATCGAAACCATTAATCCAGCCTTTTTTAGGGTTGACTGATGGGGATTATTCGAAAATTGCAGGGCTGAGTGTTGAATATTCCACAGCCAATCCGGGTAAGATGCCATTCGTTTTTAATTCTAAAATTATGATATTATTTGAGTTAAGAAAACATACTTTCAGGCGGTATGCTTGTTGTAGAAATAAGAACGAATTCGACAACCGTGGAGCGGTTGGTGTTGCCACAGCCGGATTTTAGACGGTTTAGCGCCGGGCTCAGTTGAAAAATCGGGACACCGGCTTGAGAAAAACCGGTCCTTAAACGAATCAAAGGGAAGGCATCATACCATGCAGAGCAGGAAGCCTTTATTCTTCGGTCTTGCCGGAGGAATCAGTATTCTGATACTCTATTTCGGGATATTATCATTTGCCAATTCATTCGATCACGCTCTGATGGTGTTCAGGAATTTGTGGTACTGGATGATCCTGCTGACGGCCGGGTTTGGAATCCAGGCCGGGCTGTATACATACATCCGTCAAACCCTGAAGGAGCGCACCCGCGGGGCTACGGTTGAAGTCGCCGCCGCCGGCGGTATTTCAACCGGCAGCATGGTCGCTTGTTGTGCCCATCATCTCACGGATGTGTTGCCTTTACTTGGACTCAGCGCCGCCGCCATGTTCCTTACCCATTACCAAATTCCCTTTATTCTGTTAGGAGTGGCATCCAATCTGGTCGGCATTACCCTCATGCTGAACCTCATAAAAAAACACGAACTGGCCCCGGAATCAGGTCTGCTAAACCGACTCACCCGCATTAATACCCGCCGGTTGATCAAGGTAATGGCCACCCTCTCGGCAGCGGTTCTCCTGGTGGCTTTCCTGGTGGTGGCCACTCGGCAACCGTCCGGTTCCAAGCCGGTGCTGCATCCCGAGGAAACCATCTTAGCCCACCAGCCCATTGAATTACCGGCGGTGAATAACAGTGCGAACCAGGTTTCCATTGATGCCAAACCGGTGGATTTTGCTTTTTCCAAACCGGTCAAAATTAAAATAGCTTTGAACACGCATCATGGCTCGTTGGATTATGATTTAGCAAAAATCGCGACGCTGATTTGCGATCGGGGCAATGAGCACAAACCTTTAGGTTGGGAAGGCTCCCCGCCGGGTGGCCATCACCGCCGCGGCGAGCTCATTTTTCCAAAATTCAACCATAAGATCTCGCACATGAAATTGGTTATCAAGGGTATTTACGATGTGCCCGAGCGGGTCTTTGAATGGACCATTTCATGAGTTCATTTTTTCGGCTGCTAACCGGGATCAAAACAGATGGCCTTCAGAATCAGGCAGGAACCAGGGTGCGTTCTACCGATTCCTAAATGAGATTGATCAATTGGTTCACCAGGGCGCGAGGGTGGTTATGGACACCGTGATGGTGAATCAAGCAGATAACTAATAGGGGTGTTGGTCCGATGCACCAGCAAGTCAGGTGCATCAGCTCCACGCCTGGTTTTCCATCACCTCCATTATTGCCAAAAGCGTTTGATCGCCGGTTAATATATGGATCTAAGAGGTTGTCTTTCAATATGCAGGATCATTCAATTTTAAGAATCCGTTATTTCATAACCGGGCTTGTGCTGGGTTTTGTATTGACTGGTTGTACTGCTAACGGCACACCGACAGGCGGTAAGCTGGACCATAAACTGGCCCGGGAGATGCAGGTGATCGAATTCAAAACACCTGTACCGGCACCGGATTTTATACTGCAATCTCTAGCCGGTAAGGAGGTCTCGCTAACGGACTACCGTGGAAAAATTCTATTACTGAATTTTTCCACCAGTTGGTGAAGCTGGTGCCGGAAGGAGGCTCCTTCCCTGCAACGATTACACGAACGGTACGCGCAGAATGACAAATTTGCCCTCGTCGTCATTGATCCGGGCGAATCCCGGTCCAAAGTCGAGCAATTCGCCATAAATTTTGGTTGGACTTTCGATGTGTTGTTGGATCCGCGTCAGGCGACAGCCTGGAAATTTGGCGTCCGGGGCCACCCGGTAACATTTATCATTGGACCCGGCGGTAAGATTTGGGGCGAGGCCATCGGCTACCGGAATTGGATCGGTGCAAACGCTTTGGCCTTGGTCACCGATTTAGTGGCGGATGACTGACACAACATTGACATACGGCGGTGCCTTTCTCGCCGGTCTGATTTCATTTTTCTCTCCGTGTGTTCTACCGCTTTTCCCTTCTTATGCAACGTATCTGGGCGGGATTGGCGCCCGATCTGCTTCCGACAATTCGATCACCCCCGGGGTCCGGCTGCGAATTTTTGGACAAGGACTTCTCTTTACCGGCGGATTTTCCCTGGTGTTTATTATTCTTGGGGCCGCGGCATCAACTCTGGGACAATTTTTCCAGGCTTATCACCGGGTCATTGTTATTCTGGCGGGCGTGATAATCATCGAATTCGGATTATTCTTAACAGGTTGGGTGCAACCGGCCATATTATTCCGGGAAAAACGGCTGATTATCAAAACCCGTTGGATGCCAAAATCAGTCATGAGCATACTGACCGGCATTGGATTTGGCCTGGCCTGGACGCCCTGTATCGGACCGTATTTGGGTAGCATTTTGGCGTTAGCGGCCAGTACGCCCGTGGCCGGCAACGGCATCACCCTGTTGGGCGTGTACAGCGCCGGGTTGGCTTTGCCTTTTTTATTAAGCGCCGCCGGATTGGAATGGCTGTTTTTAAAACTGACCCGCTATAGCAAAGGATTACATTATCTCCAAGTGATAAGCGGGATCGTGTTAATGGCCATCGGTTTGCTGTTGATCACCGGGATGTTTGAAATGTTAACCCAATGGTCGCTACAGCTTTTCAATCACTATTAAACCTCACCAGCCATTCTTCTTTCGGACTACGGCTCCGGCCGTTTTGGTCCTGCTGGTACATGAAGTCGCACTGACTTGTATCTTTTCGGCAATTTCGAGATACCATTTTGCTTTTATCGTGGTCGTGTTTGCCCGCCGTGATTTGGGGTTTGTTAATTTCATCCGGAGCCGTGGGTGGCGCGAAGCCTTTAATGACTTGATCTCCCGTGCCCTGCTCTTCAGTACCGGTGC
>CAZIWX010000132.1:0-6485 GCA_964543125.1 uncultured Lentisphaeria bacterium | reverse complement strand
CAGGCCAGCAGGTCATCCTGGTACGGAATGAAACTTCGCCGGAAGATGTCCACGGAATGCATGCCGCCGCCGCCATTCTCACCGCCAAAGGGGGTATGACTTCCCATGCGGCCCTGGTTGCCCGGGGTTGGGGTAAGTGTTGCATCGTTGGGTGCTCGGCGCTCCAAATCAGTGCCAAGGACAAAACCCTGCGGGTCGGCGGTAAAGTCCTGAAGGAAGGTGACTGGATAACCTTGAACGGCACAAAGGGCAAGGTTTATGCAGGTAAACTGGACCTCATAGAACCCGATTTAAAAGCCAATAAACATTATAAAGTACTCATGAATATGGCCGATGAGTTGCGGACGCTTAAAATTCGCACCAATGCCGATCGTCCGGAAGATGCGCGGCAGGCCCGGGACTTCGGCGCTCAGGGTATCGGATTGTGCCGGACCGAGCACATGTTCTTTGATCCGGAACGCATCCTGGCCATGCGTGAAATGATCGTGGCTGAGAATGAAGAGACCCGGCGTAAAGCAGTAATGAAACTCCTGCCCTTCCAGCGTGCCGATTTTAAGGGTATTTTGGCCGCCATGTCACCTTACCCGGTGACGATTCGCCTGTTGGATCCGCCGTTGCACGAATTCGTGACCCTGAACGATGCTCAAATCACTGAATTAGCCAACGAGTTGGGCATCGGTGAAATAAAACTGCGGGAGCGTGTCAATTCGCTCCATGAACTCAATCCAATGCTGGGCCATCGTGGTTGCCGCTTAGGCGTAGCCTACCCGGAAATCACCGAAATGCAAGCCCGGGCGATATTTGAGGCCACGGCTGAACTGACCCGGGCCGGGAAAGCGGTTTTCCCGGAAGTGATGGTGCCGCTGGTGGGAACGGTGTCCGAACTGATCAATCAAAAAGCTATTATTAATGAGATGGCCGCCGCCGTAAAATCCGAAACGGGCGTAAATTTCGAGTATATGGTAGGCACCATGATCGAGCTTCCCCGCGCCTGTGTCACCGCGGATGAGATTGCGGTGGAAGCGGAGTTCTTCAGCTTCGGCACGAACGACCTGACCCAGACCACTTTCGGATTTTCACGAGATGATATCGGCGGTTTTTTACCGATTTATTTAGAAGACAAAATTCTGGAGCAGGATCCCTTCCAATCCATTGATCAAGGGGGTGTCGGTGAACTGGTTAAAATGGGTGTTCAGAAGGGCCGCGGCGTCAGACCCGGCCTTGAAATCGGGGTCTGCGGTGAACACGGTGGTGATCCGGATTCCATCGATTTCTTTCATCGCGCCGGGCTAGACTATGTGAGCTGTTCTCCCTACCGGGTGCCCATTGCCCGGCTGGCCGCCGCCCAGGCGGCAGTGCGTAACAGATAATCAGCGCTCTCCCGGGTGCGCCGGCCCTGAAAATGCGGGATCGCGTCAAAGTTCGCCCGGATACGTTTACCCTGAATTAACACGCTCCCAACAGGGGCGAGCGAAGTGTCCGCAAGATCCCGGAATAATCAGGTTCGTTTAATGCTCCTGATAAACAGCCCCCCGGCAATAATATTCACTAAATATTACAGTGTGTTATTTTGAATCAAACCGGTCTGGTATTAAGTTTCCGCTGGTCTGAACCTGAAAACAAAACCGGGAGCTGATTTTAAAATGTCTTTATTAGCTAAATGGCGCCGGAAAGCAATTTCCGCCGGGCTGGTTTTACTCCTTTTCACCACCTGCCAGGAACCAACTCCTGCCAGACCCGAGCCCTATCCTAACAGTACGCTCACCCTGGAAGCCATTCAGGTCAACAGCATTGATGCGGTGCTGAAACTTACCCTCACGAATCTGGATTCCCTCACCGGAGATACACTACCCATTATCCTTAGCCGTAACGGCCATGCTGTTCAAGCCTTTAACTTTATCCCGCCGGATACAACCCTGTGGGACGAAGGACTGGAACCGGGCCGGAGCTATTCCTACACCGCCTATCGTCAGTCAGTCCATAACACCGCCCTGATCGATTCCAGCGCTCCGGTGTCCCTGACCACCCTGGACACCACCAGCCACGATTTCACCTGGACGATTGACACGCTGGGGAATTACGGTAGTTATCTGAATGATGTGGCAATTATAGATGAGAACAACATCTGGGTGGTGGGGAATATCGAGACGGATAGCGGCAGCTATAATGCGGCACATTGGGATGGAGAGCAATGGGAAATGATCAGAATTGCGCCAGCAGGTTTCTTTGGACCGGTAACTGCAATTTTTGCTTATTCAGAAACCGATATTTGGTTCGGCAAGTACGGTCTCGCTTTTCATTTCAATGGTCAAGATTTCACTCGTTACGACCCTGGTAACAGCACATTTCCTGGTATGCCTTCTATAAACGCCATCTGGGGCAGTTCGCCGGAGGATGTGTACTTTGTGGGGGATCATGGATCGATTGTACACTACGACGGCAGCGGGTTTATTAGGCTGGAGAGCGGGACGGATGTGGATCTCACCGATATCCGGGGTGTGAATGCCGATTCGGCCTGGTGTGCCGGCTGGGATCTGGCAACCGGACATTCGGTTATTTATGAGATAAAAAATCAAACCGTTCATCTTATTTATGAATTTGATGGGCACGGCAACAACTCCATCAAAGGTTTTGACTACCACTCACCCGTGGCTGAGTCTGTCTGGCCTGATCTTAAGGCCAATATTTTATGGATTACAGGGCCGAACGGTTTATCACGGACGCCCTTGGGTGGGATTCCGAATGATTATACCGACCTGACGGATAACATCAAAGCTGTCCTGGGCCGGTTTAGATCAGCACGGCGAATCCGAGGCAATGCACGCAATGATATTATGGCATCGGGTTGGACGGATGTAATTCATTGGAATGGGGAAAGTTGGTTTCGGTTTGAAGATTTAATCAATGATCCAAACGCAATTTGGAGCGCTCTGGCAATTCAGGGAAATAGGGCCGTTGTTGGCGGATCAACTATCGTTCAAGATGCACCGATATCATTGGCCATTGTTGCCAGAGGGTATCGGTAGTTAAAAAAAATGGAGGAGCCGCCGATGGACAGATAAAAAAGACTCCGGGTGAAAATAAGACATCAACCCGGAGTCATGCGATCCGATACAGAAACAGAACCGCAATCAGAAGTTAGTTTTTGATTGCTCTAAATCAATTAAAGAGAGGTGCTACAATGAAGTTGCACAGAATTATTATGCTATTGGTTGTATTATCCATGGGTGTATTCGCTCAAGAAGGTGGAATAGTCCTTAAGACCAGTCATGGTGATGAACCACCAAATCTCTATTCTGAAGATGTAGATCCGTTTCTTGTAATAGATGAAAATAATAATTTGGGGGTCTCGTTCACCAGTATTTTAAATAGCGATCCATCAATTTACAGAGGCTATTACAAAACCCAAAGTGGTTCATAGTATAACCTTGATGCCCAAAATGGTAATTTTACGGGTAGTCATTTATTCATATTTGGAGCCGACGCCTGGGTAAATATAAATAGACAGATTGTTATAATCCCTGGATCTGGATTCGAAGGTACATTTCGATCAAACTTTAGCGATGATCAAGGCGCTTTCTGGAATCTTGAGGAAAATTATGCGTATGTTGATCATCAAAAAAGTATCCGGTCAGGTGGAGTTATTCATACACTCTACGCTTGGGAGAACGACAGTCTCAATTATGTCACGCGAGATGGAAATGGCAATTACTCAACTCGGCAATTGATCAATACTGATGCGGAACCATTAGGTATTGCAGGAAGTTATGAAACAAGCGCTATGGATCTTTGTCTGGATGATAATGAAGATGTACTGATCACCTGGGAAACAAACACTAATTTGTACTTCAAGCGTCTTGGAGATGCGCATTCAATTCTGATAACTTCCCAATTGCACCACACTTTGCTTGGCACTGGTAATAATTCAAAGCTGGAGCCCACGGCTAATGATCCTTCAATCATTAAAATTCCTAATTCTAATTCAATCCTGATTGCTGTAAGTGCTGCAGACGCAAATTCCCAAGAAAAACTGATTTTTTACACTGTTTCCAATGATAATGGTCAATCCTGGAACAATGTGCAAGCGATTCCGAATGTTGAAGCAAGTGGTTTCCTGCCTGATTTCGCGGTAGACTCCTCCTCGGGACGGGTGTTTCTATCTTATATTCAGTTTTCGGCTGCCAATTATGAATACCATTTAATGGTGTTACCCTATGAGGAAGGAGTAGGTGGATTTCAGGGAGAGCCAATTTATGTATTGAATCTTGGTGACGGAGAAGGTGGTTATGAACAATATAAAATTCACTCCATAGATTCCCGATACTATACAGATGTTGGTCATCATTCTTTAGAAATTGCAGCACCATATTTTGGGGATGCAATTTATGATTGTGATGTAGTTATCGCCCAACTTGAATGGCCATATCGCCCACGCACGTACTTCAAGAATATGATCAACATTACTGATGTCGGCGGACAGTTCAGGATTGACGACTCTTATAATATCAACTCAGGCGAGTATATTCTTGAGAATTGGGGAACTTCTCACAGCGCAAAAACATTGCTTGACCATATTGATGATTGGAATGGTACGGGAGATAATTACTTTCACCACGATTGGCAGCATAATCCGCAACTATTTGATTTGAATCTGGAATTCACGCCTCTTCAGGATGAGACGAAGATCGCATATCTTGTAAAATTGGACACGATAATTGCAGAAAACGATTACGCAGATATTGAGATAAAGAATCCCTGGTATATCGAGAATGGGGAACGATTAGACCATTTTCATACCTTAACTGAGAATGAAAATGGCGGCCCCTACCCCGTCTTCCTCAACCAGGGCGATCCAGGGAATCCGAATTCAAACGCACCCTACTACTCTCTCCGGGCGCCGCTGCTGGCTTCCGAGGGTTCGGGGAGCTACCATGTCTTCCGGCGCTGGACGGGCGACAGTGTGGATTTCGGCAATGGTAATGGGAATATCACCACCAACCGTGAAACCCCGGTGGTCTTCACTAGCCCCGGCGCTACGGCTACGGCTCAATATTATGTGTTGTCCGTGACCGGAACCGCCAGTGTTTTTACGGAAAACGGGTCGGTTTATATCCAGGCTCCCCTGAACTTATCCATCAGCAATCACAGTTTCACTCAAACGACACCCTCACCCTCTGCTTATGTAACCTTGACGGAAGTGAGTGGCCCATCCGGTTATAGCCGTTACCGGGTGACCATGTCCGGCGACGGCTCCATTACCTACACCAGTACTCCCATCCAGGCCGGGGATACGGTATACATAACCGCTGATTTTCAGACCATTGCCGCTGGTACGCTGCTCAACATGCCGGCCAATTCCAGCGTCCGGTTTTTAGATTATACCAGGCTTCAGGGTACTCCCAGTCAGCCGGTGACCTTCCGGGGTCTGAACGGCGCTACCTGGGGTGGCCTGGAATTAAGCGAGATGACCGGCACTGAAAAACTGCAGCATGTAATTGTCAAGCAGGCCCGGGCGGCCTTGTATCCGATGGCTGATGTGACCCGTATCATGATTCAAAATGTCACGGTGGATACGGCCGATTACGGTTTTGGAAGGTATTACCCGATTAGCGTCAGCGGTTCGATATCGATCGAGAATAGCGAGTTCCTGCATATCGCTACGGCTGGTATCTTCAATGCCACTGACCAGGGTTCTCTGCCGGACACGTTGAAAATATTAAACTGCACTTTCAGCCCCGCCATTCCGGGTCAGGGCATGGCTATCCGCTTGACACCGTTTGGTGATCCCTATGGTGATCCCTATGGTAATTTCAAGCGCATCGAGATTACGGATGTCTCCATAGATGGGTTTGCCAAGGGAATTGACATGCGTTTTTATCACGGAGTAATAACCAATCCCTACCTGCATTGGAATTCGGATTTCAGCCGAGTGATCCTCACCGGAAATCGCATCGAAAACTGCGCGAATTACGGGGTTCGCATCCGGGGCGAACACGCCCTGTTCGCCCATCATAATATCATCGCCGGCAGCGACACCGCTTATTTTATCGAATCATATACCGGCCGGACCGGACACGGGTATGACGGCGAAAGTCACCGCATCTTGAATGAGACCTTGGTGGGCAACACGCTGGGCATCTATTTCAGGCAGCTCACCTCGGGTTGGAGTTATATCGGTTACCTTGGCGCCTCACTGCTTTACGATAATGGCGCCAACCTGGATTTGAACGGTGATTTGTACAACCAGGGTAACCTTACGAGCAATCCTCTGTTTGTGGATTATGCCAATGGCGATTACCACCTGACAAGTTCCTCTCCGGCCATCGATGCCGGCTGGGCGGATTTCGACGGTGACGGTGAGACCTGGGAGACCGACCCGGATGACCAGGACCCGGACGGCACCCGCATGGATGCCGGGGCCCTGTATTTCGATCCTGCGCCCCGGGCGCCGCTTCTGAGTCTGGACATCTCCGGTTTTCATCCTG
>CAZIWX010000131.1:0-6534 GCA_964543125.1 uncultured Lentisphaeria bacterium | reverse complement strand
CATCAATGAACACGTTGTAGCGATTTTCCGGCTTACCCGGCATAATCGACACAACCGCTCCCTTTATTTCAGGATTCGACTTCAAAAAGATAACCCGGCCAGGCTCAAATTCGTCTGCTGGTGGTGCTTTCTCCCGGGTTGACTGTACTTCGTTGGCAGGGGCTTTCGAAATAGATCTCAAACGATTTTCGAGCAGTGATGTTTTTGTCGTTCGAATCTCCTGGATAAATGCCTCTTCGGCCTCAATCACAGTGGCGAATCGCTGCAGCGTATCCAAATCCCGATATTCATCTTCCAGCGAGAACCCCTCCGTGCCCGCATGGGCCCATCTATTTCGGACGGTTTGCATCTCTTTAACAAAATGACGAGCTTCCGGGGACAGATTCATCTTCATTGAAATCTGGCGCCAATTCTGATCTAACACCCGAAGCAAAGCAGAAATATCTAATGATGAGAGGGAGACTATTCCCATTTGTTCGACTCGTCGCTGTTGCTGGAAAGACAACTTGTCCACCACAGCATCTTTCCACCAGTCATCGTAAAGTGAAGGCAATAGTTGGCCAAGATAGCTTGCAAGAGCTTCAGCCGCTTGTTTAAATAATTTATGCAACTAGTGATCCTTTTCCTCTAGTCTAACTTCTGTATATGGGTTCTCGTTTCACCGGCTGTCCGCCCGGATTACCCGCACATCTATATTCATTATCAATCTGTTTTACTTATCCGTATTTGTTTAAGCTTACTTTTATCACTTCGGATTTACAACCTGAAAATCACCGGAACACAATAAAAAGCATCGCAATATACTTTTCGGAGTGGACTCATGCATGCCTATAAACAACTTATTGAATTCTATCGGGCAACCAGGCTGTCGTGAACTTTTTTCAGCCATCCATGAAGTTCCATATAAAATATAGGGAAGGAGCAAAAGTTCAGCGAACCTATGATCCAATAAAAACATGGCCCTGTCTAAAAACTTTTTTTCGACGATATTCTGTTTTAACCACATCCTTTTTCATTAAGCCACTCGATGATTCGATCCGCTACCGCTTGCCACTCATCCTCCAGCATCATGTCATGCGCCATTCCCGGGAAAAATTCAGGCTTTTTATTATATGCCGCTGCTGTATTTTCTATTTCATTCGGATTGAAAATGGCATCGTTTCCGGCGCCGAGTATCAGCAAATCCGTGGAGACCTTTTCAGGGTCCGGCAGTTTGAACAGCATCATATCCAGGAAAGCAAGATAGGACTCATCCTGAATAAGATTAAAATACTCGGCCAGGGTGTCAGGTGATATGTTCATCGAGAAAAAGGCTTCCCTGGTAAGTTTTGGTTTACCGATTATCGGGTACAGGCTCCAGGTAAGGTTAGCTTTCAAAAACGCCAGTGGATGCTGGGAAAAAATCCGGAGTGTTGTTCTTAATACTCCTTTAACAGGGACGGTAGCGAGTAATACGGCCGCGGGGACAGTATATTCCTCCAAATATTTCTGCACAACCAGACCTCCCATTGAATGACCGACCAGCACCGGTTTTTCAGGTAATTGATCTATCACTTGAGCTACATCAGTCACATAATCAGCAATACGCATCCAGCGGAAATGTGGCGGCCTTTCACTATTACCATGCCCCCGCAAACTTAACGCAAAAGAGGCATAGCCTTTTTCAGCAAAGTACGGCATAAAATATTTTTCCCAGCACCAGGCGCCATGCCAGGCGCCATGGATAAAAAGGATGGGCGCCGTATGGGGAACACCCTGTGGCTGCTTTGAAAGAATTTCTAATTCCATTATTGGTCCTTTCCCGTAACTAGCTGACTCTGAAATTTTTTTTCTCTAAAACCTTCTGCCCCGGCTACTTTTCCTGTTGCTCTGAACACCTGACCTGCTGAAAGTCAGTATCATCTCAGGGTTAGTTAGCCGGGTTTTCATTTTGCGTGTTTTGGCCACGGTGCTGCAAATATTGTGTTAACAGATTCCTCCGTCCACTAAGACAATGGTAAAGCCTCCGTTTATATTACTGTTCTTACATGACTTACCGGCCCCGTCTAATGGTTCCCGGTAAGCGCTAAATCACTCAGTAATATTGGATTCTCAACCGGATAAAAATCAATATCAGGGAGTGGTTGTTTATTTAAGCAACAGGTTCCCCTCAACCCCAAAATGATCCGACGGTAAAATCCCATCCCTGGAACGATTCAACACCACCCTGGAATCTATAATTTCCCAAGCACCCCGCACAAAGATGAAATCAATCCGGTGGCGGCGGCGTTTACTCAGCGGCAAATCTTCCGGCAATTGAAAATCACTGATATTGGTATTTACTACATCATCCCAGGTGTAACCGGAATCAGTATTGACTGACTGGTAAACATCTACAAAGCCGGCCCGGATATAGCGCTCGATTTCCGGCATCCCCCGCCTGGAGTTGAAATCACCCAAAAGCAGTACCGGCGCTTGGCCGGCGGTTCGATCGATAAAATCCAACATCTTCCGCGATTCACCAGCACGCCAGGCCTGTCCTGCTTTAGCTTCCCGGATATTGGCGGCATAGCGTTCAGGCGTCATTTTGCCGGTTGCCGAGTCGGCGCGCCACAGCGTCAGGTTTTCCGGTGTCATAAACGGCGAAGCATGCCAGTGCGTCACGAAAACATACACCTTTTTTCCACCCACCCGGATTGATCCGGCAATCACTTGCGTTGCGTCCGTGGTATGGAACGTGAAAAAATTGCCCACCGGTCCACCGGAAAGCTGCAAGCGACCTTCGGATTTCAAATCAAGCCGAGGTTTGGCTAAAAGAACATCGCCTTCCCGCAGATTAACCGGCAAACCGACCGGCCCGGCGCGGACACCGCCCACACCCACATGGTAAATTTCAGCCATTCCCAGATCACGGGCGATGCGGTTTGCATACCGGGGCAGTTTATTGGCTTCGTTAAGCGCCACCACATCCGGTTGCAGGGCTTTCAATTCAGACACCAGCACCTGGTACCGGGCTGCCCGCCGTGCGGCAGTCTCGTATTCCCCCATCTTCAGGTAACCGATATAATTCAGTCCGGACCACACATTGATGGTTACTACTTTAAGAGGTTGAGCCGGGACCGTCATGACCAGGGCGAGAAAGGCAATTATTTGTTTCAAATTACGATGCAAACCTACTTTCCTAGGGCTCCAGCATCAGTGTAAACCGGGCATGTTCCTTAATCAGCTTTTCATCCACATAATCGGCATGATACACATTGTGGAGATAACTTTCGGTCTGATCGCAATAAAACGGACTGGCCGGCATCCCGGACTCGCCGGTGGGAATAATGG
Organism: uncultured Lentisphaeria bacterium; assembly: GCA_964543125.1. Classification (GTDB taxonomy): domain Bacteria; phylum Fidelibacterota; class UBA8477; order UBA8477; family UBA8477; genus CAZIWX01. The sequence goes on along the minus strand of CAZIWX010000131.1, from coordinate 3,222 downwards.
TCTCGCTGTCGTTCCAGTTGGCCGTGGAAAAGATATGACGCTGGGAGGCGCCGTCGGTGACAGCATAGGGCTTGGCAAAGCTGTACGAATAAGGTCCAACCACATGAAAACTACCCCCAACCCGATACGGCCCGCGGTTCAAATCAAATACGGTATCCAATAGTTTTACCGAACCCAGCGGATGCTTTAAAGTAAGCTGGTGAATATCACCCCATTGCCAACCGTCCACATTAGCTCCCATTTTCCCAGCCAGGCTCGCCACCGCACCCTTAAAAGCTTTTTGGATCATCATGGTCAAATCCTCGGTAACATCCGGGGTAGTGATGTCATCGCACCAACTTGAGCCACCCGCTTTCCAGATTTGGTCAATGCCGTACTTCGGTAACAAGCGTTGCTTGATGTACTCCTGGTACAAACTGTCGCCCATTTCATCATGAAAAAGGTCTCTCACCAAACTTAAATACCATTCTTCCCAGATAGCCGGCGCCGCGGCATCCGGGTCCATATTGCCATTCCAATTTTGCAGCGCCGCCAGCGCTGATTCTTCCCGGGGCGTCAAATCAGTCAATTCTTGTAAAGCTTTTAATACGCGGGGGCGATACTCTTCCACGAGTTTGGAATGGCGATCCGCCTGAATTTTCTCAAAATCCCTGATCGACAATTTATCCTTGTCACGCAGCATTTCCCGGATGCGATCAATGCGGTGCGGCAAATCATACCAATGGCTGATGAAAAACGGATAGTCGCCGGATACCGATTTATTGTTGGCACTGGAGACGAATCCTTCCGGTGGATTGAAAACATGGGGTTTTTGATCAAAGGGAACCAACCGCTGCCAATCGTATTCCGAAGTCCAGCCGGGTTTGATCCCGAGGCCGTCACCCTTCCGAATGGGTATGCCGGCGGAGCAGTACAGCCCGATATTACCAGCCACATCGGCATAAATGATATTTTGACTGACGGACACGAAGGTGCGGATAGCGTTGGTGAAGTCGGTCCAGTTTTTCGCGCGATTCAAGAGATAGATTGTTCGGATTTCGTTACTGTATTCGTTGCCGGTCCAACGCATGGAGACAACCTGATGGGGTAGACCCTTGAAACCCGAGATAATGGGTCCGCGATGAGTATATTTGATCGTAACATCCTTTTCCTCACCTTTGGCGCCTTTGATAATCTCATGACGAACATCGAGGTCGCGCCACTCGCCATTGAACTCATATTGATTAGGGTTGTCCGGATTCAGTTTTTCCGCATAAAAATCCATGTCATCCACCATCACGTTAGTCATCCCCCACGCAATGGAATCATTATGTCCCGCCACCACAAACGGCGCCCCCGGCAGGGCAACACCGGTCACATTCAATTCCCCGAGAATTACCGTATGTATTTGATACCAGATTCCCGGAGCAAAAAGTCCCAGGTGCATATCGTTGGCCAAAATCGGTTTTCCGGTGACACTTTTCACGCCGGCCACCGCCCAGTTATTACTACCTTGAAAAATCTCAAGTCCCATATCATACAGGGGTTGAGTGGCATCCAGCAGATCGGATTGCATTTTCGATTCACTCAAATCCAGGTGAAATCCAGCATAGGCGGCGGTATGATACAGTTTCATATCAGGGATAAGTTGCTGAACTTTTTCGGCCCCTAATTTATCCGTCAATTTTTGTAAAATGATCTCGGTTGACCAGGGCATGGTCAAATCCCAGGCCATATATCCTACCAGATTCAGTGAATGCTGAGGCTCCCAGACGTCCGGTTTATAACCCAGGATAGAAAATTCCAGCGGCAATTTATCCTGATGAGAATCGATGTACTCATTTACTCCAGCCGTAAAGGCTTCCACATCCGCCTGGATAGCCGGGGCCGTACTGTCCCAAACCATTGCCGATTTTTCTGAAATTCGAAGCGCTCGCATCAGAAGATCAGTTTTCCAGAGATCAATCCCAAAAATCTGGGACAAACGCCCCTGAGTCGCCCGGCGAATCAGATCCATCTGCCATAGCCGGTCCTGGGCCATGGTATATCCCACGGCACGGTAAAGGTCGGCGTCATTTTGAGCATAAATATGGGGAACGGCATAATCGTCCCGGTAAACGGTTACCGGTTCCAGCAACCCCGTCAGTTTCAATTCCCCGGCGTAATGTGGTAGCCCTTTGGTGCCCATGTGGTGGACATAACCCCAGGCTGATAAAAGCACAATAACCAGAATCCCAACTACCCAAAAACTGATTTTCCTGGCGCGTGACATCATTCCCCTCCTAAAATTGGATCGTGTTTCACTTTTTTTTTGTGGCTGAAATCTAATGGCCGGCAGGCAATTTGAGAATGAGAAAGTGATGATAAGTTTCAAGCAGCCAAACTGATTTCTGCTTGAGCCTTGCGAGGGCTAAATCAGTTTTCGAGCTAATTTGTAAAAAAAATGATCATTGTAATTGAAATTCTTTGATCTTTTCCGCCGCCGGCCGGTCCAGATACCAATCCAACCGTCCGCTTACCGGTTTCACCAGGGCGGCGGGTAAGCGTTGGTCAGGCAAACCACCCGTCAGCAGCCGTTTCACGATCGTGGCTTTGGACAAGCCGCTGATGATGAAACTGATCCGCCGCGAATGATTGATCAGCGGCAGCGTAAAACTGATGCGCCGTTGGCCGGAATCCGGATGGATCGCAACCACGCACAGCTTTTTCGTCTCATTCAAAACCGCCGCTCCGGGAAACAGCGACGCCGTATGACCATCGATCCCCAATCCCAGAATATTCCAATCAACAGCGGGCCAATTTTGGCCATTCCCGGTCGGAACCAGATGCCGGAGTTGTTCAGCATATTCGGCCGCACCGGCAACGGGATCATCCAAAATGGGAATGGGGTGAATATTTTTCCCGGGAATCGGGATCTGATCCAGGAGCAGGGTTTTCGCAACGCCGTAATTACTCGCGGGATCAACATACGGAACAAGGCGTTCATCACCCCACCACAAATGAGTCCGTTGCCAAAATGGTGCGTCCGGATACGCGGCGGTTAGGGCTTTGAAAATAGCTTTGGGGGTATTCCCCCCGGAGAGTGCAATGTGGATTTCCCCCCGCGCCGCAGTTACCGTAACGCACATTCGGCCGAAGTCCTGCACAACAGCTTGCACCAGTTCTACCGCGGTAGGAAAGATATTCAGCGGAGACAATCCACCGCAAAAGCCAGTCCATCCCGCAGGGGCATCCCGACAGAAT
>CAZIWX010000130.1:0-6607 GCA_964543125.1 uncultured Lentisphaeria bacterium | reverse complement strand
CAATTTTTGTGAAAGTTCATTGTTCACGCGTGGGTCAATGGGAATTTCGATCAGAGATAACGCCTGGCGCTTGACCGTATCTTCCAACACCCTGGTCAGCTCAACGACGGATTTGGGTGAATAACCCTCGATGCCAAAACTGTGAGCTAACTGGACATAATCCGGATTCGTCAGCGCCGTCCCGAAGCTTTTTCCCGTACGGCTCTGCTGTTTCCACCGGATCAGTCCATAATCATTGTCATTAAAAACCAGGATGGGAAAGCCTACCCCAATTCGTTTGGCAGTCTCGATTTCCTGGGCATTCATTAAAAAGCCGCCGTCGCCCATGGCGGTCACAACTTTTCTATCAGGTTTCGCCAGTTTAGCGCCGATACCCCCGGGTAAGGCCACGCCCATGCTGGCTAAACCATTGGAAATGAAGACTGAATTGGGTTCATAAACCGGATAATTGCGGCCCAGCCACATTTTATGACTACCCACATCCGAAATTAAAATATCACCCGCGGCCAACAATTCCCGAATGATCAGCAAAACCCCCGGTACGGTAAAAGGTTCACCTGCTTTCAAGCGGTAGGATTCGAAATCATCCTGGATGGTTTGACGGAGCGACTTAAACCAGGTTGGGTGAAATTTCAATTGATGTTGATCCACAGCCTGATTCAATTCCCACAGGCTGGCTGAGATATCAGCGACTATTTCCACCCGGGGTTGATAGTATTCATAGACTTCCGCGGAATTGAAATCAATATGGATGATGGTTTTGTCTTTTTCGGGATTCCAGTTTTGCGGCGCATATTCACCGATGTCGTAGCCAATGGTCAGCACCACATCGGCCCGCTCCAGGGCGCACATGGGATAATCGCGGCCGGAAACGCCAATGGTGTACAGGGAATGTCTGTCACGATCATCCAGAGCGCCTTTACCCATAAAGGTTGAAACCACCGGGATGTGTGTGCGCCCCACCAACCGGCGCAGTTGTTTACTTGCTAATTTCCGGATCGCACCGTTACCCGCCAGAATAACGGGCGCCGCTGCTTTTTTCAAGATTTCAACCGCTTCAGCAAGGGCTTTATAATCCGGCGCCGGCCGGCGAACACGTTTAGGAGAAATTGGCTGAAGATTGCATTCCATTGCCGCAATATCCTCGGGCAACTCAAAATGCGTGGGCCCCGGCTTTTCCATTTCAGCGCGTTTAAATGCTTTACGCACCACCTCGGGGGTCGCTTTTGGATTTTGGATACTGGCATTCCATTTGGTGATGGGGCGGAACAAATTGACCACATCCAGCAGTTGGTGACTCTCTTTATGAATCCGGATCGTGCTGGTTTGCCCGGTAATGGCCACCAGCGGCGCTTTATCCAGATAAGCATCCGCCACCCCGGTTAATAGATTGGTTGCTCCGGGACCCAGGGTGGAAAGGCAAACACCTGCATGACCCGTGCAGCGGCCGTACAAATCCGCCATGAATGCGGCCCCCTGCTCGTGCCGGGTGGGAATAAATCGGATCGGCGAATTTTCCAGTGCAAAGACTAGATCTTCCGTTTCTTCACCAGGAATACCGAAAACAAATTCGACACCCTCGGTTTCCAGACACTTTATAACTAAATCAGCAACTTTCATTAATGTTACTCCGGTTGATCAGCTTGGTTGATAAAGGATAATTTAGGCTTCTATAAATTTTTTTTAAACGATCATTTTGGGAATATTTGAGGCATCACTGCTTTATATCTCCGCCTGCGACGATTGTTTCTCATGCTTTAAGGTTTATCACTGATAGCCATTTATCAAGCAGTTTGGCACAGTCGCGCCTCCTGTTTGGCGGGGGTAAAATATGTCAGAAAAAATAAATATTACCATTTATGGTCCCGGATGTTCGCTGGGCCGGGAATTGACCCGATTGGTGGAGCAGGTTGCCCGGAAAGTTAAAATATCGATTGAAATTACCCGCAATTGTGATTTTGAAACGAAACCGGGTTTCGCGCAGCCAACCTGGTTGCCATCTGATATTTCTCCCCCTCTCAAAGAAAGAATAAGTGAAGAGCCTAAAGTTGCCGGTTTTTCGATGCTGCCGCAGCTACAGTCCTGTTTGCTTGCCGGCGGCTTTTGCGGCGGCTGAAGGAGATTAATACTCCGGCTTGGGAACCAATTAAGCTTTCGCTGAAAATCGGTTTCCACCACCAACCAAACCTTTGGTCTTACTCAAGATCGACACTATTTTAACTACTTATGATTAAGCCGGCTGCTCCAAATCCTGTCCCGGGAAATATGAACTTCCAACCGGGGGATACTCCTTCCGGTATGCGCTTGTTACTCACGATGCTGCTAAATTTCCTGATCACCATCGTTGAAGTGATAGGAGGCTTACTGGCCGGTTCACTTTCTCTCATGTCGGATGCCCTGCACAATTTTAGTGATGGTTTGTCGATCATTATCAGTTACAGCGCTCTTCGGTTGGGACAGCGTCCCGGTAGCCGCGACCACACTTTCGGATTCAAACGAGCCGAAATATTGGCGGCTATCCTCAATTCGGCAACCCTCATAGCTATCTCCCTGTTTTTATTTCGAGAGGCCTACTTCCGGTTCAAAGACCCCGCGGAAATAAAAGGAACGCTCATGGTGGCGGTAGCCGGAATTGGATTAACGGCTAACATTTTGGGTACCTGGCTACTGCATCGGGATAGCCAACACAACTTGAATATTCGTTCGACTTATTTGCATTTGCTCAGCGATGTGGCTTCAAGCTTGGGTGTCATAATCGGTGGCTTTGCCATTATTCTTTGGCAGGTCTACTGGGTTGATCCATTATTGACAGTGCTTATCGCCTTGTATGTATTGAAAGAAAGCTTTGACATCGTTCGACAGGCGACCCACATCCTTATGATGGGGACGCCGGCAAACATCGCCCTGGAACAAATTCAGCTTAAAATTGAATCGGTAATAGGGGTAACTAATCTCCACCACGTGCATGTTTGGATGCTGAGTGAGCATGATATTCACTTTGAAGCGCATGTGGACATCAATGATATGCTTTTAAGTGAATCGGCTACTATCCGGCAAAAGATTGAAAACCTCCTGGCGGATCAATTTGATATTCAGCATGTGACCTTGCAAATGGAATGTGGTGAATGCGAAAGTTCGGCCTTGATTGTATAAATACCGTTCATAGCGAGAAAGCCCGCCACAATGAATAAGACCGCAACTTACCAGCAGGTCCGGCAACAATTGCAAGCTGTTTTCACGGAAGAGAGGGGTGAGCAACCCATTTCAGATATGGTGAAGATGGTGACCATCAACGCGGTTCTGAAACAGGAATTGGAAACTTTCGATTGGGTCGGTTTCTACCTGGTAAAAGCGCCGGACCTTTTGGAAGTAGGGCCCTATCAGGGTTCAGTGGGATGCTTCTTTATTCAGTTTGGCCAAGGGGTGTGCGGACAGGCCGCCGCACAAGGTCAACCAATTATTGTACCGGATGTTCAGGCTTTCCCGGGCCATATTGCATGTGACGCGGCGACCCGGTCGGAAATTGTCATTCCTGTCTTTCAGGGCAGCCGGTTACTGGGGGTTTTCGATGTGGATAGTAATCAACCGGCGGCCTTCGATGAAATCGATCGGCAATTTCTGGAGGAAATCCTCCAAAGGTGGTTCACCCGGGCATGAGCCTGCGCCGGATTATGACCCGCAACCTGCGGCTGCTGTGGGGTGGACAATTAATCTCCCAATCCGGTGATGCCATCACCCATATGGCTACCATCTGGCTCATGCTGGAACTGACGGGTTCATCCGTTCTTACGGGTATGGTTGCATTCGCAGGGGCTTTTCCAGCCCTCATATTTGGTTTGCTGGCGGGCGTATTGGTGGATCGGTATAATCGTCGCCGGCTAATGATCACAAGTGATTTTCTGCGTCTCCTCTTAGTTTTAACTATTCCATTGCTCTATATAAGCCACACTTTAACGCCACTTGTTTTGGCCGGCATCGTTTTTCTAATGGCAACTTTGGGCACCCTGTTTAATCCGGCCCGGGATGCTATCTTACCCCAATTATCGTCTCCCCGGCACTTGTTCCACGTAAATGCCTTGATGCAATCAACGGGTTATTTCGCCTATTTCGCCGGATTATTTGGCGCCGGATTACTCATGGGCGTTATGGGGCTGATCAATTTATTCTACTTCGATGCGCTCACGTTTGCCTTCTCACTAATGATGATCTCGCTAATGGTGATACCAACAAGATCCTCCCCGCTTGATATGGCGGAATTGCAGGCCCATACACAAACCTGGCAAGAACTCAAGCTGGGATTACACTACCTCCGCGTTCAGGATCGACGGGTGTTATGGATTATTGCCCTTACCGCACTAAATAATTTTTTCATTATGGGACCGGCCGTAGTGGGCATTCCCCTGGTGATCAAAGCGGTTTGGAATGGCACCGGAAGCGATTTTGCCTTTGTTGAAGCCACCTATGGCGTGGGTATGCTGTTGGGAACTTTTCTGATCTATCGATTTGCTCGACATTATCGAAAAGGTGTTTGGCTCATGGTGGGAATGCTGTATGACGGCTTGAGTTTTATTCCCGTAATTCTCGTGGATCAACTGGGAATAAATCCATTGTATGCTCTGATTTCCATCATTTTAATCCACTCCATTGGCATTCCATTTATTCAGGTTACGCGCACGACCCTGATCCATTCAATAGTACCCAATCACATGCAAGGCAGGATTTTTGCCATGATCAACCTGGCGGTGATTGGCATGACATCGCTTTCGGTGGCAGTGACGGGTATCGCGGCCGAAATCATCCCGCCTCAGGTGATTTTTGTGATCATCGGGATGGGCGGGGCGGCGTGTGGAGTGTTGGGCCTGACCCGGCGATCAATTCGGGAAGCCGATTGAAGATAGTAAGATCAAAACCGGCTCATTCCCGGATGCTTTCCCAGGTAGGCGGTGGGGTAAAATGCGGTTGAATAAATTTCAAAACAAATTCATCCAAAATCTGCAACAAGCTTTGGGAAGAGATCTACCGGGTTTTAAAGGTCAGCGGCGGATGATGCCGGTGGGCCGGAAGGTCATCCCCCCGGAAACTTCAGATTATTCCGGCTTGAGACCTGCCGCTGTTCTCCTCGCACTTTTCCCGGATAATAAGACTTGGCGATTTCCTTTGATTCAACGCGTGGCAGATGGTTTTGCTCATTCGGGTCAGGTTGCGTTACCCGGCGGCAAGCTTGAAACGGGTGAAACCCCTGAAATGGCCGCCGTGCGTGAAGCGGAAGAAGAAATCGGGTTGGGACGAACTGCCGTTAGGGTGATCGGAAAACTCTCTCTGTTGCCCATCCCGGTGAGCCGCTATCTGGTGCACCCCATCGTGGGTGTGATGTCAAAACAACCTGACTTCCGGCTTCAGCCGGGTGAAGTGGAAAGCGTCTTCACGATTACCCTCGGCGATTTGAGATCAGGGCAAAATCAAGCTACCGAGATCATGCATTTCCGGGGAAAACCATTTGAAGTGCCCTGCTTTCATTTTAAACCCCACAAAGTATGGGGCGCCACGGCAATGATCTTGGCGGAATTCCTTGTTATTCTGAATTCTATGAAAACTTAGTAGATATTTGAGTAGATAACTTTCGCGAATCCGATACCGGTAATATCTTTGTAGCTCTGTCCCGAGAACCATATTTTAAAAATATCTCTCTGTACCAGAAAGAACGGACAGGATGCACTTTGGGCAGCCCAGACACCGGGATCACCCATCAGGATCCAGGGGGAAGATTTATCGCGAAACCAGCGGATACCGTCAAAGGAAAAAGCGTGACCGATAGCTCGGTATTCGTTGTATATCCGTGTTCCGACATACAGCATGTGATATAAACCGTTAGCAAATTGAACGGTGGGTCCAGAAACACGATTATGATCAAACGCCTCTGAATCGCTCAAATTTGGTTCCAGAACCGGCTTATCCTGGATTTGCCAGTGGATTCCATCTTGAGACTGCCCGAAACCTATTTGGGAAGTATCCATACTACCGGCAGTAAACCACATTAAATATGTACGATCATGTTCGAGGACACTTGGGTAGGATACCCGGTTCTTAAACCATTTAGTGTCCGAAATTTTAATAATCGGGTTTTCACGGGATTTAATCCAATGAATGCCATCATTGGACTCGGCATATCCAATCTGCTTGTTTCCAAATCTATCCACTCCGGTATACCACAACCGGAAGATACCGTTTTGTACCAAAACATACGGGTATGCAACTCCCTCACTATCCCAATCGCTTTGCTGGCCAACCGTAAGTACCGGCACTTCTGGTTCAGTCTGCCAGTGCATTCCATCATTTGATATGGCCCGGCCAATCTGAAAAAATTCACCGGCCGCATAATAGTACATAATCCAGTGCGTGGAATCGCTCCGGATCACCATGGGGCGGCTTATGGCATGTTTAGACCATTCCTCCTGCCCTAAAAAAATCGGATCCGGGGAAAGGTAAGCAAGCGTTGCGGATTGGCCATATATCCCGCTTATTCCCAGAAGAACCCAGAGTGCGGCGATTTTTTTAAAGAACTCTTTAAACATTCAATCTGATATACGTGTATTTTTATCCCTATTGT
>CAZIWX010000129.1:0-6698 GCA_964543125.1 uncultured Lentisphaeria bacterium | reverse complement strand
CATAACTCAAAGCACCCCTGATTTCTAAGCTATAATACAACTACATGCGAGCTTACACAACAGGGTTTCCGGCCATCCGCGGCTCGGACCAAACTTCGGGGAATTCACTTTTCCGGTTCGGCTTCAGGAATTTCCCAGGGAGTATTTTTCAGCATGAACTTTGGTCATCAACGGCTTGCGCCCGAAATAACGGTAAGTCTCTTCACAGTACTCAGTGTACTTATCCTTAAATATGAGCTTCAAATGCTCCTCCTCGACCAGAACCAGGCGATGAATGACCGGTGCGTACAGCAAAACCGCCACCAGGGTGTGGTCCGTATACCATAAGAAGGGAATCCCCAGCAGGATCAAGCCATATCCGGCATACTGCGGATTCCGGCTCCATCGATAAATCCCGTTTTTTTTTAAAACGGTGACCTGGCGGCCCAGTACGCGGTCAATCGAATCGAATTCCCGGAAGGCGCTGTAGACAATGAAAGCGCCGGCGATAATTAATACCAGGCCAATCGACCAGACCCAGGTGGGGGATGATAAATCTGGCAACCCCAGGGGCCAGGTGGGTGTTTTAAACGAAAGTAAGACAAATATGAACTGGACTAAAAATATCCCGGCCTGCAAGTACACCGTGACATTCCGGAGCACACCGTAATTCGCATAATCCTTGCGCATCCAATTCAGGACAAATTGGGCGCCTAACAGATAACAAAATCCCAGACTGAAGAAAACGACGCTAAACAAACCTGAAAGCTCCATGCGGTTTCATTGTGAGTAAAATATATGGTTTTCAGCTGATAAATCTATGAGATAAGAAAACGGGACGATTTGGTGATTTCATGATCCGGTGATTTTAAATCCATGGAATTTACGGTTGTAACTTTAACCTGTTGTTTTGCTGTTTACCCCGTACGCACCCACCTGCATGATTCTGCCCGTGAAGCTCCGGGGATCGATCTTATCCAGAAATTCAATGGCCGAGACCGTCACGGTGACGGCTGAAAAATCCTCTTCTACCAAGCCCTGGATCAGGTACGGCCGCACCTTGCTGAGCAGATGACAAAACCGGCGGTACACTTCGGGAAAAAATGTGGTTTCATAAATCGCGGTGGTGTCCTCAAAGCTGATGAACTCCATGGGCGCGTTCTGTTTGGTATGCACCACCTTGCCGGTAATCAGCCAGCCGATCAATAACACCTCTTCGCTCACATGCTTGTGCAATTCCGACGCCTTGATGACGGGTAAATGCTGCAGCAGCGGCTTATAAAGCGTGAGCGGATGCCGGGAAATCAGAAATCCCAACACTTCAATTTCGTGTTTTAAAATCGTCCGGTTATTGTATTCCGGTGTGACGGGCAGGTAAAAATTATTATCCGCGTACAGCGTCAGTTCCTTTTTTCGCTGCATTTCCCGGGCGTGACGCTTCTGGTGCAATTCCCACATGAGCTGGGGCCGGGTTTTCCCGGCTGCAATGCTGTCAAAACACCCGGCCTTGATCAAAATCCGAATATCCGCGACTTTCAACTCGCGACGGTTCAGGAAATCTTCGAAAGAGGTATACGGTCCGGTCCGGTCCCGCTCTTCAACGATGCTTGCCAGCGTTTCCCGCCGAACGCCCTTCAACTGCATCAGACCCACCCGCAGCATATTGTTGAGTCCGGTGTAATGAATTTCAGAGGCATTGATATCCGGTAATAAAATCTGTAAACCCAGGCGCCGGGCTTTCGAGATATAACCAAAGGCGGAATAATAGCCCCCCTGATTGGAAATGACCGCCGCCATGAATTCGGCCGGATAGTGAGCCCGGATATAGGCCGATTTGAAGGACACCAGGGCGTAGGAAGCCGAATGGGGCTTGCAGAAGGAATAACCAGCGAAGGACATGATCATTTCCCAAATCACCTCAATCACATCAGCCGATACCCCGTTATGACGAGCCCCGGCATAGAATTGCTTTTTGAAATCCCGCAGTTTTGCCTGTTTGTGCTTTTTAGACATGATCTTACGCAACTGATCGCCTTCATCAGCCGTAAAATTCGCCAGCGCCATGGCCACCCGGGTAACATCTTCCTGGTACACCATAATGCCGTAGGTTTCCTGTAACGTCTCTTCCAGCAAGGGATGCAATGGATCGTAAGTCCCGCCGTGCAAGCGCCGCACAAACTCGCGAATCCACTTGTTGGCGGCCGGCCGGATGATGCTGGAAGCAATCACCAAGTGCTCATATTCTCCACTTTGCATCTTCCGGAGCAACTGCCGGGTAGCCGGTGATTCCACGTAGAAACAACCCATTGTCCGGCCGGTGCGAATCAACTCCCGGGTCCGTACATCCTCCAGCGGATTCAGCCGCCAGTAGGGAATGTCCACGCCATAATGTTCCCTGATCGCTTCGAGGGCATCCCGAATCACCGCCAGCGACCGGTTTCCCAGCAGGTCGATCTTTACCAAGCCGAAATCCTCCGCCTGATCTTTTTCCCACTGGATGATCTTTACGCCCTTGGGCGCCGTCTGTACCGGAACATAATTGGCTGTGGGCCCGGGCGTGAGCACCACCCCGCCGGGATGCACGCTAAGATGACGAGGGAAACCGCCAAGATAAAAGCCGTATTTGATGATTTCCGGCCAGGGATCGCGCAGATCCAGGTCTTTCAACAATGGATTCCGCGCCAGCTCATCGAAGGGATTACTCAGATACCATAATCCGCCTAACCGCTTGGTTACCAGCGTGATTTCGGATTCTGTTAATCCATATACCTTGGCTATTTCATGCAGCGCCGCCCGGGCCTTAAAAGTCACATGATTGGCAATCAGGGCCGAATGAGCCTCGCCGTATTTCCGGAACACATAGTCCAGCACGGCGTCCCGCTGATCCCAGGGGAAATCCACATCAATATCCGGCGGGTCCTCACGGCCGGGCGTGAGAAAGCGCTCGAAAAACAGGTTATGCCGCAGGGGATCCACATGGGTGATTGCCAACGCATAAGACACAATACTGGCGGCGGCGCTGCCCCGTCCGCAGGTGATGGGGCATTGGTGCACAATGTCCCGCACAATCAGGAAATATTTAGCAAAGTGCTTTTCGCGAATGACGCACAGTTCGTGATTCAGGCGCTTACGAATAGCCGGTGTGAGTTTACCGTAGCGTTTTTTCACACCCGCCAGCGCCCGTTGACGGAGTTCCTGGTAATCCGCGCTAACTTCGCTTTCAGGAAAAATAAAATCGTGCAAGGTCGGCCGCCACTCACATTTATCGGCCACTTCCACCGTTTGCGCCACCGCCTCCGGGGCGTATGGAAAGCGTTTCAATATTTGCGCTTCCGTGTGAATGACATATTCCGGCGGCAGAATTTCATTATCCGGGAGGCGCGAGAGTTTGGTATTCAGGTCAATCGCCCGCATGATCCGGTGCAGGCGATGGCCTTTTTGCGTGCCATAATACACCGGAATATTGGCTACCGCCGGAATGCCCTGCCGCCGGGACCATTTGTAAAGACCATAACCGTTCAATTCCAACGACGCATACGTATCCGCATCGGCAAAGGTCTCCAATAAGGGCTGATCCGGTGTGAGCAACACCAATCCCTCAAGTTGGCCATGTAAGGCGGTTTGCAGGTCGAATGCGGCCGAATCAGCGTGTTTTTGGGTGATGAGTTGCGTGAGATGGCTGTAGCCGGCGGCATTTTTAACCAGCAGGACGGCTTTGTGCCGGTTTCCATCAACCAGGGTTGCCCCGGCCAGCATGTCCAACCCGTGTTCCTCGGCCATCTGATTCAGCAGGATCAGGCCGTACACGCCGTCTGTGTCGGCTAAGGCAAAGCGCCGGTGTCCGGCTTGCAACAGCAGCGCGGGCAGAAATTTATGGGACAGCGTACCCCGCAGCAGGGAGTAATGGGAATGGCATTCCAAAGGAATATAATTCACCGAATCCCCCACCCGGCGGGTGCGGCAATGGAAATGACCGTCAAAAGTGAATTATGAGAAATTTTCATGGGCAATCCGGTTGTTACCCATCAGCCGTGAAAAGCTAATTTTTTCCCATGGTGTAAGTCAAGCGTTAGTGGCAGGCAGGCTTTTGGATGGTTTGGCAACCGGCCTGCTTTAGGATTAAATCACGCAATTTTTTAAGAGTAGCTTGGGAACAGCCGGGCTTGTGGATAATTAAATTTGGAAACCCGCTATGGGTGGAGTAACATTCACTAAGTGTAAAAACATAGTTAATCAGGAGAACGGCCATGGAATTGGCTTTCGGGACGGCCGCCGGAAAAATTCATGCTTACCGGGAAACATGTGTCCCGGCGTGTAAAAGAATGTCGGCTGAATTCCTGGATCAGGTCCGGGCGGCCTTTCGTACTTTTGTTTACAACTGTTTTAAGGCAGAGAGTTGTAAGCCGCCAGACGCTCCGGCGAACTCCCGGGGCATGAGGTTGTGAAGCTCATTATGATCTATGCGCAAATCCTGAATTGGTTCTGTTTGATATTAAAGGGTTTAGCTCGTATCCTCAAAGAGATATTACTGTTTATTATCCGGGCAGAAATCAAACGCACCGCGGTTTATGCGAATCCGTATAATTATAAGTTTACAAACAGGAGATATTCGCAATGTACACGGGATTGATTTTGAAAGAGAGTCTTAAAAATACAACCGTCTTAACAGACGCGAGGATAACAATCACAAAAGAAGAAACCTGGAGTGTTAAAAAAAAGGCAGTTGATTGGCAACCTAAAGCCTGGACCGCCATTTATATTGAGGGTTCAGATAAAGATATGGAGGACGTTGCAAATATTGTTTCAAATTCAATCCGTGAAAAATGGTATGCAAATCTATCTGACTCCATGACCGATTTTGTAATCTTTCACAAAAGAATATTCGCATATGCAAAGGGGGATAATGACAAAAAACAAGCAGCAAGAAAGTACGGGGCATCAATTGGTGTCCCTGAACATCAACTGGACTGGTAAATGTATTTGAAAAACCTGACAAATCGTTTCACACGGACGCTCATTTCTCGCGCCCACCCGTAAGCTTGAACGTTTGAGCCTATAAAATATTTTAAAAAAGGAGAAAGACTATGCATCCACCTTAAAGTGACCTGAAATATTATTAATGTTCATTGATTATTGAATTTTCAAACAGTTAAAGGTTATTAAGAAATAACCTTTTCTGTAACTTGGAGGAAAGCATGAAGACTTTAGGTAACATTTTATGGCATATCCCGTTTTTGGGGTTTTTAACAGCTCTAATAACATTTTTATTAGGCGGTTTACTTGTCATTACCGTAATTGGAGCACCTATCGGATTAGGACTGATCGAATTGTCAAAATTCCTATTGGCCCCGTTTTCTAAGGTAATGATTGATAAAAAGGATTTAAATAAAGATCAAAACAAACTGTGGGAATCTTTTGGTTTTGTTATTAGGATACTATATTTTCCCTTAGGTTTGCTTTTAACAATAGCCACAATATTCCAAATTGCGGGATTATTTATAAGCTTGGTTGGAATACCGGTTGCACTGGTGCTGGCAAAGTCATTATCCACCTATTTTAATCCTGTCAATAAGAAATGTGTTCCCAGAGCGGTAGCTGAAGAACTGGAGCAAAGAAAAGCAAAAGAAGTGGTTGATAAACACTTGGGAACTGAATGAAAGCAAAATAGCATTCTCTAACGATATCTGCTCGAACCATAGCTTGAAGGTAACGAGGTGAGCTGCCCGCTGGACTTTGATTTTGGGATATTCCCGGGCAGGTGCACTGATGTGGAAAATCCGTTTACTGTATCATCTCGTGCCGCAGGCTTGAACATTATGTGTATATTTTATAGAAATGCAATTGGGTTTGGCGTGCTAATATAAAGCAAGAGCTTTAATTAAACCGGACATTTTACCTCGCAGAAACATTTGCCGCTGGAATGCAGCCCTGGGAAGAGCCACCTTTATCGATCAGCGAACACCCGGAAAAGTATTAAGCATGGCAACCTGGTGGTGCACTGTTTGTCTAACCTTCCGCGAAAACCATTACCGCCGGGGATCATGCATGGGAGGGCATTAAAAAGAGTGAAAATAAAACCTTTTTTAAAGGTGGGCTATAATTGAATAAGGCACCACTAAATAATCCATTCGTTAGAATTATCTTCGGGACACTCCTCTTTATGATTATCCCTGTCGCAGCCAAAATAATTCTCAGACCCGCCTTCGGATTCCTGGATTTGAACGAACAAACATCAAAAGGCATTCAGGGAATTATCATCATCGGAATTATGTTGGGTACCTATAAAATATTTTATAAAAAAAATGGAACAGCGGGAAGTCAGCGAGTTAGCCGGAAGGCCTTTTTTTCAGGATAGTTTAACGGGTTTTGGAATTGGGTTTGCATTAATAACCTTTGTAACCGGCATTTTATATCTATTGGGATATTACTCCCCCGTCACAATTCACCCCCCTACCGTACTGTTCAAACCACTGATCATTTTTAGTGTAATGGGAGTGTGGGAGGAAATTATCTTTCGGGGAATTATTTACCGGATTACCGAGAACAGTCTGGGCACCATCCATGCCCTGCTGATTTCTTCCCTCATTTTCGGATTTATTCATTTTTGTTACATCGGATTCAATTGGTTCTTTGGGCTATCCATCGCGCTGGAATTTGGGCTGCTAACTGGTATAGCCTATACATTAACCGGTAGTGTTTTGTGTTCATTAGAGCTTTAT